>JBAWYQ010000246.1:0-5547 GCA_037143475.1 Burkholderiales bacterium | reverse complement strand
TGCACCTGGTTGGCCACCGGCAACTCGATTTGTGTCACTTCGGTAGTAAGCACATCGGTGTAGCTCGGGGTCAATGCGTGCGCCTGTTGAATCAGCAGCGGCAGCGTAGCGGCCTTGCCAACCAATAACATCGTGGAAAAACGTTTGCCCATTAAATTCTCCCAAAATTGATTTAGAACTAATTGTGTGGCAATTTTGTGGAAAACGCAATCGCCAGCGTTGTCCAGTGCCAGCGTTGTCCAGCCTTGTCCAACGTGAGATGAGCCTGAGCGGGGCGTCGGTGCTGGTGGATGGTGTTACACGCGCCGGGGTTGAGGGTGTGATTTACGGGGACCCAACGACTCAGTTCAACCTGCGCCTGCTGATCGACAGCGCCACGCCCTCTATCAAGAAGCAAGCCCAAGCGGGACACAAGGCAGCACGCGCAGCGGCAGCCGAGAAGTGCGACACCGCCTGGCGCAACTGGATGACCGACAAGGCCTTCGCTCTGGCACAGCGCCGAGGCATCAAGCTGGCACAGACCACTAACGTGATGGAGCGCGCAGCGGTTCATCAGGTGCTGATGGGCGACTTTGAGCTGACCTGCGCCGGCGGTCAGGTGGTGAATGTGGCGCAGCTACTGGACAACCCACGCCGCTGGCACAACACCCGGTTTGCCGACCCATTGGACCCCGATTCAGAAAAGCGGGTGGCCGTGGCCCGCCTGCTGAACGGCACCCGACCCGACCTGTTTTCACACAGACACGGCGGCATGCGCTACGAGCTGCGCCGCCAGTCGGCACGGGTTCAATTGGGCCGGGGTATGCGGGCAGACTCCAGAGATGCGGTGCTGCAAGACATGCGCGACCGCAGTGAGCTGTTTAACTTTGGCACCAATGCCATTGCGTTTGTTGCCGACGGCAAGGCCACACCAGTCAGCCGTTACTGGCTGGTGGCCCATGCCGGCCGAGTGGCGGAGTTTTACAGCGTCAAGACCGAGCGCGACGAGGATGGCAACGTCACCTCCACACGTGAGATCTCGGAATTCGCCCGACCTACATTGCCAACGCCATCATTGCCAAACACGGCAGCCGCAACTTCCGCAAGCCCTGTAGGGCGTATTTGGAATATTGGCAATTGATAATCCGCTTATCCTTCGAGCAAAATTAACTTATGCCTATCTTCGCGTGGATCCTAGAACTCTGACCCTGTATTTGCTGGCCGGCGGGCTGAGTCTTGGCTTGGCTGCTGTGCTGCGAATGGTCGCTCATTTCAACCCTGACGGTCGATTGGCCAAATACAGTGCGTACGCGGTACTGCTGTCCGCTACCGGGTTTGTGATTTCAGGCTTCACACCGGACCTACCTCGCTGGGTGATTGTCATCGGGGCCAATTGGCTCCTGCTGGCCTCTTGCTCAGTCTTGTATTCGGCATTCAGGGCCTACGTAGAGGACAACCCTCCCCGCCCCGACCGCGCTGGCCTCGGCCTCGTGGCGCTCTCCATGCTGGCCTTTTGGTACTGGGGTCTGGTGGAGCCGAACGGAAACTACCGGTCAGCACTGTTCTCATTTGTCACCGCAATCTTTGGAGCCAGAGGTACCCTGTTGTTCTTGCCCCAATGGCAAACGCACAAGCGCAACCCTTTGCGCCTGATACTCGTTGCCCTGTTTGGCCTGGTGACGCTCTGGATGATGGCACGCGGAACCCTGTACTTGTGGGCACCCGCCCCCAACTTGCGCGGTGCCAACCCTACCAGCTGGGTCACCGTGTTCTGGTACATCGTTTTTCTCTCCGTCCTGGTGGTTTGCATCATCTGGATAGAAATCGGACACAAATCGCCACACCGGCGCAACATCCACGAAACAGCCGGGTTTGCCGCCACCCTGATTGAATATTTTCGGCGCAAATTCCTGTTGCTGTGGTCCGTGGTTGCAGTCGTCGTCATGGCCTTGATCAGTGAAGCGGGCATCATCTACACCAAGTCCTACGAATGGGAAGAGGCACGGCTGGTGCAGTCCACCGAGCTCACAAACGAAGCGCTGGTGCTCCACTCGGCCCAGATGCTCAACCAAGTTGACACGCTATTGCACTCGGTTCGCAACTTTTACCTGCGTACCCACTCCTACGCGGAAACCGATGCATTCATCGATTCCCTGCCGCTGGATAAATCCACCATCGACAACGTTTATCTCATCAATGCGGACGGCGACATTGTCCTCGCCCGTGCCGCCTCTGCCCCCCGACCCAGCGCTGCCGATCGGGACTACTTTCGCTTCCACCAGTCCAACCCCACGGACCAGATATACATTGGCTCTGTGGAAAGCGGGCTGGTCACTGGCAACCTGCACTTTCGGGTGACACGCCGCATCAGCCACCCCAACGGAAGCTTTGCGGGCGTCATCCTGGCCACCATCAAACCCCAGGCGCTCTCCAGCTACTGCGAGGCCCTGATCAGCGGCACACAAAACTCATGCAGCTTGCTGGGCCTGGAAGACCGCAAAATCCGCGCACGCTACCCCGAGCCACCCGCAGACCTCTGGCAGGTACCTCTAGAGTCCCCTCTATGGAATCTTGCCAAGAAAGCGCCTTCAGGCACCTACAACAACACCAGCAAGGTCGACAACGTCGAGCGCATCTTCGCGTACAAAAAGGTGCCAGGCCTGCCGCTGATCATGGTGACGGGTTTCTCCGCGCAAGATGTGACAAGCGCCGTGCACGCTCGCTTGCGTTGGATCGCAGTTGGGGCGCTGACCTTGCTCCTGGTGATTTTGACCCTTGCCGGGTTGCTCACCATTGAAATCAAACGGCGCAACGAGCAGGACCAATTCATGTCCATGCTCAGCCACGAGCTCAAGACGCCCCTCTCGGTGTTGCGCATGGCCCTGGGCAATGTAACGCACCTGTCGGCCGGCAGCAAGGCACATGCCCAGCAGTCGGTGCAGGACATGGATGCGATTATCGAGCGCTGTTTGCAGGCCGATCGCATGGAGCATCATCGCCATGTACCTTCGCAGCAGCTCTGCAGCGTCAGTGAACTCATGGCCGAATTGCAGTCATCCTGCAGCAGTCCAGCCCGATTGCAGATCGAGACTGCAGATTTGCCCGCATTCAGCACCGACCCCGCCTTGCTTCGCATCGCCCTAAATAACCTGCTGGACAACGCGCTCAAATATTCTCCTAAGGCGAGCACCGTGCAAGTTCGCGCCGGCAACCACACACACCGCCACCACACTGGAGTCCTTTTCAGTGTCAGCAACACTGCGGGGGCGGCCGGCATGCCCGACCCGCGCCGGGTTTTTGGCAAGTACTATCGCAGCCCCGGCGCCCACAGCAAGACCGGCTCGGGTCTGGGCCTGTATCTGGTGCGCGATGCCGCGCGGCAACTGGGCGGCTGGGTGCGCTACGCGCCGATTGGGCAAGAACAGGTGTGCTTCGAATTGTGGCTGCCCGTGTGAACCCCATCGGCGATCACTGCGTTGAAGCAGTAGGCTTTGGTAGGCTTTGTCTGATGTGATGGCTTAAGGTCGGCAACCAGTAACAAGCCAATGCACCCATGATGACTCTTTTTGCGAGAGGCCCCAGGCCATGCCAAACCCACTGAACATTGTTGTAGTGGAAGACCACGACGCCCTGCGCGACGTGACGGTCGAGGCGCTTACCCAGCGTGGACACAATGTGCGTGGCGTGGACTGCGCCGAGGCGTTGCCCGACGAACCAGGGGCCACGCCCATCGACCTGATGGTGATCGACCTCAACCTGCCAGGCGAAGACGGCATTAGTCTGGCTGCACGCATCCGCGCGGCGCAGCCCAACATCGGCATCATCATGGTTACCGCGCGCGACCAGGTGCGCGACAAGATGGCGGGCTACGACAGCGGTGCCGACATCTACCTCACCAAGCCTACCTCGTCCGATGAGCTCATTGCCGCCGTGCGCGCGCTCACCCGCCGCATCAAACCCGATGAGCCAAGCGACTGTGCCTTAAACGTCAATATGACCTCATTGAACCTGCAAGGCCCGCTGGGCGCGGTGGGATTGTCCAGCCACGAAGCATCTCAGCTGGCAGCCTTTGTCCGGGCCAAGGACCAGCAGCTTGAGAATTGGCAGCTCATGGGGTTGACCGACAAAGAGATCACCGAACACAGCAAGAAGGCGCTGGAGGTGCAGGTCGTGCGCCTGCGCAAGAAGCTCCTGCATTGCGGTGCTGTAGAACCCTCCATCAAGGCCGTTCGCGGTCAGGGTTACCGGTTGTGCCTGAAGCTGGGCCTGAGCACCGACTAAATCTTGTCGACCTAGCGCGCGTCTGCTCCGCACCACAGGGTCTGCATCGGCAGCGCAAACAGCCGTGGCCCAAAAGGCAGGCTGACCTCACCGTCGTACAACACGACCCCACAGGCGAACCGATCGCCGGCAATTTCCTGGAGCTTTTTTAAACCCCGGAAGTCTTCGGTTCGGACCGTGCCAGAGGCTTTGACCTCGACCCCCGCCAGTGACTCGCCTTGCTCCAGCACGATGTCAACCTCATGGTCATCACGGTGGCGAAAGTGGTAGAACGAAATCGGCTCAGGCTGGCCACTTGCCTGACGGCGCAACTCCTGAAAAACGAAGGTTTCCAGCAATTGCCCCAACAGTGCCCGGTTGGCGTGCAACGCGGTTGCGTCCAGGCGCAACAGTGCGCAGGCCACACCGGTGTCGCCCATGTGGAGCTTGGGTGTCTTGACCAGACGGCTGATTTGCCGCAGATGCCAAGGCGGCAAAATATCCACCAGAAACACCCGCTCCAGCAAGCCCAGGTAGTCACGCACTGTAGGACGGCTCAATCCAAACGGGCTGGCCAGCTCACTCACATTGAACAGGTGCGCCGTTTGCCCTGCCGCCAACTCCAGCAAACGCGGCACCACATCCAGCGCGGCGATGCGTGCCAAATCGCGCACGTCACGCTGCACCAGGGTTTGGACATAAGACTGATACCATGCCCGCCGGCGTGGAGGCTGACGCGTCAAGGCCGCCGGAAAACCGCCCGCCACCACCAGGTCGGCCAGCGCCAGGCCCATACGCGTGGCGGCAACAACGCCAAATTCAGCGCGAAAAAGCTGTTGCAAAAAACCCGCTGGTTGCTGACGCAATTCAACTTGCGCCAAAGGGTGCAGGCGGATCACCTCAATGCGGCCGGCCAGCGAGTCCGCCAGTTTGGGCAACAGCAGCACGTCAGCCGAAACGGTGAGCAAAAATCGCCCGGGTTGGCGGTCGCGGTCCACCACCAGTTTGAGTGTGGTGAATAGCTCTGGCACGCGCTGCACCTCGTCGAGCACCATTTTTGGGGGCAGATCGGCAACAAAACCCAGTGGGTCGGCACGGGCTGCGCGCAACAAGTTGTCGTCGTCAAAACTCAGGTAGCCAAAACCTGCGGGCTCGGCCACGCTGCGCGCCAGCGTGGTTTTGCCGCATTGCCGCGGCCCTTGCAATAACACCACCGGGGTGTCGGTCAAACTGGCCTGCAGGTTAGCCTGCACCAAGCGCGGCAACACCTGGGTGGAAGTAAGAACGGGCAGATTTTGCATCGGTTAA
>JBAWYQ010000245.1:0-5564 GCA_037143475.1 Burkholderiales bacterium | reverse complement strand
AGTTGGGCCTTTGCTTGCGTGTCAATGGTGAGGTGATCGAGGGTTGCCCGTTTTGCCCTGGCCATGAGAACTCCTTACCAAGTCTCAGCGTGATACGGAATCACGGGTTTGCTGTAATCGATCTCGGTCGCCACGCTGGATTTGTCGTCGCGCAAAACCTTTGGTGTTAGCACCTTGCCGATCTTTCCCTGCTTTCGCCTGGCAGCACGTGTCCTGGTTTGCGCCTTGGAAATCAATTCACGTTGTTGGTCAAGCGTCCTGAAAATAAGAGCTTCGCAGACGTCGCCCTGGCGCTGCGCGCGCAAAATACGCCTTGCCTGGCGCTGATCCGCCAGGGAAATGCGAGGCCTTCGCAATTCGGCGTAGTGCACTTCAAGATAGTCCTTGCCGTTTGCGCTGACATAAACGCGCGACAAATCATCGGGGTGGTACCGAACCAGGACCTTCTTGCGGGACACCCGCCATGCGGCAAAGACAGGGTGCCAATAATGGATGTAAAACAAAGTCAGCCCATCTTGCTGAATGGTTCGACTGACGAGGGGTAGGAACTGAATCAGAAAGCGCTTTTGTTGTTCAATATCCGCAGGCAGGACACGAATGGCCGTCTCCTTTGTGAGCGTTTTCCATACGCTGTCTGGTGACGCGCCCATCAGCCCGCGGTGTTCACTGTGGTGATAACGCTGGGCGATTTCCAGAACCATCCACTGTTCGAATTCTCGCAACGTCATAGCGGCAAACTTTTCCGGCTTGCGTTCCTTTCTTCCCTTTGTGGAGTTGCCGGTACTTCCTGGGACACCCCGCAGTCGATCCATTAACGTGCGATTCATGCGCTCGATGTGACCACCAAAATGGGGCCGTCCTACGGGGCGGTAGGTGAGGGCGATTCCATACTCGGCGCAGCCCGTGCGCAATGCTTTGCTTTTGAACTCGGCGGCATTGTCCAAATGCAGGGATTGCGGTATGCCATGCATGGGCCACAAAACCTCATCGAGTCCTAAACTCTCAAGCCAAGGTGCCTTGGGAAACGCCACCCTGGTCAACAACAAGGCAACGGTTGCAGCGTTGGGACGTTCCATGGCCAGGTAAATGGCGACAACGCAGCGGGTGGCGACATCAATGGCCACGGACAGCCAAGGGCGCCCAATTGGCTTCCTGTGGATATCGTCGACGACAAAGGCATCGGCTTGCGTGTGATCGATCTGAACGATCTCCAGTGGCGTATTGCTTACCAGGTGTCCAGGAGGAATCAGTGCTTCGGTTTCATTGGCGAGCTGCATGGCAACCTCTTCACTATGCCGCTTCCATCGGCGGGCAATGGTGTGGCGCGATGGCTTTGGCAATCCATCTTTGTGGCATACCCGCCGGATTTCCGCAGTGAGGTCATTGACTGGATGCGCTAGATTCTTCTGCCGGACAAACCACTTGGTAAACGTGGAGTGCATATTCCGCGTGATCGCGGACACGATTCCACGCTGATGGCGGGCAGCATTCCGCTGGGATGGCGGACAGCATTTCACACGATGGCGGACAGTGTTCCGCGCTCATGGCGGACACCATTCCAATTTGATGGCGGACAGTCGCCGTTGTTCTGAGTGACCTTTAACCGGGCATAAGCTCGCCGGTTTTTTCTACCGGAGCCGAGCGATGCCCACACCAAGGGTCCCTATGAGTAAACAACGACAAATTCTTCAACTTCTGCACGACGGCCACCTGAGCACCCGCGAGATAGCGGCGGCTCTTCACATCTCCAAGACCAGCGTAGGCGACATCGCCAAGGCAGCACGCCTGGCGGGCCTGGATTGGGAGGCTGCGAGCAAGCTCAGCGATGACGAACTAAGCGTTCGCATCTACAAACCTGGCACCGTGCGCCGCTCCCAACTCATCGAACCAGATTACAGCCTCCTGTACCGAGAGCTCAAGCGCGCCGATGTCACCCTACAGCTTCTGTGGGAGGAGTACCAAGGCCAGCATGGCACCAACGCCTACAAGTACAGCGCCTTTTGCGACCGGTTTCGGCAATGGAGCAAGACCCTCAAGCTCTCCATGCGCCAGATCCATCCGGGCGGTGAACGTGCCTTTCTGGACTTCGCCGGCCATACCGTGCCCATCATCGATTCTCAAACTGGCGAGATCACGCAGGCGCAGATCTTTGTCGCCGTTCTGGGTGCTTCAAGCTACACCTATGCTTGTGCCACCCAGGCACAAAAAGTCGAGAACTGGGTCCTGTGCACCATCGCCGCACTGGAGCATTTCGGTGGCGTGCCGCGCCTGCTGGTACCGGATCAGCCTCGTACGGTCAGCACCCGCCCTGACCGCTATGAGCCCACTGCCCAGCGCCTGTTTGCCGAGATGTGCGCCTATTACAGCGTGGCATTGCTTCCAGCGCGCCCAGCCAAGCCACGTGACAAGCCCAAGGTGGAAGCGGCGGTGCTCCTTGTCGAACGTTGGGTCCTGGCTCGACTGCGCAAGCAAACCTTTTTCAGCATCGCCGAGCTCAACGCCGCCATTGCCCCGCTCGTGCTCGACCTCAATAACAGGCCATTCAAAAAGCTCGAGGGCTGCCGTCGCAGTGCCTACGAGGAGTTGGACAAGCCGGTGTTGCGACCCCTGCCGGTACAGCGCATGCAGATCTACACATTCAAGTCCCCGCGTGTCAATGTGGACTACCACATCGAATACGAGCATCGCTTCTACAGCGTGCCCTATCAGTTGGTGGGCCAACAGGTGGAGCTGCGTGCGACGTCGTGCACTGTGGAGATCATGCACAACAATGTGCGGGTAGCCATGCACGCGGCCCACCCTCGCAAGGGCTCCTTTACCACTCTGGCCGAACACATGCCCGAGAACCACCGCGAGCATCTGCAGTGGAGCCCGGACAAGCTCATCGCCTGGGCACAACGCGTAGGCAAAGCCTGCGAGATGGTGGTGCGCTGGCAATTGGAGCACCGCGCGCACCCGGAGCAGGCCTACCGCAGCTGCCTGGGGCTCATGCGTTTGCTACGCACCTACGGAAGGGATCGCCTGGAGGCAGCCTGCGCACGGGCACAGTCCATCCGCGCACCGAATTACAAGTCCATCGACTCCATCCTCAAGAGCGGCATGGACTACCTGCCAGTGGCTCAGCAGGCAGTCCAGGTCGAACTGCCGCTGCACGAGAACGTGCGCGGAGCCAACTACTACCACTGACGTCACGAGCGTAGCACCCCTTCACAAACCGTAACCGTATTCAAAGAATCCAAATGATTGACAACCAAACCATTGAACAACTGCGCAGCCTGCGCCTGGACGGCATGCTTGCCGCACTCAACGACCCGGCAACAGCCATTGCCACCTCACAGCTCTCGTTTGAACAGCGCCTGGGCCTGCTCGTGCAGCGAGAGGTTGACTGGCGTGACGGCAAGCGCCTGACCCGTCTGATCAAGAACGCGCACCTCAAGATCAGCTGTGCCAGCATGGAGGACATCAACTGGCGTGCAACCCGTGGGCTCGATCGCACCGTGATGAGCGATCTGGCCAGCTGTGACTGGGTGCGCCATGGTCGCAGCATCCTGCTCACTGGGGCAACGGGATGCGGCAAGACCTGGTTAGCGTGTGCCCTGGCACGTCAAGCCGCGCGCATGGGCTTCTCCGTGCTGTACACCCGAGCCTCGCGCCTATTGCAAGAGCTGCATGTGGCCCACGGTGATGGCAGCTTCACAAAGCGCCTTGCCAAACTAGCCAGTCTGGACGTGCTGCTCATCGATGACCTGGCGCTGAGCCCCATCACAGCCAGCGAGCGCAGTGACTTGCTGGAGGTGCTCGATGACCGGGTAGGTACCCGCGCGACGATCATTGGCTCCCAGGTGCCGCACCGCGACTGGCACACCTGGCTGGGTGAGCCGACCATGGCCGACGCCATCATGGATCGCATCGTGCACGGCTCCTACAAGATTGCGCTCAAAGGCAAATCGCTGCGCGATGAAGAGCCAGGAGTCGCTCAATGAACACGCCTTGCCCACCGCGGCGTGCGTTCGTCGCAAGCGACGCCCGCCACCGTGGACAAGCCTGCACCGCTGCAAAACAAACGAAAAGGCCTGCGGCAGCGGTTACCCACCTGGCCTGCGGCCACGTGGATAACGCGCGCTCGTTCCGCCGTGATGGCGGACACTTGAGGTACGATCACGCCGTCATTCAGGACATCGACGGCAGTGGCCCCAGGGTATGAGAGAAACTGTCCGCCATCAACGTGGAATGGTGTCCGCCATCAGAATGGAATCGCTGTCCGCGATCGCTGGAATACGCAATACTGCAGAGAAAGCAGGCAAACGTAGTTCGCTCAATGCTGGTGCAATGGAGCAACAACGTCATGCGGTCAAAGGTAGAACCAATGAAACAGGTTGCCAAAATGGTACGCAACCATCTCGACGGTATCGTCTCCTGGGTTCATACACGCCAAACCAACGGCTTCCTGGAAGCCATTAATGGATTGTTTCAAGCAGCAAAGCGCAAGGCACGCGGATACAGCAATCTCGCAACGATCCGCACCGTTATATTTCTACTTGCAGGCAAGCTCGATTTCTCAAAAATTAACCCCCACGCTGCCACTCGGTAATCCACTCGGTTTTCAAAAGAGCCCACATTAAAGAGTGACCTTGACAAGTTACTCGAGCCATTTGAGGCCGGCGACCCTTGTTCACCGTTGCGCTGGACGTGCAAAAGCATTGCGGCACTGACCCAGGAACTGACTAGCATGGGCCACAAAACGAGCACGCGTATGGTGCACGAGTTGTTGTGTGAAATGCGTTACACCATGCAAGCCAATCGCAAATGCAAGGAGAGTGGTAGCCACCCAGATCGTAATGACCAGTTTCTCTTCATCAGTGAAAAAGTCAAAGCATTTCAAAACGAAAACGCTCCTGTCATTTCCGTTGATACCAAGAAAAAAGAGCTTGTCGGTTTATTTGCAAACAAGGGCAGCAATTGGCGACCACAGGGCTGTCCAGAAGCGGTCAGCACGCATGATTTTATGGACCCGGAAAACGGACGTGCAGCGCCTTACGGCATCTACGATTTGGTGAACAACACCGGATTTGTGAATGTTGGCACCAGCGCGGATACTGCAGCATTTGCAGTGGAGAGCATTCGTCGCTGGTGGTTAAGCATGGCGCAAGAGAAATATCCAGCCGCAACCAAACTACTGATCACCGCAGATGGGGGAGGTAGCAATGGCTCCAGAGTGCGCCTATGGAAGACAGAACTGCAAAACTTTGCCAACGAAACCGGTTTGGAAATCTCAGTTTGTCACTTTCCACCGGGCACCAGCAAGTGGAACAAAATTGAGCATCGAATGTTTTCTTACATCAGCCAGAACTGGCGCGGCAGACCGCTGGTCAGCATTGAGACGATCATCAACTTAATTGGTTCAACGAAAACCAAAGCCGGACTACAAATCAAAACAGCCGTGGATACAACCCCCTATGCAAAAGGCATAAAAATCACGGATAGAGAAATGATCGCACTCGACATTCGCCCCTGATGGCCACCTCAAATTCCCCCACTTATGGCCACCCAAACTCCTCCAGGGG
>JBAWYQ010000244.1:0-5602 GCA_037143475.1 Burkholderiales bacterium | reverse complement strand
TTTGTGGGTACTGACGGTCTTGTTGCTGATGCCGAGTTGGGTGGCGATGTCATTCACCGAGACGCCTTTGAACAGCAGGTTGAAGACCTGCATTTCGCGGTCCGTCAACAGCCGAAAACCGCCACTACCCGCGTGGGCGGTGTCATCAAACGTGGCGCGCGTGCCTACCAAACACAGGGCAAGCCGAGCCCAGTCGACCGGGGTGGGCTGTGGGCTTCCCTTAAAAGGTTTCCCAATCGTCATCGCCGCCCTTTGCCCGCGCGGGCGACTTCGCAGGTTCATGGCTGAGCGCCTTTGTGGGTACTGGCCGAGCGGGTGATCGTGCAGTTGGCTTTGCAGGTGAGGCCAGCGCAAACCGCTGAGGGCTCTTGTACGCCATTGCGGCCGATGTCGGTTTGCGCACCGTCGTAGCTATGCGTGGTTCCACGTGGTGGTTGCCGCTATTGCCCCCTAGATTGAATACAGCCACCACCTGCACAAGGTCGTGCGCTTGGGTTTTGAGACTACTGGCAGCAGCAGCCATTTCCTGATGTCGGTTACCCGGCGGATCGAATTGACAACCTCCGTCATGGTGGAACCCGCCTTGTCTACAAGGTCCGTGCCCTGCTCGACCCGCTCCACACTGGCATTGATCAGGCTCTTGATCTCCTTGGCCGCGTCCGCTGACCTGCCCGCAAGCGACCGAACCTGGCTGGCCACCACGGCAAAGCCTCTGCCCTGCTCCCCGGCGCGTGCGGCCTCCACGGCCGCATTCAAGGCAAGGATGTTGGTTTGAAATGCAATCCCGTCAATCACGCTGATGATGTCCGAAATCTTGCGACTCGAGGCGTTGATTTCCTTCATGGTTTCCACCACCTGGCTGACCACCTCTCCGCCTTGCATGGCAACGGTCGAAGCGTTCATGGCAAGCTGGTTCGCCTGACGCGCTGAATCGGCATTCTTGTTCACCGTGGAACTCAGTTCCTCCATGCTTGCGGCTGTTTCCTCCAAAGCGCTGGCCTGGCTCTCCGTTCTGGACGATAAATCGTGGTTGCCTTGCGCAATCTCGGCACTTGCCGTGGCCACACTTTGGCTGCCTTGGCGCACGTTCGCAACCACCTTGGCAAAGCTGGTCAGTTGGACCAATAGTTCTTCGCTCGCCTTGTCAAACCCAGGGGAAGTGCTACTGCCTTTCATTAAAACATTGCCTGCATCCATGCCATCTCGAACGTAGGCCTCGGCCATGGTCTTGCCCACGGCATAGAAGTTATTGAAGCGCGACTCGATAACGGCCAATTCCTTGAGCTTGCCTTCATCATGGCTGTGGGTGAAGTAGGCTCAGCGGCACGGTTCGGTCACTGATGACTCCTATGCTTTGCGTTAGCCCCGACAATCGGGCGCGTCCTACTGCCGGTAGGGAAATTCTGATGCCGTGTGGGGCGCGTACCACGACTGATTGACCCTGGTCTGAAAGCGCAGACAAACTTCGGGCGCAAGCGCTGCTGTGATCGCGAATTCGGAGGCAGTGCTGTCCACCGGGTGCGGCCTGCGAATTTACGTGGTTGATGTAAATCCGTACGCAAGGAGGGAGTTGACATATGGTGCCATTAATGGCACCATAACCGTTCTATGTCAAACACTGAAAAACTGCTGGAACAGATGCGTCGCGAGCCAACAAATGTGCGCTTCAATGATTTGAAGAAACTGTGCGAGACCTACTTCGGCAAGCCCCGGCAAGATGGCAGCAGCCACACCATTTTCAAGACTCCTTGGCCTGGCGACCCGCGTGTGAACATCCAGAACGCCAAGGGCAAGGCGAAGCCATATCAAGTAAGGCAAGTCCTTCAAGCTATCGAAAAATTGGAAAGCAGATCATGAACATCAAGCACTACACCTATCGCGTCACTTGGTCGCCCGAAGATGGCGAACACGTCGGCCTGTGCGCCGAATTTGCTTCGCTGAGTTGGTTGGCCAAAACGCCTGAGGCGGCGCTCAAGGGTATCCAGAAAGTGGTGGCCGACGCAGTGGCCGACATGCAAGCGAGCGGCGAGCCGGTACCGGTGGCGCTGGCCGAGAAAAACTATAGCGGCGAGTTCCGTGTGCGCATCCCGCCGCTGGTCCATCGCAATCTGGCACTCATGGCTGCCGAGCAAGGCGTCAGCCTGAATCGATTGGCCAGTGCGAAGTTGGCGGCTTGAGCGTCGATCAATGGAGACTCTTGTAAGTACCCGCTAAACACCCAATCGACTGCGCACATATGAAAGTTCACACGCCCGCTCAGCTATTGAGCTGGTGCTTCTGGGCGTAGTTGATCAGGTCGACCATGTTGGAGAGTTCAAGCTTCTCCATCAGGCGCACTTTGTGGGTACTGACGGTCTTGTTGCTGATGCCGAGCTGGGTGGCGATGTCATTCACCGACGTACCGTTGAACAGCAAGTTGAAGACCTGCATTTCGCGGTCCGTCAACAGCCGAAAGCCGCCACTGCTCGCATGGGCGGTGTCATCAAACAGCATCTTTTCTGCCATTTCGGGGGCGACGTACGTTCCGCCTGACGCCACCTTGCGAATGGCTGGCAGCAGGATGTTCAGGTCGCAACCTTTGTTGATATAACCCGAGGCCCCGGCCTTGATGGCGCGCAGCGCGACGTTGGATTCGTCGTGCATGCTGAGAATAAGGATCGGCAAATTGGGGCATCGGGCCTTGCTGCGCTGGATCAAATCCACGCCGCTGGTGCCAGGCATGTCCAGGTCCATCAGCAGCAGGTCCAATGCGTCGTGCCCGAGGTGCTCCAGCACCTCATTGGCGTTGACCGCCTCTGCCACCACTTTAAAGTCGGGCACCTGCTCAAACAGTTGCTTCAGGCCGTTGCGCACAATCGCATGATCGTCGGCAATGAGTATTCGAATCATGGTGTCCCTTGCGTAGCCCCAGCGTCTATGGGAATCATTAGCCGAATGGTCGCACCCGAGCCGGATGCGCTTTCAATTTCAACCCGTCCACCCAGGGCCTTCGCCCGCTCACGCATACCCAGCAAGCCGAAGGTCTTTTTTTGGCACGTGGCAGCCACGTCAAAACCCTTGCCGTTGTCACGAATCTCGAGCCGGGTCTCCCCGCCACTCTGGCCAATGCTGATGTCCACCCGGCTCGCCTGCGCGTAGCGGGTGATGTTGGTCAGCGACTCCTGCACGATGCGAAACACGACGATGCAACAGGCATCATCCAGGTGAACATATTCATCGGCAACGTCAAACCGACACGGCACCCCGGTTTGCCTGGAAAACTCCAGGCACAGCCACTCAAGGCAGGGCACTAGCCCCAAGTCCAGCGCAGCGGGTCGCAGTCGAGAGACGACGTCCCGGGTGCCCTGAATGGCACGGTCCAGCAAACCCCTGGCCTGCGACACCACTTCAGACAAAGCCGGGTCATGGGGACAAAACCGCATCTCCATCAGTTGCAGCGCCATCTTCAGGGCCGTCAGCAACTGGCCGAGCTCGTCATGCAGATCATGGGCGACGTGCTTTCTTTCTTCTTCGCGCGCCCTCTCGTTTTGAACCGCCAGGTCGCGCAGTCGCTGGCGCGACTCCTCGGCCTGTGCTTCAGCGCGCAGTGCCTCCAGCCGCTGGTGCTGCAGTTCCACCTGTTTGCGCAAACCCTCACGCTCGATCAGATTGCGGATGCGGTGGCGCGCGATAGTGACATTGATCGGTTTGGCGATAAAGTCTGCCGCGCCCAGCGTGAGGCTGGTCACTTCTGAATCAAAGTCATTCAGGGCGGTCACGAATATGACCGGAATGTTTTTCAGAGTAGGTTGTGCCGACAGTCGCCGAAAGGTCTCAAAACCATCGACCTCGGGCATCATGACATCGAGCAAGATCAGGTCGGGCGGCTGCGCAAGCGCCAGCGCAATGCCGGTCTGCCCCGAGGTAGCGAATTGCATTTCAAACTCGCCGTCGAGCACAGCGCCAAGCGACATCAGGTTGGCGGGCGTGTCGTCAATGGCCAGAATACGGGTGCGTGGGTGCAGCATGCCGAATCCTACCTAACTTTGCTTCCTCAAAGTCAATAGCCGTCGCACCGGCGCAAACTCAGCCAGCTTGGCCTGCCGCCTGCCGCGTATCCAGGTCATTGGCGTCGTGCCGGCATGCTTGAAGAACATGGTTTGAAGTGCGTGATGGTCCAGACCGCTGCATTCAAATAATTGTTGCCAGCCGATAGTCTCTTCAAGGTGGTCGTCGATCCAGGCACACAAGTCGTCAAAGCTTTGCCGGGGGAGTTCGGTCGATAGGCGTTTCACTACATGCTTCATACTGGTTTCCTTGCGCTGGATTACGTTGTTACCGCTTGCACGCCAGTGGCTACACGATCAGTTCGGTGGTGGCCGCAATCTGCCCCATCTGCCCGATTTCTTCCATCGACAGCACGCGGTTGACGTTCAGCAAAATTACAAACTTGCCTGCCACCTTGGCAATTCCTTCAATGAAGTCGGGCCGGATCTTGGCGCCAAAACTCGGTGCCGGTTCAATCTCGCTGGTCGGTATTTCGAGTACCTCCTGCACGGAGTCGACCACCACGCCCATGTTCAGACGTTCGCCCTCATTGGTGGCAAACAACTCCACAATCACAATGCAGGAGCTCTTGATGACCGGGGTGGAGGGCTTGCCAAAGCGGTTCGACAAGTCCATCACCGGCACCACAGCGCCACGCAGGTTGATGACGCCGCGAATGCAGGCGGGCATCATCGGCACCTCGGTCAGGTCAGCGTACCAGATGATCTCCTTGATGCTCAGGATGTTGATCGAAAACATCTCACCCCCCAGCATGAAGGTCAGGTACTGTTTTTCTTCCACCAACGTTTGTGCTGCGCCCACGGTGGTCAGGCGCTTGTGTTCGGTTGTAGCCAAGGCAGTCATGACCGACCCCTTCAGAATTTAGTGAACTGGGATTCGTCCAGTGCCGAGGCTGCAACCGAGCGGGCCATCGGCTTGCCTTTGAACGCCTTGGCCGGCGCTGCCGGTTTGCCGCTGGCGGTACTCTTGCGCACCGCAAAGCTGTCTGTTGCACCGTGGCCTGAACTGTCAAGTTTGAAGAACGACATGGTCTGCTGTAACTGTTCGGCCTGGCTGCTCATTTCTTCAGACGTGGCGGCCAGCTCTTCGGAGCTGGAGGCATTTTGCTGGGTGGTCTGGTTCAACTGACCCACGGCTGAGTTGATCTGGCCCACACCGGATGACTGCTCGCTGGACGCGGCCGATATTTCTTGCACCAGATCGGCCGTCTTGCGGATGGCAGGCACCATGTGCTCGAGCAGCTTGCCGGCCTTCTCGGCCAGCTCCACGCTGCTGGTGGCCACTTCGCCGATTTCCTGCGCTGCCACCTGGCTGCGTTCGGCCAGCTTGCGCACTTCTGCGGCCACCACGGCAAAGCCTTTGCCGTGCTCACCAGCGCGTGCCGCTTCAATGGCGGCGTTCAGGGCCAGCAGGTTGGTTTGAGCAGCAATGTCATCAATGATGCTGATCTTCTTGGCGATCTGCTTCATGGCGGCTACCGTGGCGTTGACGGATTAGGCCATCCAGTCCAACACGGCATGCATGGCCTCCTGTCGGGTGGCGAATTTCTTGCCAT
>JBAWYQ010000243.1:0-5635 GCA_037143475.1 Burkholderiales bacterium | reverse complement strand
GTGTAGTGAGCGTCTGCATGATTTCAAACTTGACGAGCTGACCAATGGCCATGACTGCGTTCAGACTTCATTTCAATGGGGTGCAACTTGGGACCCGATCACCGTTCGATTGCCAGAGATGATGACCGACACAGTCATATCGGCATAAGACTGCACTGCCGCATAGATGGCAAATGGGAGCGCGTTGAAGCGCTTGCATGGAATGTTGCAGGATTCAACTTTCTTTACCCCGTCGAATTGAATGGTCCACTTCTGGAGCTAAAACGGGGCCTTACGCAGTTCGAGGGAAGGATTGTGTGGAGATCACCCAACCCGAACGACGCAGTATTGGTTGAGGCAATTGCCAACGAGTTGATATTCAAGCGCGCGAAAGCTGATACGGCCGAGCTTCGTGGACGTCTTCTGAAATTGATCCGTGTCTCCGGAATGGGCGAACAGAAGATGAAAGTGCTTGCCTCGCTTGGGGTGGCTGTAACGGATGACATGATGGCCAACTTGCTGGCTACGAGGAAGCGGGAGCAACCAATGTTCCACTACGGCGTTCAGGTCCAATCTGAAGCCTGGCGTGCGATTGTCGACAGCGCAATCAGCATTTCGTCGGTAATCCTGTCGATGGAGAAATGGTCAGATGCCCTTGTAAAACCTTAGGGCCGCACCACTAATCGCCACTATTTTGCTTTCGAAACAAGCACAACTTGGAGATTCGATCGATAATTGCTGCACTGCAACATTTTTTCAAAAGGGCCACCATGTTCAAGAACACTCCATTCGAAGCCATCGCAAAATCCATGACGGAAGCTGCTCCCAAGTTCAACCCTGCTGCCATGCAGGACGCTATCAAGCCAGCCCAGGACAACCTGAAGGCATGGGCCGATATGGCTCAGAGCCAAGCCAAAGAAGCGCAAGCTGTTTTGACTGAAACAGTTGAGTCCATCAAGGGCATCAAAGACCCTCAGGCTGCCTTTGAAATCATGAAGGCTTCCGCTGAAGCCGGCATGGCCATGTTTGCCAAGAACCTCAAGGAAGCTACCTCGCTGAGCGTTGGTCAGTTCCACAACACGGTTGATGCGATGGAAAAGGCTCACCCTGCACCTGAAGCGTTTGCTTCTGTGGGCAAGAACCTGAAAGCTGCTGCCTCCACCGCAGAAAGCGCACTCGACTCCGCCCTTGAAAAAGGTGCGTCGATGGCTAACTCCCTGACACCAGCTTCCAAGGCTAAAAAGGCACGCTAAAAGCTCGCGCAATAAGCGCGACCATAAGTGCGACCATAGCGTCGCGCGAAACGAAAATAACCCCGCCAAGGGGTTGTTTTCGTTTGTAAAGCCAAAACAAGCTTGTAGCCCTCGTAAAATATAGATCTAGTGCTACCTTATTGGTAGCAATATTTGAAATATCAAGCGCAAGGTGGAAAGTGGTCAATGCAATCGAAAGCAACGCGGATGCCAACCTAAAAGGCCATCCGCTCTATTCACTGCACCCAGGGGTGGTGGCGTCAGACGTTTGGCGCGCACTGCCCTGGCCGATCGCCCCATTGATCAAGCGCTTCATGCTCACGCCGGAGCAGGGCGCAGCGACTTCGCTGTATTGCGCTACCTCGCCGGTCTGTGCGGACGAAACCGGCCTGTATTACGACGAATGCCGGGTGGCACGACCCAGCTTTCTGGCCCGTGATGCTGCACTGGCTGAGCGTCTGTGGCAGGCCAGTGAGCGCTGGGTGCAACCCTGAGCCCCACGCAAACCCGTTGGAGCAACTGCTTCGCTACTTCGCGCTCGACACCGTAGCGCCAAAAAAGCTGACCAATGGAGGCTTAACCCTGCGCACGCCTGCGGGCCAGGTTCACGTACCAATCCAGGCAACCGGGGTTAGCCATAGCTTCGCGGTTCAGCACTTTGTCGATGGGCTGGCCCAGCAGCAGCTTCTTGATTGGAAGTTCCTGCTTCTTGCCCGACAGCGTACGCGGAATCTCGGCCACCTGAAAAATTTCATTGGGCACAAAGCGCGGGCTCAAAGTGGTCTTGATGGCTTCCACAATCTTCGTGTGTACCTCTGCGTCCAGCAATACGCCGTCGCGCAGCACCACAAACAACGGCATATAGCTCTCGCGGCCCAAATACTCGAGGTCAACCACCAACGAGTCCAGCACTTCGGGCAGGGCTTCGACTGCACTGTACAACTCGCTGGTGCCCATGCGCAGGCCGTGGCGGTTGATGGTGGCATCGCTGCGGCCATAAATGATGCAACTGCCGTTCGCACCCACCTTGAGCCAGTCGCCGTGGCGCCAGACGTTGGGGTAGGTGTCGAAGTAGCTCGACAGGTAGCGCTTGTTGCCTGTGTCGCCCCAAAAGTAGAGCGGCATACTGGGGATGGGCTGGCTGCAAACAAGCTCGCCCACCTCGTCAATGACCGGCTGACCTTGTTCGTTCCAGGATTCCACCGCGCAGCCCAACGCGCGGCACTGCATGGCACCGGGCGTCTGCGGCAGTTCGCGGTTGCCGCCAATAAAAGCACCGGCAAAGTCGGTGCCACCGGAGATGTTGCACCACCAGATGTCCTTTTGGGCTTCCGTGGCAGCCATGCGAGCGAACTGCTCCGTGCCCCAGTCCTGCGCTTCCGCACTCAGCGGCGAACCGGTGGTGCCCAGTGCACGCACCTGGGAGAGGTCGCCGCAGGTGCGCAGATCCACACCGGCCTTCAGGCAGTTGGCAAAAAAAGCCGCGCCTGCACCAAAGAATGTGACTCCCAGGCTGGAGGCAAAGCGCCACAGTGTGGTCCAGTCAGGGGCTTGCTTGTTGCCGCTAGCGTCCACTATGCTGCCGCCCGGATTGCCGTCAAAAATGCAGCAGGTCGTGCCACCCAGCAGGCCGGCAACTTGCGCGTTCCACATCACCCAGCCAGTGGAGCTGTACCAGTGGTATCGCTCACCAAACGAGTTGGGGTGGTAGCTGCAACCGATGTCGTTTTGCAGGCACTTGAGCGCCATCGCTACCAGCACCGTGCCGCCGTGGCTGTGCACGATGGGCTTGGGCAGCCCCGTGGTCCCGCTGGAATAGACAATCCAAAGCGGGTGGTCAAAGGGAAGCCATAGCGGCTCAAACCCCGAGGTCTTGGAGTCATTCTGGCCTGTAGCCCCCGTAAACAATGCGCAACCAGCTATCGTTTTAATAGCGATCGAATCGAGCCCCAAGTTCTCATGGAGGATAAGGTGCTGCACCGAGGGCAAGGCGGCACACAGTTCTGCCACCACGCCCGTGCGATCCAAGTCGCGTCCGCCATAGGTCACGCCGTCGCATGCAATCAACACCTTGGGCGTGATTTGCTGAAAGCGGTCCAGTACCGCGTTGGTGCCCATGTCGGGTGCGCACAGGCTCCAAATGCCACCAATGCTGACTGTGGCCAAAAACGCGATAGCCGCTTCGGGCGTGTTGGGCAGGTAGGCGGCCACGCGGTCGCCCGGCATGACGCCATGTGATTGCAAATGCAAAGCCAGCGAGGCAACCTGCCTGCGCAACTCGGGCCAACTCAGCTCGCGGTGCGCGGCGCCACTGGCCAGGCTCCTTTCGTTGTGGCTGAGAATGGCGGAGAAGCCCGCCGCGTGGGCCGCATCCACATGGCGCAACACTTGCTGTGCGTAGTTGACCTGCGCACCGGGGAACCATTGCGCGCCGGGCATCTTGTGGCTGGCCAGTACCGCCGTGTGCGGCGTGGGGGACTGCAGCGCAAAGAAGTCCCAAATGCTTTGCCAGAACCCGTCCAGGTCGCTGGTGGACCACCGCCACAGCGCGTCATAACTGTCAAACGACAAGCCGCGTTCAGCGGCCAGCCAGTTTTGGTAGAGGCGCAGTTGTGGGATGTAGGCCGGCACGTTACTCAGCCGGCCAGGCCCACATACACATTCTGTACATCGTCGTTGCCGTCAATGGCGGCCAGGAAGGTTTCCACCTCTTCCAGATCCGCCGCGCTCAGGCTGGCCGGGTCTATCGGGTTCTTGGGCTTGTAGCCCAGCTTGGCAGACACCACGGTGAAACCGTAGGTTGGCAGCGCACGGCTGACCAAGTCCAGGTCGGTCGCATCGGTCAAGAACAGGGTGTTGCCCTCGGTGTCGCCCGGCTCAAAGTCCTGGGCACCCGCTTCGATGGCGGCCACTTCAGCGTCCGCGCCCGGAGCGGATGGCTCGGCCTCGATCATGCCCAGGTGGTCAAAGTCCCACGCCACCGAGCCGGAAGTGCCCAGCTGGCCCTTGCGAAACAGCACCCGCATTTCGGGTGCGGTGCGGTTCACGTTGTCGGTCAGGCACTCCACCATCACCGCCACGCGGTGGGGCGCAAAGCCCTCGTACATCACATGCTCAAAATGTACGGCCTCACCCGTCAGACCCGCGCCCTTCTTGATGGCGCGGTCCAGCGTGTCCTTGGGCATGGAGACCTTGCGTGCCTGCTCCACCAGCAGGCGAAGGCGTGAGTTGGACCCCGGGTCGGCCCCGCTGCGCGCTGCCACCATGATGTCCTTGGACAGGCGTCCAAACAGTTTGCCCTTGGCATTGGCTGCCAGTTCCTTGCCTTTTGCTTTCCACTGCGCGCCCATGTCGGTTCTTCCTTGGTATTGAGGGGCCTTGGTTATACACCCATAGTCCCCCCGGTTCTGGGCTTACTCTGCCAGCGCCAGTGTTGCTTCGTCAATTTTTGCCATGACCTCGGGCGTCAGCTTGGCTACGACATCCATCGCGCCCATGTTGTCCTGCAATTGGGACAGCTTTGATGCGCCGGTAATCACGGTGCTGACGCGCGGGTTGTGCGCGGTCCAGGCGATGGCGAGTTGGCTCAGGCTGCAACCCAGCTCGGCGGCAACCACGGCCAGTTTGGACACCGCTGCATTCTTGGCCTGGTCGGTCAGGCCCTTGAGCAAGAAGTCCATGCCCTTCACCGCGCCGCGGCTGCCTTCGGGTACGCCGTCGCGGTACTTTCCGGTCAGCAGACCGCTGGCAAGCGGGCTCCAGGTCGTCAGGCCCAGGCCAATGTCTTCGTACAGGCGAGCGTATTCCTGCTCCACCCGTTTGCGACAGAACACGTTGTATTGCGGCTGCTCCATAACCGGTTTGTGCAAGTGGTGGCGTTCGGCAATCCCCCATGCGGCACGAATGTCGGCAGCGGACCATTCGCTGGTGCCCCAGTACAAGGCCTTGCCCTGCGTAATCATGTCGCTCATGGCACGCACGGTTTCCTCAATCGGCGTGTGCGGGTCTGGGCGGTGGCAGTACACCAGATCAATAAAGTCCAGTCCCATGCGCGCAAGCGATCCGTCAATCGCCTGCATCAGGTACTTGCGGTTCAGCGTGTCTTTGCGGTTGACGGTGTTGCCCTCTCGGGACAGGCCCCAGAAGAACTTGGTGGAGACCACATAGTTCAGGCGCGGCCAGTTGAGCGCCCTGATGGCCTCACCCATGACGGTTTCGCTCTTGCCCAGCGCATAGACCTCGGCGTTGTCATAGAAGTTGACACCCGCGTCCATGGCGGCAGCCAGCATCTCTTTGGCGGCTGCTACGTCCACCTGGTTGTGGTACGTGACCCATGAGCCCAAAGACAAGACGCTAACCTGAAGACCACTGCGGCCGAGACGGCGATACTGCATAAAGACACC
>JBAWYQ010000242.1:0-5640 GCA_037143475.1 Burkholderiales bacterium | reverse complement strand
CGATATTGAAGATCGGGATCTGCTCGATGCCGATTTTGCTCATCACCACCTGGCCGGGAATAGCCAATTGGCCTTGCAGCGGGCCGTTCGTGATACCGGCGTAGTAGGCGGTACCGATGTCCGATATTTTGCAGCCCGCATCTTTGATGGCGCCTTGCAGCGCCTCGCCAGCCAGGTCTTCCAGACTGCGATCAAAATGGCGACCAAACACGGTCATCGAAATACCGGCGATATAGATAGTGCTCATAGTAAATATTCTGTGGTTACGTTAAAAAATGGGTGCGTGTACCTCAAGAGATCGCTTAGATCTTGCGTGCTGAGTCTTTCCAGTACTCGGCGCGCAAGTCTTTCTTCAGGACCTTACCCACCATGCTGCGGGGCAGCTGGGGAATGAAGTCGACCGATTTGGGTGTCATGACACTTCCGAGCTTTTCTTTGCACAGCGCCATGATCTCTTCGGCAGTTACGGTATGGCCGGCATTGAGCTCCACCACCGCCTTGACCGCTTCGCCCCACTTCTCGTCGGGCACACCAATGACGGCGCAGTCTTGAACAGCAGGGTGGCCCCAGATCACTTGTTCGATCTGGCTCGGATAGACGTTGAACCCGCCCGAAATAATCATGTCTTTTTTGCGGTCAGTGATGTGCAGGAAACCTTCTTCGTCGATGTGGCCTACGTCGCTGGTGTGCAACCAGCCATCGATGATGGCCTCGGCAGTTTTCACAGGGTCTTTGTAGTAACCGCGCATCATGAGGTCGCCACGCAAACAGATTTCTCCGGACTGGCCACGTGGAAGAATGTTGTTGTGGTCGTCCATGATCTCCACATGCACCAGCGGATTGGGGCGCCCCACCGACGAAAGGCGCGAGTCAGAAGCGACATCACGACCGACAAAGTGCTGGTGCGGTGGCATGGTAGAAATGGTGCCACCCGCCTCGGTCTGGCCATATCCGCCGGCCAATACCGGGCCAAAAACTTCGATGGCCTGCTTGAGTTTCTCCACCGACATGGGGGCCGCACCATAGATCAGGTACTTGAGCGAAGAGAAGTCGACTTTCATGTTCAGCCCCGGGATTTCCAGCAAGCGGTAGATCACGGTCGGCGGCAGGAAGAGCTCGGTGACGCGGTACTTCGGAATGGCCGCGAGCATCAGGGTCGGATCGGGCTTGGACAAAATCACCACCGCGCCCCCGCGTGTCGTGACCGGAATGGACAAGAGGCCCGAGGTGTGCGTCATCGGAGCAGCAGCCAACGTAACGGGTTTCTCCTCTTCCGTGTAGGGAAAATTGATCATCAGGTGGGCAAACGCCGTCTGGTAGCTGCGATGGGTGTTCATTACGCCTTTGGGCAGCCCGGTGGTTCCACCGGTGGGCACGATGGCGATCACGTCATCCATGTCCACATCCAGATGCGGCTTGGTCGCTGGCTGGTCCTTGATCCATTCGCTCAAAGTGACGGAGCCGACAATCTCGGGGGACGCCCCGTCGATGCAGATCCAGTGCTTGACTTTGGGCAGACGGGCCTGAATGGTGGCGATGGTGGGTGCGAAATAGCTTTGGTAGAACAACACTTCGCAGTCAAACTGGTCCAGCACGTACTGGTTTTCGTCCGCCGGGTTGCGCGCACCCACGGGCAGCCAGCACATATTGGCACGCCAGATACCCAGGGCACAGGTCCACGCGGTGGTGTCATTGGCGGCCCATACCGCTCCCTTGGAGCCACTAGGCAGGCCGGTGCCAAGCATGGCATTCGCCACCTGGCAAGACAAGGCCCCCACCTCGTCAAAGGTGTAAATGCGCTCATCCTGGATATAGGCGGGGCCGGTCGGGTTAATGAGCCAGCCGCGGTCAAAAAAATCAATCATGGCCATGGTTGGCCTCCTTCTCAGTAAAGTGGTGGAGAAAATTCAAGCCGATTTGGCAAAGTGCCTGTCGTTCAAGAGGAAGTGGGACAGCGCGGGAATCAGCACCAGCGCGCCCACCATGTTCCAGAGAAACATGAAGGTCAGCAAGATGCCCATATCGGCCTGGAACTTGATGGGTGAGAAGGCCCAGGTGATGACACCTGCAGCCAGCGTCACACCCACCAGCGCCACCACACGGCCGGTAAACAGCACCGCGTCGCCATAGGCTTGTGCCAAGCCCATGCCACGGCGCTGGCCGGCCAACTGCACGGACAACAGGTAGAGCGCGTAGTCCACGCCAATACCTACGCCCAGTGCGATCACCGGCAGGGTCGCTACCTTGACACCAATGCCCAGGCTGACCATCAAGGCCTCACACAAAATGGAGGTCAGCACCAGGGGCAGCACAGCGACCACCGTGGCGCGCCAGGAGCGGAAGGTGATGAGGCACAGAGCGATCACTGCTGCATAGACATACAACAACATCTTGACCCAAACCTCGCGCACCACGATATTGGTGGCCGCTTCGATACCGGAGTTACCCGCTGCGGGCAAGACTTGCATTTGTGCGGGGTCAGTTGGGTGCTCGGCAATGAACTTTTCCACCACCGCCAGCACTGCATTGAGGGTCTCGGCCTTGTGGTCGGTCAAAAACGCGACCAGCGGCATCACCGAGCATTCGGTGTTGAACATGTCCGGCGTATTCACGCTGGCTTGCTGCGCGGCGTAGTTGAGCACATCCTGGTTGCGGCTGATCGTCAGCCACTTGGGGTTGCCCTCGAACGACCCCGCCGTAATTTGCCGCACCACATCGGGCAAGCCCAGCGTCATGCGCACCTGCGGCAGCTGCTGCAGCTCCCAGGCGAGTTGGTCCACATGGTCCAGCGTCTGGTACTTCAGGCAACCTTCGGGCGGTGTTTTAACAATCACCGCAAACACATCGCTGGAGAGCGCATAGTTTTTGGTGATGTAGGCGTTGTCCTGGTTATAGCGGGAGTTGGCGCGCAACTCGGGCGCGCCGGGGTCCAGGTCACCGATCTGCAAACGCTGGGACACGATATAGCCACCAATACCAAGAGCCAACGACACCAGCACGGCGCTCAAGGCCCAGCTGCGTTTCGCCGCGAAATGGTCCAGCCAGACCCACACACCGCGGTGCCCGGCAATTTCGCGCTGCTCCTGCTCCAACGCACGGGTAGCCGCACGAGGGCTCACCCCGGTGTAACTCAAAAGCACCGGCAACAGCAGCAGGTTGGTAAACACCAGCACCGCCACACCGATACTGGCCGTCATGGCCAGTTCGCGAATCACGGGAATGGGAATGAGTACCAGCACCGCAAAGCCCACCGCATCGGCCACCAGCGCGGTTACCCCAGCGAGGAATAGGCGACGGAAGGTGTAACGCGCCGCGACCAGGCGGTGCGTACCGCGGGCGATGTCCTGCATGATGCCGTTCATCTTCTGGGCGCCATGGCTCACACCAATGGCAAACACCAAGAAGGGCACCAACATGGAATAGGGATCGAGCTCGAGGCCAAAAATAGCCAGCAGACCAATCTGCCACAGCACCGCCACCAGCGAGCAGGCCAGCACCAAAGCCGTCGACCGCACGCAGCGGGTGTAGGCATACAGCAGCAAGGCCGCAATAACAATGGCCACGGCAAAGTAGAGTGCCACCTGCACCAAGCCGGCGAGCAAGTCACCCACGATCTTGGCAAAACCGATCACATGGATTTTTACGCCCCAGGGCTTGCCGTCAGGTCCGGCACCGGTTTCAAAACGATCACGCATGGTGTCGATGTTGCGGCTGAGCTGCCACAAGTTGACGCGCCCGCCCGTGGGGTCCCGTTCCAGCAAAGGCATTTGCACGGCCGCAGACTTCAGGTCGTTCGAAATCAGGTTACCGACCAGATTGGCGCGGTTGGCATTCACACGCAGCCGCTCCAGGCTCTCGGGTGAACCGTTGAACCCGTCGGGCATGACGGGGCCACCGCTAAAGCCCTCTTCGGTCACTTCGGTCCAGCGCACGGCCGGGGTCCACAGCGATTTCACCCATGCACGGTCCACACCGGGCATGAGAAACAATTCGTCATTGACCTGCTTGAAGGCTTCCAGAAAACGTGCGTCGTACACATCGCCTTGTGTGTTCTCCGCGACGATACGCAGGCTGTTGCCCATGCCACGCAAGTCTTTGCGGTGCTCCAGAAAGTTCTGGATGTAAGGATGCCCGGTGGGGATCATCTTCTCGAAGCTGGCGTTGACCTGCACGCGCGTTGCCATAAAGCCCAGCACCAAGGTCAAGAGCAGACAGGCCAGCATGACCCAGCGGCGGTGGTTAAAAACCAGGCGCTCGAGCAGGTTGCCAGACTGGGCCGGAAAGTCGGCCAGGTTACGAACCACCGGCATTTCGGTAGAGGCAGATGTCAACATGATTTATTCCTTGGGCAGCGGCACGCTGCGAATACCACGCGCGCCGGCCAGTACCAGGGTGGTAGGGGTGACGTAGATGGCCGCCAAGGGCATGTTGAAGGGCAGTTTCACCTCGGTAAAGCGTTGGCCGCCATCGCGGCTGACGCTGACGTGTCCCATTTGGTCCGCCAGCCACAGGCTGCCATCGGCACCCTTGGCCGATGCCGTGATGCTGGCCTGCAGGCCGCTTTGCAGCGGAGTCCACTGCTTGCCACCGTCACGGCTGATAACGGCGTTGCCGCGCATTCCATAGGCGATAAGCGCGTTACCCGCATCGAGCAGCCCGAAGAAGCTGCCCTTGTAGCCGGTATCGATACGCACGAAACGCTGGCGCGCCGTATCCAGGCGCATCAGTAGCCCGGCTTCACCCACCACAAACAGTTGCCCCTGGTGGGAACGGATGCCGTACAGGTTGAACAGCTTGTCGCTGTTGTCGCTGCGGTCGTACCAGCTTTGCCAGCTTTTTCCGCCATCTCGGGTTTGAAAAATCAGGTTATAGGCACCGACGACAAAGCCCTCTTGCGGGCTGCTGAAATACACATCCAGCAGGGGCTTGTCCGGGCCGGAATCCACATTGCGCTGTGCTTCAACAAGCAGGCGCTCCTGCTCAGGCCCCGGTGACTGTCGCAGTTGTTCCAGTGCCAAGGCATTGGCGGCCTTGCCGTCGAGCAGTTTGGTCCACTGGGTACCACCATCCGTGCTGCCCAGCACCACGCCGTCGTGACCTACCGCGTAGCCGTGCTGTGCGTCGACAAACTGTACTGCGCTCAAATCGGAGCTGAGCGGGAGTGCGCCCTGTCGCCAGCTGGCACCACTATCCTCCGACAGCAAAAGGTGCCCACGTTGACCCACAGCGATCAGGCGCTGTGGCCCGATGGCTGTGACCGACGTGACCAAGCGCTGCGGTGCCAGCGCGCTGGTGCGCGCCGGGCGTTGCAAGGGGTCTGCGTGGCTGACTGCGGCAGAGAATGCCGCAACAGCCACCGCAGCCACCACAGTGCCAACTAACGAGAGGGTACGCATGGCGGGTGGGCTTAGCGAACGCCTGCGCCAGCCAGCGCGTCGGGTGTCCATTGCTTCTCTGGCATGGATTCGATGTACTTCACGCCGTTGGGGTATGCACCCAGCAGACCGATAACGTTGTAGCTGCCGGTGGCAAAGTCATAGAAGAACTGCGCAGTGGCCGCAGGTGCAGGCTGCTCGTAGGCTGGCGTGAAGGCGGTGAAGCCTGCACGGTAAAGCTGCCCACGTGCGTCGTACTGGTCGG
>JBAWYQ010000241.1:0-5736 GCA_037143475.1 Burkholderiales bacterium | reverse complement strand
GCGGATCTGTAACCCATCAGCGGCCAACGGGACGCACCGGAGACTACCACCATGGCAAAGAGCCAAAGAAGCAAACAGACGGCCAAAGCTGCGCCTCCAGCACGCCAGGTCAAGTCGCCCTCAGCCCCCCCCCGACCATGACCGATAAGTCGGCTGACGGGTCTGCAGCTACCGACGCGGCACCCTCCAAAACCACACCGTTCCCCATCGTGGGCATAGGTGCATCCGCCGGTGGCTTGGCCGCCTTTGAAGCGTTCTTCTCGGGCATGCCCGCAGACCGAGACCCCGGCATGGCATTTGTGCTGGTGCAGCATCTGGCACCTGACCACAAGAGCATGCTCACGGAACTGATTCGCCGCTACACCCGCATGCCGGTGCTCGAAGTGGAAGACGGTATGCGCGTCGAGCCCAACTGCGCCTACATCATCCCGCCCAACTACGACTTGGCATTCATGCAAGGTGCGTTGCACCTGATGGAGCCACTGGCACCGCGTGGGCAGCGCCTGCCGATTGACTATCTCTTCAAGTCACTGGCAGATGACCAGCACGAACTTGCCATAGGCATCGTTCTCTCAGGCACCGGCAGTGACGGCACCCAGGGCGTGCGTGCGATCAAGGATGCCGGTGGCATGGTCATGGCACAAAACACGGCTTCGAGTGAGTTCGACAGCATGCCGCAAAGCGCCATTGCCACCGGCCTGGTGGATTTCCAATTGCCTCCTGCTGAGATGCCTGCGCAGCTGATCGCCTATGCGTCACACGCCCTTGGTAAACTGCCGCGCTCTGGGGTTCCGGCCACTCCGAAAACCGAAGGTGCCCTGAAGAAGATTTATGTACTGCTACGCGCCCAAACCAGTCACGACTTCTCGCAGTACAAACCCAGCACAATTTACCGACGCATCGAACGACGCATGGCTGTGCACCAGCAGGAATCGATAGAGGACTATGTCAAATACCTGCAGCAAACACCGCCTGAAATCGAAGCACTGTTCCGTGACTTACTGATTGGCGTGACCAGCTTCTTTCGTGACCCAGACGTCTTTCAGGCACTGCAAGAGCAGGTCATTCCCAAGTTGTTTGATGGCAAACCTGCAGGCAGCGCGGTGCGAGTCTGGTCGGCGGGGTGTTCCACCGGCGAGGAAGCCTATTCGCTGGCCGTCCTTCTGGTCGAGCATATGGAGGCACTGAAGCAAAACTTCAAATTGCAGGTGTTTGCCACCGACATTGACAGTCGCGCCATTGCCAGCGCGCGCGTGGGATTGTTTCCAAGCAGCATTGCTGACAGCGTCAGCCCCGAACGGCTGGCACGTTTCTTTACGCTGGAGCCCGGTGGCAGGTCATACCGAATTCAGAAGAGTATTCGCGATCTGGTGGTGTTCTCCGAGCAGGACCTCATCAAAGACCCGCCGTTTTCCAAACTCGACCTCATATGCTGCCGCAACCTGTTGATCTATCTCGACGCCAGCCTGCAGAAGAAGCTGATTCCGTTGTTTCACTACTCACTCAACCCAGGCGGCATGCTGTTCCTGGGCAGCTCAGAAGGTGTGGGCGAGTTTGACAGCCTGTTTGCGGTGCTGGACCGTAAGGCCAAGCTCTACTTGCGCAAGGAAGACGTGCTCGGTTTGCAACGCAGTGCGCCAAGTCGTTTTGTTGCCCATGTATTGGATGCCGACGCGCCACTTACGGGCCGCAGCCCGTCAATAGGGGCTCTTCCTGCCAAGCAGCCCCTGCGCGAGCTGATGGAGCAGACGCTGTTACGCCACATTGCACCAGCCAGTGCACTGGTCGATGCCAAGGGAGACATCGTTTACGTGCACGGGCGCACCGGCATGTACCTGGAACTCAGTGCCGGTGAGACGACCATTCAGAACATTCTCAAAATGTCGCGGGAGGGCTTGCGCCCGTCACTAACCACTGCGTTGCACAACGCCGTGACCACTCAGCAAGCCAGCTTTGCAGCCAATGTCCGGGTCAAGACCAACGGGCATTTCACCCTGGTGAACGTCAGCGTGCGACCCGTTCCGGGTACGGTCGGAATGAATGCTCCGCTTGGCGTACCACTGTACCTGGTCATGCTGGAAGACGCACCTACACCCGACGCGATAGCAGGCGTAACTCTAGTCGGTGAACATGCTGCCCTTGCGCCCGATGCACAGGCTCAAATCCAGGCCTTGATGCAGGAGATGCGCGCCAAAGATGAGTATTTGCAAAGCACGCAGGAAGAACTAGAAAGCTCCAATGAAGAGCTCAAGTCGAGCAACGAAGAAATGCAATCGGTTAACGAAGAGTTGCAAAGCACCAACGAGGAGTTGGAGACTTCCAAGGAAGAGTTGCAGTCGGTCAATGAAGAACTGAGCACAGTCAACACCGAGCTGCAGTCCAAGGTGGTGGACCTGTCTCGCGCTAACAATGACATGAACAACCTGCTGGCAGGCACTGGGGTGGGTACGGTTTTTGTTGATTTTCAGTTGCGCATATTGCGATTTACGCCAGCCGCAAGCAGCATCATCAATTTGATCCTCTCCGATGTTGGCCGCCCGGTGGCGCATATTGTGTCCAACCTTGTCGGCTACAGTGGCTTGGTGGCTGACACCCAGGCGGTGCTCAAGACGCTGGTGCCGGTGGAGCGGGAAGTGCAGACCTCTGAAGGTCATTGGTACACACTGCGCATTCAGCCGTACCGAACACTGAATAACGTGATCGAAGGTGCGGTTATCTCATTTGTAGACATCACCGAATCCGTACGTGCCCGCGAAGCCCTGCACAAGGCCAACGACCTACTGCGTCTAGCCGTGGTAGTGCGGGATGCATCGGATGCGATTACTGTCCAGGACTTCAATGGGCGCACCCTGGCTTGGAGTCCCGGTGCAGTGCGTCTGTACGGATGGAGCGAAGCGCAAGCGCTGCAAATGAATGTGCATGAGCGCATTCCCGAGAGTCAACGGGAGGGTGCGCTGACCAAGCTTGCCAGTCTGAGCCGAGCGGAGGTTCTTCAACCTTACACCGCCCAGCGCCTCACCTCCACTGGGGCGGTGCTGGAGGTGTCCATCATCTCCACGGCGTTGCTCGATGCAAATGGCAAGATGTATGCCATTGCCACAACCGAACGGGTCAAGCCGGGAGGTGCAGGTGGCAGCCCAGGCGGGGCAGCAGCATGAGTAAAAGCAAACCACCAGCCGCCAATGCTGTACACACCAGCGCATCCAACACTGCCACCCTGCGGCAAAAGGCAGAAGCGCGATGGCAGGCCATTACCAAGAGGTCCGCGAATGCATTTGACAACCTCACCATTGCCGATACCCGCACCCTGCTACACGATTTGCAAGTGCACCAGATTGAGCTGGAGATGCAGAACGAGGAGCTGCTGCAGGCGAAGGATGCGCTGGAGGCCTCACGGGCGCGCTATGTGGACCTATACGACCTGGCCCCGGTGGGCTATTGCACCGTGAACGAAGCAGGGTTGATTGCACAGACCAACCTCACACTTGCAACCCTGCTGGGCGTGGCGCGCGCGAAACTGCTCCACCAGGCGTTTTCTTCCTACGTTCTCCCCGAAGACCAGGACGCCTGGTATGCGCTGCGTCAACTCTGCCTGAATATTGGGCAGATGCAGTCGTGCGAGCTGCGCATGCAAGACTCGAAGGGAACGCAGTTTTGGGCGTCATTGACAGTCAACACCCAACTCGACACCAACGGCACGTGGGATTTGCGCTTGATGCTGCAAGATGTCAGCGCGAAGCGGCTCCTGCTAGACAATCTTCAGGAAAGCGAAGATCGGTTCCGTATGCTGGCGCAGGACATGCCCTTGTATGTCAGCGCTTTCTTGGCGGATGGCACTCTGACCTATGTCAACGCCGCGCTTGCCGAACTGGTCGGTACTTCGCCAGAACAACTGATCGGAAGCAAATATTTCGACTATCTCCAACCGGATGACGTGGCGATGGGGAAAGCCCGACTTGCTGCGCTGACTCCTGCACAGTCCGTCGTGACACACGAACAGCGCTGGACTGAAGCCGACGGACAGGAGCGAATACAGGAATGGACCAATCGCGGCTTCTTTGATAACTCTGGAAAGCTCATTCGCTTGCAAGCGGTGGGTCAGGACATCACCGAGCGCAAGCGTGCAGAAGCGAGGCAGTTGCTCGCCTCCAAGGTTTTCAACCATGCCCGTGAAGGCATCATCATCACCGATGTCCATGGCACGATCATTGACGTCAATGAAGCCTTCGCGCAGATTACCGGATACGACCGCAAAGAGGTCATGGGCCAGAACCCACGCATCCTGAGTTCCGGTCGGCAAGACGCGGCGTTCTATTCCACTCTGTGGAGTGCGCTGACCGGGCAGGGCCACTGGAGCGGTGAAATCTGGAACCGTCGCAAGGATGGCGAAGTCTACGCCGAACTACTCACCATCAGCAGCGTGCGCGATGCGCAAGGAGTGACACAGCAGTATGTGGCACTGTTTTCCGACATCACCGCCATCAAGGCGCATCAAAGCCAGCTCGAATACATGGCTCACTTTGATGCGCTGACCCATTTGCCCAACCGCCTTCTTCTGGCCGACCGGCTCCAACAGGCCATGGCGCAGGCACAGCGACGCGGGCAACAGGTGGCGGTGGCCTACCTTGATCTGGACGGCTTCAAAAACGTCAATGACCGCCACGGGCACGAAGTGGGCGACCAGTTGCTCATTGCCCTGTCAAACGCCATGAAGGACTCGCTACGCGAAGGCGACACGCTGGCGCGCATTGGGGGTGATGAGTTCGTGGCCGTGCTGATCGACCTGGAGAGCCCGACAAGCTGCTTGCCCATGCTGACACGGCTGCTGGAGGCTGCTGCTGCGCCGGTGCAACTGGGTGACCTTCGGCTGCAAGGTTCGGCCAGCGTTGGCGTGACGTTTTATCCACAGGCAGTCGAAATTGCAGCCGATCAACTGCTGCGTCAGGCCGACCAGTCGATGTACCAGGCCAAGCAGGCGGGAAAGAACCAGTATCACGTTTTCGACGCAGCTCAGGACAGCAGTATCCGCGTCCACCACGAAAGTCTGGGACGTGTTCGACAGGCACTGGAGCAACACGAGTTTGTCCTGCATTACCAACCCAAAGTGAACATGCGTACAGGTGCAATCATCGGCGTTGAAGCATTGATCCGTTGGCAGCATCCTGACAAGGGGCTGCTGGCACCTGGGACCTTTCTGCCAGTGATCGAAGACCACCCGCTGGCGGTGGACGTAGGCGAGTGGGTAATTGACACCGCTTTGAACCAGATTGGGGTGTGGCATGCGGCGGGTCTGGACATGCCGGTGAGCGTCAACATTGGGGCACGCCAGTTGCAACAAGGCAACTTTGTAGAGCGACTGCAAGTCATCTTGGCAAAGCACCCGCAAGTCATCCCGGTAAACCTGGAGCTTGAAGTGCTGGAGACCAGTGCACTGGCAGACATGACGCAGGTATCACAGGTGATTGAAGACTGCGCGCAGATGGGCGTGAAGTTTGCACTGGACGACTTCGGCACCGGGTATTCGTCCCTCACTTACCTCAAGCGCCTGCGCGTGGCGATGCTCAAGATCGACCAGAGCTTTGTGCGGGACATGCTTGACGACCCGGACGATCTGGCTATCCTGGAAGGCATCATTGGACTGGCAGTTGCTTTCAAACGTGAGGTAATTGCTGAAGGTGTGGAGACGGTGGCACATGGCACCCTGTTGCTGCAACTGGGCTGCGAACTGGCGCAAGG
>JBAWYQ010000240.1:0-5738 GCA_037143475.1 Burkholderiales bacterium | reverse complement strand
CCATCGGCGTTGTTCTCGCCATTGGCCAGGTTGTGGCGTTCGTTGTAGCTGACCATATCGCGCAAGGTAAAGCCGTCATGCGAAACAACGTAATTGACGGATTCGGCTGGAGGGCGCTGTCGGCGCTGGCTGTGCTGGTATAAATCAGATGAGCCGCACAGGCGTAGAGCGAAATCTCCCCGGGTTCGTGCTGGGCGCGAAGTATGCAGCCAATACCCCCGCATGACATCCCTGAAACGGTCGTTCCACTCCATCCAGCCCCGAGGGAAGCTACCGACCTGGTAGCCACCAGGGCCAACGTCCCAGGGCTCGGCGATCATCTTGACACGGGAGAGAACGGGATCCTGGGCAATCGCGGTGAAGAAGGCGCCACCACGCTCAAAACCATGATCGCCCCGGCTCAAAACGGGTGCCAGATCAAAGCGGAACCCGTCCACATGCATGGCGCTGACCCAATAGCGCAGGCTGTCCATCACCATTTGCAGTACCCGTGCTTGGCGAATATCCAGGGTGTTGCCACAGCCGCTGTAGTTTTCGTAATGGGCGTGGTTGTCGGCTTTGAGTCGGTAGTAGCTGGCATTGTCCAGCCCGCGAAAACTGAGGTTGGGACCGGTTTCATCTGACTCAGCGGTGTGGTTGAACACCACGTCCAGCAGAACCTCAATCCCCTGCGCATGGACAGATTTGACCATTGCGCGGAACTCGTCACGCGCAGTGGCCCAGTGTTGGCCGGAAGACAGGGCAGGGTTGGGCGCAAAAAATGCCAGCGTGTTGTAACCCCAGTAGTTGGAAAGACCCTGCTGCACCAATCGCTCTTCGTCAATCGAAAAGTGCACCGGCAAAAGGCTCAGCGAGGTGACGCCCAGGGATTTGATGTGGGCCAGTGAACCGTCATGCGCCAGCCCATCGTAGGTGCCGCGCAAAGCCACCGGTACGTTGGGGTTGGTTTTTGAAAACCCCCTGACGTGCGTCTCATACAGCACCGTGTCGATGATGGGTACATGGGGGGGGCGGTCGCCCTCCCAGTCAAAATTGTCGTGTATGACACGAGCCTTGAGTGCCATGGCAGCGTTGTCGCGCGTGTCCATCAGGCTGGCTTGCTGGCGGTTAAATCCAAAGTGTTCATCGCGCCACTGAAAGTTTCCCACTACATCCCGTGCGTAGGGGTCCAGAAGCAGCTTGTGTGGGTTGAAGCGGTGGCCATGCTCAGGGTCCCACAGTCCGTCGGCGCGCAAGCCGTAGACCAAGCCAGGCTGGGCACCAGGCAAGTAGCCGTGCCAGACGTCGCTGGTGTGAGCGGGTAGGCGCATGCGGACCCGTTCCACCACGCCTGCTTCATCAAACAGGCACAGTTCCATGGCCTGAGCGTGCGCTGAAAATACGGCAAAGTTGACACCGTGCCCATCCCATGTTGCTCCCATGGGCCATGGGTGGCCGTTCAACAAGTTGTTGGTGATTAACGTGTCCATTCGAGTATGACCGTTGCTAGCGGAGGCAGTGTGAGTGCAATGCTGTAAGGCTTGGAGTGCCATGCGTTGGGCTCAGCGGTTGCAGCGCCTTGCGGCGTGCCCTGGTTGCTGCCGCCGTAGTGGGCCGAGTCGGTGTTGAGTCGCTCAATGTATTGGCCTGCGTGTGGAACCCCGATACGGTAGCCGTTTTGCACGGTGGGCGTGAAGTTGCACACCACCACCATGCACGTGCCTGGGTCCGAGCCACGACGAATGAAGCTGAGTACCGAGTGGGCGGCGTCGCTGTGATCGATCCATTCAAAACCGTCAGCGGAACAGTCCATCTGGTGGAGGGCTGCTTTGGATTGGTACAGGTGGTTGAGGTCGCGCACCAGACGCTGAATGCCCGCGTGCTCAGGCTTGTCGAGCAAGTGCCAGTCCAGACTCTGCTCGTGGTTCCATTCATTTTCCTGCGCGAACTCGCACCCCATGAAAAGCAGCTTTTTTCCAGGGTGACCAAACATGAATCCCAAATAGGCTCTCAGATTGGCAAACTTCTGCCACCAATCCCCCGGCATCTTGTTCAGCAGCGAGCCTTTGCCATGCACCACTTCGTCGTGGGAGATGGGCAGTACAAAATTTTCACTGAAGGCATAGACCAAGCCGAACGTCATCTCGCTCTGGTGGTGTTTGCGGTGCACCGGGTCACGCTCCATGTATTGCAGCGTGTCGTGCATCCAGCCCATATTCCATTTGTAATGAAATCCCAGGCCACCGGCATAGGTCGGGCGCGACACCGACGGGAATGCGGTGGATTCTTCGGCCAGTGTGATGGCGGCGGGGCGTTCGCTGCCGACCACCTCGTTCATACGCTTGAGGAAAGCGATGCTTTCGAGGTTCTCTCGCCCTCCGTGGGCATTGGGAATCCACTCACCCGCCTTGCGGCTGTAATCGCGGTAGAGCATGGAGGCGACCGCGTCCACGCGCAATCCGTCCACGCCATACCGCTCCAGCCAGTACAGGCCGTTGCCGATCAGGAAATTTGCAACCTCGGTGCGGCCCAGGTTGTAGATCAGCGTATTCCAGTCGTTGTGAAAGCCCTCGCGCGGGTCGGCGTACTCGTAGAGGTGGGTGCCATCAAACTGAGCCAGCCCGTGGGGGTCGGAGGGGAAGTGCGCAGGCACCCAGTCGAGCAACACGCCGATACCGGCCGCGTGGCAGCGCTGCACAAAGCGGACAAAACCGTCGGCAGTGCCAAAGCGTGCGGTTGGCGCGTACAGGCCAACAGGCTGGTAACCCCAGGAGCCGTCAAACGGGTGTTCGCTGATGGGCAACAGCTCCAGGTGGGTAAAGCCCATGCCCTGCGTGTAAGGCACCAGCAAATCAGCCAACTCGTCCCAGGTCGGCCAGCGGTGCTCGCCAGTGTGTGCATCCGCCACACGCCGCCAGGAGCCCAGGTGAACTTCGTAGATGCTCATGGGGGCGTCCAGGGCATTAGCATTGCGACGCTGGTCCGACGGCAATTGGATAGGGGGCATTGAGGCCACCACGCTGGCGGTTGCCGGGCGCATTTCCGCCTGACGGGCATAGGGGTCGGCACGGGCTGGCAGCACATGGCCATTTGCTGTGCGGATTTCAAATTTGTAAAGAGCACCTGCGGACACACCGGGCAGGAATATTTCCCACACACCGCATTCACGGCGCAGGCGCATCGGATGCCTGCGACCGTCCCAGTAGTTGAAGTTGCCTACGACACTGACGCGCGAGGCGTTCGGGGCCCAGACTGCAAAGCTGGTGCCACTCACGCCAGCCATTTCACGCGGGTTGGCGCCCAGTATTTCATAGGGACGCAAGTGAGTGCCTTCGCCGAGCAACCAGACATCCATGTCGCCCAGTACGTGGCCAAAACGGTAGGGGTCTTCGATGATGGACTGCTGGCCGTCTGCCCACTGCACTTTCAAGTGGTACGGCGTGCTTGGTTCTGCAGCCAGGGTCTGCTCAAAGAACCCTGCCGGGTTTCGCAAGGTCATGGTGTCCAAGACCGATTTATCCTCGTCGGTGACAATCTGTACCGTGGCCGCACCGGGTAAAAAAGTGCGGATGGACAACTTTCCACTGGCCTGCACATGGGGTCCCAACACGCCAAACGGGTCACCATGGCCGCCATTACAAATTAGCTTGATATCCGTAGAACGCAGGTTGGCGACGCCTTCTTCTCGTGTAGCGCGTGCTTTCATTCGGTTGCGGCCTTGATACCCCAGATCTGATCGGCATACTCGCGGATCGTTCGATCCGATGAAAAGATGCCCATGCCGGCCACATTGGCGATGGCTTTCTCGCACCATTGGTCTGGTTGTCGGTAAAGCGCGTCGACGCGCAGCTGTGTTGCCACGTAAGACTGATAGTCGGCCAGCAACAGGTAGTGGTCGCCGCCCCACGCCAACGACTCGACCAATGCGCGGTAGCGGCTTGGCTCCTGGGGAGAGAACAGGCCGTCGGATATGGCGCCAAGCACCTGCCGCAGGACGGGAATTTCTTCGTAGTAGCGCATGGGCTGGTAACCGCTTTGGCGCAATGCCCGCACTTCGGGTGTTTTGAGGCCAAAGATGAAGATGTTGTCATCGCCCACCGCCTCACGGATTTCGATATTGGCGCCGTCGTCGGTACCAATGGTCAGCGCTCCGTTGAGCGCAAGCTTCATATTGCCTGTGCCCGATGCTTCGGTGCCTGCGGTTGAAATTTGTTCCGAGAGATCTGCGCCCGGCATGATCACTTCGGCTACCGAGACGCCATAGTTCGGAATAAACACGATTTTGAGCTTGTCGCCGATGCGCGGATCGTTGTTGACGACCATTCCCACATCGTGAATCAGTCGAATAATGGCTTTCGCCGTGTGGTAGCTGGATGCTGCCTTGCCCGAAAAAATGACTGTGCGCGGCACCCAGTTACCTTGCGGGTCCTGCAGGATGGCCAGATAGCGGGTAACCACATGCAGCACGTTGAGCAGTTGGCGTTTGTATTCGTGGATGCGCTTGACCTGCACATCAAACAGGCTGTCCGGACTGACCACAATCCCGGTAGTTCGCACAATATAGTCGGCCAGTCGTGCTTTGTTTGCGCGTTTGACGCCACGGAATTTTTCCTGAAAAAGCGGATCCGCTTGGTGGGCGTTCAGACCCTTGAGTTGCTCCAGATGGAGGCGCCAGTGCTTACCCAGCGTCTGGTCTAGTAAATCGGATAAACCCGGGTTGGCTTGGGCCAGCCAACGGCGCGGTGTGACACCGTTGGTCATGTTGGTAAAGCGCTCGGGCCACAGGTCGGCGAAATCGGCAAAAATGGTCTGCGTCAGAAGGTTGGAGTGCAGCGCAGACACGCCATTGACGGTGTGGCTGCCCACTACCGACAGATGCGCCATGCGGACGCGTCGTTCGCCATGCTCATCAATGAGCGACAGGCGTTCCAGGAAACCGTTGTCACCGGGGCGTTGGTTGGCCGCGTATTCCAGGAACTCCTTGTTGATCCGGAAAATGATTTCCAGGTGCCGTGGCAAAACATGTTGGATCAGGCTCACGGGCCATGTTTCCAGCGCCTCAGGCATCAGTGTGTGGTTGGTATACGAGAAGGTCTTGCCGCAGAGTGACCAGGCGGCGTCCCAATCCATTGCGTATTCGTCGCACAGCAAACGCATCAGCTCGGCAACACCAATGGCCGGGTGGGTGTCATTGAGGTGGATGGCGACTTTATCTGCCAGATTGTCCAGTGTGGGGTATTCGGTCAGGTGGCGTTTGACCAGGTCCTGAATGGAGGCAGCGACAAAAAAGTATTCTTGCTTGAGTCGCAGTTCGCGTCCGGCGGGCGTGCTGTCGTTGGGGTACAACACCCAGGAGATGTTTTCAAACTCGTTCTTGAGGTTGGCAGCGCGGGCGTAGTCGCCGGCATTGAAAACTCCCAGATCAATGTGCGCAGGCGCTACTGCTTTCCACAGCCGCAAGGTGCTGACGTGGTCGGTTCCGTGGCCGGGTACCACCATGTCATAGGCTTTTGCGACAACTTCTCCGCCGTGGCGCCAGTGCGCCACACCGTCCATATGCTCGACCCAACCACCGAAGCGAACAGGGTAGGCAATGTCGGCGCGCGGAAATTCCCAGGGCGTACCGTCCTGCAGCCAAGGGTCGGGATATTCGACCTGCGACCCGCTTTGAATGCCCTGCGCAAACATGCCGTATTCGTAGCGAATCCCGTATCCAAAGGAGGGTAGTCCCAAAGTTGCCATGGAGTCCAGAAAGCAGG
>JBAWYQ010000239.1:0-5748 GCA_037143475.1 Burkholderiales bacterium | reverse complement strand
TGGTCGGTGTGAAAGGATTCGAACCTTCGACCCCTTGCACCCCATGCAAGTGCGCTACCAGGCTGCGCCACACACCGATGTAGCCTAAAATTATAACCCGGCGAAACAGTGCACTTTCACGCTACTGCCAACAACTCCCGGATTTCAAACAATTCTCGCCGAACTTGCAAGAGTTGAAGTACACCGTCCTCGGTCAAATCACTCCCTTGACTGTCTTCAAACTCTTCCAGATCAGCATCATCCACTTCCAAAACTTCTACACCATCGAGCATGACTTCGCCATTGCGCTTCTTGTCGCGCTCAGTTTGCAGCAATTCCTGCATCTTGTTTCGTGCACCGCTGATCGTAAAGCCCTGATCATAGAGCAAATCCCGAATACGCCGAATCATCAACACCTCATGGTGCTGGTAGTAACGCCGGTTGCCACGCCGCTTCATAGGGCGCAATTGCGTGAACTCTTGCTCCCAATACCGTAGCACATGGGGTTTTACGCCGCACAAATCTCCAACCTCACCAATGGTGAAGTATCGTTTGGCGGGTATGGGGGGGAGAGTTTTCTCCATTGAAATCAATGCTCTACGGGGTAAAGCGTAGAGGTTACTCTAACTTTCGTTCTAGCGCAAAGACTCATTGCGAGACTATTGCCCAAAGTTCACCATTTATTGCAAAAAACGGTCCTGAACTACGTTTCGTCCTGAATTTGCTCTTTGAGTTTGTGGCTTGCGTGAAACGTGACGACTCTGCGAGCCTGAATAGGTATCGCTTCACCTGTGCGCGGATTGCGACCTGGTCGGGGTGCCTTGGTCCGGATTTGAAAATTGCCAAAACCCGAAATCTTGACGTCCGTTCCGTCCACCAGACTGGCAGCAATCAAATCGAAAAATGCGTCGATCATGTCCTTGGACTCACGTTTATTGAGTCCAATCTGTTCGAACAACAAATCCGCCAACTGCGCTTTGGTTAACGCCGGGGTTTCCAGGCTTTCAACAGAAAAATCCATGGGTCCTCGATTCTTGTTGTAAACAGCTCAATTGGTCAAACGCGCTGACGCGCACCGATGCTGGTTGTCAATTGATCAACGACGGACTTGACCACGCTTTCGATCTGCTCTTCGGACAGGGTCACATCATCGCTGTTAAGCGTCAAGCGTACTGCGAGACTGCGGTCATTCGCGCTATCTACAGTAGAAACATCTTTCGCTACTTTCGGGCGATAAACATCAAACAACTGAGCGTCACGCAACAACCCCGTGGTTGGTGCAGCCCAAACGGCCGAGATTAGTGCGTCATGGGTGACGTCGTCAGCAACCACGACGGCGATGTCTCGCTGCACCGGTTGAAATTTCGCGACCGACTGAAACACAGCAACTCTGCGCTGCAACACAGCATTCAGGTCAAGCTCAAAAAGAATGGGCGCCTGCGTCAGGTCAAAGGCCTGACGCCATTGGGGATGCAATTCACCCACGAATCCAATGACCTTCTCGTCCAGCACCACCTGCGCGCAACGACCGGGATGCATCGCCGGATGCGAACCCGGCGTAAACCGAGCCTTCAGAGGCGCCAGAAGGGATTCCACGTCACCCTTGACATCATAGAAGTCGACACCATGCTCTTTGCGGCCCCACTGCAAGTTATCGACGCTTCCGCTGGCCAGACCGGCAACGCGCATGGGCTGGTCAAATCCCTCCACCGTTGTGTCCGTACTCTTGACCGAAGGGTCGCGCAAAAATACACGCCCCAGTTCAAACACCCGCACCCGCTGTTGCTTGCGGGCCTGGTTGAACTTCAATACTTGTATCAAAGAACCCAGTAGGGACGAGCGCATGACGCTCATCTGACTTGCAATCGGATTGAGCAACTTGATTGGGTTGGGATTGCCTGCCAGTCCATGCTCCCAGCTATCTTCGACAAAGCTGAAATTGATCGTCTCCTGGTACCCCAGCGCTGCCAGGGACCGTCGCACAGCGAACGGACTGCGCTGCGACTCAGGGCCAGTTTTGGCGGTAATAGGTGCCAGCGGAGGCGTGTGCGGAAGGTTGTCGTAGCCCACCATGCGAGCGACCTCTTCGATCAGGTCTTCTTCGATTTGCATATCAAAGCGGTACGATGGCGGCACAAGGGTCAACAGCCCTTCAGACTGTGTGACGTTCAGCCCCAGGCGCTGCAGCGCGTCTGCGCACTGGCTTTGTGTCAAGGGCATACCAATAACCTTGCTGGCCCGCGTCACGCGCAAACTGACGGGCGCAGCGATCGGCATATTGGGGCGTTGGTCATCGACCGGGCCACAGCTCGTTGCCGACGTGCCGCAGATATCAACAATGAACTGAGTGAGGCGTTCGATGTGCTCGACCGTTAGCTGGGAGTCCACACCGCGCTCGAAGCGGTGGCCCGCATCGGTAGAGAAATTGAATCGACGTGAGCGTCCAGCGATAGATTTCGGCCACCAAAACGCTGCTTCCACATAAACGTGCTGTGTATCGTCCGACACCGCTGTGGCATCGCCGCCCATGATACCGGCCAGCGATTCGACCTGATCGTCATCGGCAATGACGCCAACTTTTTCGTCGACTGTGACGGTAGTGCCGTTGAGCAGTTTGATCTGCTCGCCTGCCCTGCCCCAGCGGACATCGAGTCCACCGGCGATCTTGTCCAGGTCAAAGATGTGGGATGGTCGACCCAACTCAAACATCACGTAGTTGGAAATATCAACCAAGGCAGTTACGCTGCGCTGGCCACACCGCGCCAGGCGGTCAACCATCCACCGCGGCGTAGTGGCCTTGGTATTGATGTTACGGATGACACGGCCAGAAAAGCGTCCACACAAGTCAGGGGCACTGACCTTGACTGCCAGCTTTTCGTCGTTGCTTACGGGAACGGCAGGAAAGGTCGGTGACAGCAATGGCGCCCCGGTTAGCGCAGAGACCTCCCTGGCGACGCCATACACACTCAGGCAATGGGCCAAGTTGGGCGTGAGCTTGAGCGTGAAAAGCGTGTCATCCAGATTCAGATGTTCACGGATGTTCTGGCCCACTGGAGCGTCCTCCGCCAACTCTAGTAGACCGCCGTGGTCATCGGCGATTTGAAGTTCCTTGGCCGAGCACAACATGCCCTGACTCTCAACGCCGCGCAACTTTCCAACCTTGATGACAAAGGGCTTTCCATCTTCACCAGGCGGCAACTCAGCACCGACCAAGGCGCACGGCACGCGGATGCCAACACGGGCATTGGGTGCCCCACACACAATGTCCAGTAGTTCTGGCTGGCCCACGTCCACCTTGCATACCCGCAGGCGGTCCGCATTGGGGTGCTGCACCGCTTCTTTGATTTCGCCCACCACAATTCTCGTGAATACTGGCGCAACGGGCTTAAGGTCTTCCACCTCCAAACCAGCCATGGTCAGTGTGTCAGCCAATTGTTGGGTGGAAATGGATGGGTTGCAAAACGTGCGCAACCAGGATTCAGAAAATTGCATGGTACTTAATCGGTTCGGTGCAGAGCGTGCTTATTGAAACTGCGACAGGAAACGGATATCGCCATCAAAGAACAGGCGCAAATCGTTTACTCCATAGCGCAGCATGGTCAACCGGTCGGGGCCCATGCCGAAAGCAAAACCGATGAACTTTTCAGGGTCCAAGCCCATGTTGCGGATCACGTTGGGGTGCACCTGACCGGAGCCGGCGACTTCCAGCCAGCGCCCAGCCAAAGGGCCGCTTTGGAACTGGATGTCGATTTCGGCACTGGGTTCGGTGAATGGAAAAAAGCTGGGGCGAAACCGCAGCACCAGATCGTCGCTCTCGAAAAATGTGCGACAAAAATCGGTAAAAACAAACTTGAGATCTTTGAAACTCACGTTCTCCCCCACCCATAGGCCTTCACACTGGTGGAACATGGGCGAGTGCGTTGCATCACTGTCAACCCGATAGGTACGACCTGGTGCGATGACCCGAATCTCCGGCATGTCGCCAGAGAACACAGTATTTTCGTCGGCACCTGCCGCCGCGCGGTGCTGCTTGACGTGCTGGACCGCATAACGGATTTGCATAGGGCTGGTATGGGTGCGCAACAAATTGGGCGCTGCCTCCGACCCACCTTCAACGTAAAAAGTGTCGTGCATTGACCGTGCCGGATGGTCTTCCGGCGTATTCAACGCGGTGAAGTTGAACCAATCGGACTCGATTTCGGGTCCTTGCGCAACCTCAAATCCCATTGACCCAAAAATAGCTTCAATGCGTTCCATTGTTAGCGAAACCGGATGCAATCCGCCTTGCCCGCGCTGTCGACCGGGCAAGGTCACATCCAGCGCTTCGGCGCGCAATTGCGCTTGCAGCTCGGCATCTGCCAAAGCCTGACGGCGCGCATTCAGCGCAGCTTCAATCGCCTGTTTGGCTAGGTTAATGGCCGCACCACGGGACTTCTTCTCATCTACGCTCAGGGCGGCCATGCCCTTCATCAGTTCAGTGATCCGTCCGGATTTGCCCAGGAACAGCGCTTTGGCATTCTCCAAATCGGCGGGAGTGCAAGCTTGTGCAAATGCAGCATGGGCGCTGTCGACGATGGCGTTCAGATCGTTCATATATTCTGGGGTCAATGAAAAAGGGCTAGTGCTCTTTCAAGCTCTAGCCCTTGTTCTATTTGCGCTGAAAGCTACCAAAACGATAGCATGCAGGGCGAAATCAAGCAGCCAGCTTGGCCTTGACTTGCTCCACGATGCCGGCAAAAGCCGCCATGTCGTGAATAGCGATATCAGACAAAACCTTACGGTCGATCTCGATATTGGCTTTCTTCAGACCATTGGCGAATTGGCTGTATGTCATGCCGCACTGACGTGCAGCAGCATTGATACGGGCAATCCACAACTGACGGAAGACACGTTTCTTGGTACGACGGTCACGGTAGGCATATTGCCCAGCCTTCATTACCGCTTCTTTGGCGATACGGAAGACATTACCGCGGCGACCGCGAAAACCTTTTGCAAGGACCAGAACTTTTTTGTGGCGGGCGCGAGCCGTTACACCACGTTTGACGCGAGGCATTGTGTTACTCCTTGTTCGTCGTTAATTAAATACCACGGCCTGGCAGCATCTGTGCCATGTGACCCATATTGGTCTCATGAACAGCAGTTGTACCGCGCAAGTGGCGTTTATTTTTGGTGGTCTTCTTGGTCAGAATGTGACGTTTGAAGGCTTGGCCGCGTTTAACGGTTCCACCTGGACGGACGCGGAAGCGTTTCTTCGCCGCGCTCTTGGTCTTCATTTTGGGCATATCAATGCTCCTTTTACTTTGTGCTCGTGAGGCGTCTGGAAACTACTTCCAGCCTTGTTGGCCCCGAGCCACTTTTAGTGGCGAGTATTTATGTTCGCCACTTTTAGTGGCGAGTTCTTACGCTCACCACTGTCAAAAAGTGGTGCCTTTCGGCATTCCACTTTTGGCGGCAGGTTGCCCCACCGCGTTTCTTAAGCTGCAGCTTCCGCTACAGGCTTTACCGCCCCGCCGGGCTTCTTCTTGCCGGGCGCGATCATCATGATCATCTGACGCCCTTCAAGCTTGGGAAACTGCTCCACCACAATCAGATCTACCAAATCGGCACGAATGCGGTTGAGCAAGGCCATTCCGATTTCCTGATGGGTGATTTCACGACCCCGAAAACGCAAAGTGATCTTGCACTTGTCGCCTTCAGCCAGGAAGCGCTTGATATTGCGCATCTTGATGTTGTAGTCGCCGTCATCCGTACCCGGGCGGAATTTGATTT
>JBAWYQ010000238.1:0-5751 GCA_037143475.1 Burkholderiales bacterium | reverse complement strand
TCCAGGTCAATAAACAGCAGCGCGAGTTGCAGGTTGTCGCGCGCGCACCGCCGGATCTCCTGCTCCAGCCGGTCACGCAGCATGCGCCGGTTGGGCAGACCCGTGAGCGCATCGTAAAAGGCCTGGTGGCGGATCAGCGCTTCTGAATTTTTGCGGTCAGTGATGTCGGTGTGGGTGCCTATCATGCGCAGCGGATTGCCTTGGGCATCGCGGCTGATGACCATGCCGCGGCTCAGAACCCATTTCCAGCTGCCATCCTTGCACTGAACCCGGTGTTCATTGCTGTAGGTGGCTGTCTGCCCGGTAAAGTGGGCTTGGTGGTCTCGTTTGATGTGTTCCCTGTCGTCGGGGTGTGTTCGGTCGTAGAGTTTGTACTCGGGCGAATCTGTATCAGATCTTGCGTAGCCATACATTTCCAGAAGGCGTTCCGAAAAAAACTCTTCGTTGGTGGGTATGTGCCAGTCCCATACCCCGTCGCCGGTGCTCTCCAGTGCCAGCTTCCAGCGGTCTTCGTTTTCGCGCGCGGCCGCAGAAAGTTGCACGAGGGCTGTCACGTCGGCAACGGTGCGCACCATGCCGCCAGAGGGCAGCACCTGGCTGCGTATCTCCAGGGTGCGTCCCTGCGGCGTTACACGAAGGTACTGACCGGGAAGTGCGCTCGGCGCACCACCGGCCACATCGATGACTTTTTGCCGCACGTCAGCGCCCACCAAGCCGGAATCGGGGCCGAAATCCCCACGATCGATCTGGTAGCGTGCGAGTTCCTGCATGCTGGGCCGACTGGCCATCAGAGGCTCGGGCAGGTCCAGCAGCTCGCATACCCTGGGGTTGAACATGCGCACGCGGTCGTTGGCGTCAAACAACAAAATGCCCTGGCTGATACTGGCCAGCGTGGTTTGTAGCAGTTGCGTGTTTTCAAGCAATTCTGTGTTGACTGCCCGCAACGCTTCTTCGCTGCGCTTGCGACCGGAAATGTCAGTATGGGTTCCGATCATGCGCATAGGCTTGCCCTGCGCATCACGCTGGACGACCGTGCCACTGGCAGAAATCCACTTCCAGGAGTCATCTTTGCAGCGCATCCGGAAGTCGATTTGGTACTTGGGTGCAAGGCCATCGGCGTAGGCCCTGGATTCGTCTTGAACCCATTTCAGGTCGTCAGGGTGGACCCGCCCGATGAAGTCCTGGTAGCCATGGTTTAGTTCCCCGACTGCAAACCCGATCATCTCTTCCCAATGCGCCGAGTGTGTCTGTTCGCCGGTAATCAGGTTCCAGTCCCACACCCCGACGCCGGACCCTTCCAGGGCCAGCTTCCAGGGGTTTCCCCCATCAGGTGGTGACAGCAAATCGTTCACGGGCGCAGTATCCCACGGACGCAAGGCCAGCGGATACGCGTAAACCAGCAGTTCCGCTCAGATCGAATGGATTACTTATGCGTCTGCCAGCAGGGCTTCAATGTCGTTGGCCATACTTTGTGGAGTGTCCGTGGGGGCGTAGCGCTTGGTCACCTGGCCGTCGCGGTTCACCAGAAATTTGGTGAAGTTCCATTTGATGGATTTGGAGCCCAACAAGCCCGGCGCTTCTTTGGAGAGCCACTGGTATAGCGGATGGGCGTCGCCGCCGTTGACGTCGATCTTGGCCATCATGGGGAATGTTACGCCGTAGTTAATTTGGCAAAACTCGGCTATCTCACCGTTTTCACCCTTGTCCTGCGCACCAAACTGGTTGCATGGGAACCCCAGTACCACCAGACCTTTTTTCTCATAGGTGTTGTGCAACTCCTCCAGGCCTGCGAACTGTGGTGTGAAACCGCAGGCGCTCGCGGTATTGACAATCAACATCGGCTTGCCTTGGTACTTTTTGAGAGCAACGGGCTTTCCCGAAATGGAAAGGGCTTCAAAGTCGTAGACAGTGGTCATGGCGTGTGCAGTGCAAATAATGAGGTTGCACACGATAGCACCAGATCAAATCATGTGCTTGCGCCGGTCAAGTGGGGGCAACATCTCATCCATGCAGGTTGTCGTGGCGGGCTACTTCCAGCAGGTGTGCAACGTCGGCAGCGTGGTCGCGGCAGTTGCGTTCGTGCCAAAGTTTGATGACCCACATAAAGCCGGCCACCACCATGCCAAAGATCGTGATGGCGCCAAAGGCCGACAGGCCCATGCCCGTGGACAGGCTGTAAAAAGCGCCCAAGCCCAGAATGCAGGCTTGCTCGTTGAAGTTCTGTACTGCAATTGAACGCCCTGCCCCCATCAGGTTATGGCCTCGGTGCTGCAGCAGGGCGTTCATGGGGACGACCAGAAAGCCGCCCAGCGCGCCGAGCAAAATCAGAAACGGGGCGGCGACCCAGACGTTGGTGATGAAGTTGAGAAAAATAACCAGCATCCCCATGCCAATGCCCAGTGGCAGTACAAGGGTGGCCTGGTCCAGACGCATTCGCATCGATGCGGCCACGGCCCCCACTGCAGTGCCAATGGCCACCACGCCAACAAGTGCCGAGGCCTGGGTTACGCTATAACCCAGGGCAGCAGCGGCCCATGCCAGTACGATGTAGCGAAGGTTGCCGCTCACGCCCCAAAACAGCGTGGTGGTACTCAGCGAAATTTGGCCCAATCGATCACGCCAGAGGCGCAGATTGCAAATCCAGAAGTCGGGCAGCAGGGTGATCAGGTGCTTGGGCAGGGGCCGCATGGGCACGTCGGTCAGGGGAATGCGGGTGTTGAACCAGGCGGCCAGCATGTAGACAAAGATCAGCACGCTGATCGCGGCCTCGGGCGGGGTATCAATACCGGTATCAATGACGGGAAAGTCGAAGGACAGCAGGTAGGTGGATGCCGTTGGGCCTACGAGTTGGCCACCCAACAAGACGCCCAGAATGATGGATGAGATGGTCAAACCCTCAATCCAGCCATTGGCCTTGACCAACTGTGAGGCCGGCAGCAATTCGGTCAGAATGCCGTATTTGGCAGGCGAGTAGGCCGCTGCGCCCAGTCCCACAATGGCGTACGACATCAGCGGGTGGGTGCCAAACAGCATCATCAGGCAGCCCACGATCTTGATGCCATTGCTGTAAAGCATGACCCGACCTTTGGGCAAAGCATCGGCAAATGCCCCCACAAAAGGCGCCAGGATGACATAAAACAGCGCAAACATGGGGACCAATGCGGCCTGTTGCCACTCCTGGGCTCCGCCGGTACGCAGTAACTGCACCGCCCCGACAAACAGGGCGTTGTCTGCCAGCGAGCTGAAGAACTGCGCCGACATGATGGTGTAAAAGCCGCGTTTCATTCGTGAGGGGTGTGCGCGACGGTTGGGCCGTTGCGTCCGATATTGTGTGTGTCTCCAAACGTGTTGCGGTTATAGCACGCCCGGCGGTGTCAAAATCTCACCACGCCTTGCTCCGAGTATTTGTTATGCCTCGTCCCATTCTTGCCACTGTCCATCCGCAGGCCCTGCGCAACAACCTGGACCTTGCCCGCCGCGCGGCGCATGACGCCCGCGTGTGGGCTGTCATCAAGGCCAATGCCTACGGCCACGGCATCGAGCGCGTGTTCGAGGGACTGCGAGGGGCCGATGGCTTTGCGCTTCTGGACCTGAACGAGGCGCAGCGGGTGCGCGACCTGGGTTGGCGTGGCCCCATTTTGTTGCTGGAAGGCGCGTTTGAGTTGCGCGATCTGGAACTGTGCTCCCGCCTCGACCTGTGGCACACCGTGCACTGCGATGCCCAAATCGACATGCTGGCCGCCCACAAGACCAATGTGCCACAACGTGTTTTCCTGAAAATGAATTCCGGAATGAACCGTCTGGGATTTGCCCCGGAGCGCTACCGGTCAGCCTGGACGCGGCTCAATGCCTTGCCGCAGGTCGACGAAATTTCCCTGATGACCCATTTCAGCGACGCCGATGGCGTGACTGGCGTGGCCGATCAAATGGCAATGTTTGCGCGCACGACCCATGACCTGCCCGGCGAGCGCAGCCTGAGCAACAGCGCCGCAACCCTGCGGCACGCGGTCGATGCGGCGCAGGCCGCCGCTCAACCCACTGCGCTGGTGGCGTCAGACTGGGTTCGCCCGGGTATCACCCTGTATGGCAGTGCGCCCGATTTTCCGGAGCACACTGCAGCCGACTGGGGTCTGCAGCCGGGCATGACGCTTGCTGCAAAAATCATAGCTGTTCAGGCAATATCTACGGGGGCTATAGTCGGATATGGCTCAAGCTTTGTGGCTCCAAACGATATGCGCATAGGCGTGGTCGCGTGCGGCTATGCCGATGGCTACCCCCGCATTTGCCCGACCGGAACTCCGGTGCTGGTGGATGGCATTCGCACCCGCACCGTGGGTCGCGTGAGCATGGACATGATCACAGTGGACCTGACGCCCGTGCCCCAAGCCGGCCCGGGCAGTATGGCGACCCTGTGGGGAACCGCCGCCAATGGCGCCGTGCTGTCGATTGATGAAGTGGCTGCTTGTGCCCAGACCGTGGGTTACGAGTTGATGTGTGGTTTGGCAAGCCGGGTTCCGGTGGAGGTTGCAGCATGAAGTACGTACCCATTCCCGTGGCCATGCTGGCCGTGGGTCAACCGCTGCCGGTGGATGTGTGGAGCGCTTCAGGCCAACTACTGTTGCGCAAGGGGCAACCGGTGGCGTCCGAGGAGCACCGCAACAAACTGCACGCCCACAATGCATCTTCCACGCCCGCCGATGCATTGGCCTGGCAGCGCAGTTATGAGCGCATGGTGCACGCGTTGCTCAACCAGGGGGTGGATGTGCAGGAAGTGAGTCGTGCCCCCATGCCCAGTGAAATCCGCGAGAGCGACTATGTCGTCGCTAAGCCGATCGATGGCGGCTGGTTGGATTTACAAGAGATGTTGCGGGGCATTTTGTACCAGGGCGGGTTGGCAATTAACCCGCTGGAGCGGTTGGCCGGTATCGAAAAAAAGGCCTTGAGTCTGTTGAAGGCTGATGTGGATGACAGTCTTTTTAGCCTTTTCCAGGCGCTGGCTGACACGGCGCAGGGCTACTGCGCGACCCACGCGCTGCTGTGTGCGGTCGTGTGCGAGTTGACGGCGCAGAAGTTGTCGCTTTCGAACCCGCAGCGCGCCGCACTGATGACGTCGGCGATGGTGATGAATATCGGCATGGCGCGTGACCAGGACAGCTTGGCGCGCCAGAACTCTGCTCCGACAGCGTGGCAGCGCAACCTCATTGGGGAGCATCCGCAAAAAAGCGTCGAGACCTTGCAGGGCTTTGGCATGGATGACCCGCAAGTGCTGGACATCGTGCGCTGGCACCATGAACCGGAGTCCGATCTGGGGCTCGCGGACACCATCATGGCACGCCGTATTCTGGCCATGGCGGATGGTTTCATTGCCAAGATGGCTGGGCGCAAGACCCGCAACTCACTTTCGCCTGTGAAGGCGGTCAAGTCCATGGTGATGGGGGCCGAGGGCGTGGGGCTTGGTGTGGGCTCCGCCATGGCACAGGCCGCAGGCTTTTATCCGCCGGGCACCTATGTCAAGCTGGCCAATGGCGAAACCGCGTTGTCAGTGCAGCGGGGCGAACGGGCCAATACGCCCTGGGTCATCAGTATCCTGGACAAGGACGGTGTCGCGCTGGGAAAAACACCGTGTAAGGAAACAACCACCCCGGCCTGCACCATTGCAGCCGGTGTTACTGCAGAAAACGTGCGCGTGACGCTCAGCATCGACAAGGTGCGCAAAGCCAGGGAGAAAATTCGAGTCCTGTAGTTTTGTAC
>JBAWYQ010000237.1:0-5774 GCA_037143475.1 Burkholderiales bacterium | reverse complement strand
GCCGAGAAACCTCCAAACACGACCGAGTGCGTCGCACCGATACGGGCGCAAGCCTGCATGGCGGCCACGCCGTCGATGGACATGGAGATGTAGATGACCACGCGGTCACCCTTCTTGATGCCCAGTGACTTCAGGCCGTTGGCGATCTGGCTGGTCTTGGCCAGCAGGTCCTTGTAGTTGATCTTGGTGACTTCGCCGCCGTCGGCTTCGAAAATGATGGCGGTCTTTTCGCCCAGGCCTTTTTCGACGTTTCGGTCCAGGCAGTTGTAAGACGCATTGAGCTTGCCGTCGGCAAACCACTTGAAAAACGGTGCATCGCTCTCGTCCAACACTTTGGTAAAGGGAACTTTCCAGCTCAAAAATTCCTTTGCCAAACGCCCCCAGTAGCCTTCGTAATCAGTTTCGGCTTCTTTGCACAGCGCGTTGTAGGCGTCCATGCTGGGTATCGTTGCATTCTTGACGAACTCTGCGCTCGGCAAATAAACAGGCAATACGGTTGCGGTTTCGGTCGTTGTGCTCATAGGGAATGTCTCCTCTGTTAAATCAAAACTGGGCGAATATTGGTGCCAAGCACTTACAAGTCACTGACTTGATACAACAAATGACGCCACCGCAAGTGCGAACCCAAGCGACTGCCAGAAGTTGCCCACACAGCTTTTACAATGTCCGCTTGTGCCACGAAAAACCAATCACCCAATGAGCCCATCTACTCCTTCCAAGTCAAGGGCTCGGCCCATGACTCTGCTCGCCAAAGTGATTTTTTCGAGCCGCTGGTTGCAGCTTCCCTTGTATTTGGGACTAATCGCAGCGCAGGCGGTATACGTGTACCACTTCTGGGTCGAACTGCTGCACCTGATGGAAGCGGCCTTTGGAAACCAGCATGCACTGGCACTGCTGGTCAAAAGCATTGGTTACAAGGACACTGTCGAGGTCACCGGCCTGAATGAGACCATCATCATGCTGGTGGTGCTGGCCCTGATTGACGTGGTGATGATCTCCAACCTGCTCATCATGGTAATTGTGGGAGGCTACGAGACTTTTGTCTCACGCATGAACCTGGACGATCACCCCGACCAACCCGAATGGCTCGACCACGTGAACGCGTCCGTCCTTAAGGTCAAACTGGCGACCGCCATTATCGGCATCAGTTCCATCCACCTGCTTAAAACCTTTATCAACGCGGCCAATTACGAGGAGAAGGTTTTGCTCTGGCAAACCGTCATCCACATCACGTTTTTACTGTCCGCGATGGCCATTGCTTTCACCGACAAGCTGATGTCCCATCCGCAAAAATAGCTGCACTTATCAAAACCGTCCCCACTTTCGAAAGACCCCCATGACTACCATCCGCCAGGCCGACCTGATTGAATCCGTAGCAGCTGCATTGCAATACATCAGCTACTACCACCCCGCCGACTACATTGCCCATCTGGCCCGCGCCTATGAGCGTGAGCAAAGCCCGGCCGCCAAAGACGCCATCGCGCAAATCCTGACCAACAGCAAGATGAGCGCCACCGGTCACCGCCCGATCTGCCAGGACACGGGCATCGTCAACGTGTTCCTCAAAGTAGGCATGGAGGTGCGCTGGGGCGACTTCACCGGCAGCCTCGATGACGCTATCAACGAAGGCGTGCGCCAGGGCTATAACCACCCCGACAACACGCTGCGAGCCAGTGTGGTGGCCGACCCGGAATTTCTGCGCAAAAACACCAAGGACAACACACCGGCTGTCATCTTCACCGAAATCGTTCCCGGCAATACGGTTGAAGTCACCGTTGCCGCCAAGGGTGGTGGCAGTGAGAACAAGAGCAAGATGTACATGCTCAACCCCGGCGACTCGGTGGTCGACTGGGTGCTCAAAACCGTACCGACCATGGGTGCGGGCTGGTGCCCACCCGGCATGCTCGGCATTGGCATTGGCGGCACAGCGGAAAAAGCAGTACTGATGGCCAAGGAAAGTCTGATGGATGACCTGGATATGTACGAACTACAGGCCAAAGCAGGTAGCGGCGCAGAACTGTCCAACGTCGAAAAACTCCGTCTGGAGTTGTTCGAAAAAGTCAACGCGCTGGGCATCGGTGCGCAAGGCCTGGGCGGCCTGACTACTGTGCTGGACGTCAAGATCAAGATGTACCCGACCCACGCCGCCAGCAAGCCCATTGCCATGATCCCGAACTGCGCCGCGACTCGCCACGCCCACTTTGTGCTGGACGGCAGTGGCCCGGTCTATCTGACACCGCCCTCACTGGACACCTGGCCCGATGTCGCCTGGACGCCCGATTACGTGAAGAGTAAAAAGGTCGACCTGAACACCCTGACACCGGCCGAAGTGGCCAGTTGGACACCCGGGCAAACGCTGCTGCTCAACGGCAAGATGCTGACCGGCCGTGACGCCGCTCACAAGCGCATCAAGGACATGCTGGCCAAAGGCGAGAAGCTGCCGGTGGACTTTACCAACCGCGTTATCTATTACGTCGGCCCGGTTGACCCGGTCAAGGGCGAAGCCGTCGGCCCTGCGGGCCCCACCACGGCCACCCGCATGGATGGCTTCACCGAGATGATGCTGGCCCAAACCGGGCTGATCAGCATGGTTGGCAAAGCCGAGCGCGGCCCGGTCGCCATCGAAGCCATCAAGAAACACAAAAGCGCCTACCTGATGGCTGTGGGTGGTGCCGCCTACCTGGTGAGCAAGGCCATCAAGGCTGCCAAGGTGGTGGGCTTTGCCGACCTGGGCATGGAAGCTATTTACGAATTCGACGTAGTCGACATGCCGGTCACCGTGGCGGTGGATTCGGGTGGCACCAGCGCCCACATTACCGGACCGGCCGAGTGGCAAAAGAAGATTGCCATGGGCGAGTTCAAAAATATTCCGGTGCAGTCTGCTTGATTCACGACTGACATTGGACCCTGCGGCATGCCATTAGTCAGCGCTGGTTATACGGACCGCAGCGCCGATGCCATCGGTGTATTTGACAGTGGCGTGGGCGGCTTGAGTGTGCTGCGCGCCCTGCGTGCCGAACTACCGCAGGAGCAATTCATTTACGTCGCCGACAGCGGCCACGCCCCCTACGGAGAACGCGATGACGCGCACGTCATCACCCGCTCCCACGCCATCGCCCGCTACCTGACCGAGCAACACCACATCAAGGCGCTGGTCGTAGCCTGCAACACCGCCACCGCTGCCGCGATCAAGCTGCTGCGCCAGGACTTCCCCGAACTGCCCATTGTGGGCATCGAGCCAGCGTTGAAGCCAGCAGCGCTGTCAAGCAAGACCAAGGTCGTCGGCGTGATGGCAACCCGCGGCACGCTCAATAGCGACAAATTTCGGGCGCTTTTGACATCCTTGCACGGCCAAGCAACCTTCATATTGCAACCCTGCGACGGCTTGGCAGACGCAATTGAACGCGCAGATGCTACAAAAACGATAGCTTCTTGCGCATATTCTACGGGGGCTATGGGCCAATTTGGCCATGCAGATGGGGCCATGGACACCTTGGTGCTGGGGTGCACGCACTATCCATTTGCCATAGGCACATTGCGTTCACTCGTTGGCGCAGACGTTGCCTTTCTGGAAGGCGGCGCACCGGTCGCCCGTCAAACCCGGCGACTGCTCGATGAGCGAGGCTGGCTGGTGCAAGCGGCTGATGCCGGCTTTGTAGCTCCGACTATTTTTGGCACCACCGGAGATGGCAACAACTTGCGCATGGCGGTGGAACGCTGGTTGGGGTTTAAAGTCGATGTGCAAAATTTAAGGATTCACTCAACGTGCGAACCGACAGGACCCATGCCATGAAACATATTTTTGCCGCACTGGTAGTTCTTGCGTGCACATCGGCGTCGGCAGGTTTGTGTGAAAGCGGTCATCGCCAATCGCCCATTGATATCGGGGTAACCTCGCGCCAGGCACTGCCACCCCTGGAATTCAATTACCTGAAAGCGCCACTGAAGCTGGCGGACGACGGGCACACGACACGCGTGCGCTTCGCCAAAGGCAGCACTCTGAATATTGGCAAAGAGCGCTACACCCTGCAGCAATTTCACTTCCACACCCCCGGCGGCGACAAGATTGCCGGGGAAGAGTTTCCGATGGCAGCCCACTTGCTGCACAAGAGCCAGTCCGGTCAGTTATTGGCTGTAGTCGTGCTTTTTCGTACCGGGCAGGAAAATGCGCTGCTCAAGATGCTGATGCCACTCATTCCTGAAAGGGCGGACGGCGACCACAACCATCCCGACGTGACGATCGATGCCAGTGCATTGTTGCCAGCAAAACGCAGCTACTTCCGATACGCTGGATCCGTTACGGCTCCGCCTTGCACCGAGGGTGTCGCGTGGATCGTCATGAAACAGCCACTCCAGCTATCGTCAGATCAACTGACCCGCTACCGCCAGCGCTTTGCCGACAACGCACGACCGGTGCAACCGCTGCACCAACGCACCGTACTCGAAAGTCAGTGACGCTATCGAACCAAATCCAACGTTGAACCTCAAGGCCTTGCTACAGGTCAACAGAAACAGTGGCAGGAGAAGCGAAAATGTGACCTGTGCTGATTCAGCACGTTTACCGAGAGTCAAGGAATCCACTATGCGCCGTTTGCCCGCTTCAAGCCCTATCCGAATGAAGAGCCCCCTGCGGTTTGGAATATCTGCCCTATTGCTACCCTTGTTGCTCGGCGTATTTGCTGCGGCAACAGCCCAGGACGTCAACAAGAGCAAGGCAGCAGCAGGTATTGAAGTTAAGGTCACGCCAGAAATGACAGGTGCGGGCATAGTGTCCAGCGGCGCAGTGCTGCCCCCCATTCCACCGGTAACCGGCAGCCGCACAAAAATGGTTCAGTCCTGGGGCAAGCCGTTACCCTACCCGATCATGATTGCCGATCGGCGCAATAACCGCCTGATCGAAATCGCCCCGGACAAAAGCATTGTGTGGGAGTTTCCATCGCCCAACCTAAAGGTCTATCGGGGCAACGAGGATGTCAACTTTTCCGCCGACGGCAAACTGCTGGCCGTCAGCGAAGAGGATAACTTTGACATTCATATCGTCGATTACGAAACGCGCGCGTTAACCTGGACCTATGGCACCCCAGACCACCGCGGCAGCGGTCCCGGCTTGCTCAACTACCCGGATGATGCGCACCTGTTAGCCGACGGCAAGTTCATTACTGCTGACATCCGCAATTGCCGTGTTCTTATCGTCGACCCCAAGACCGATGCCATCGCCACACAATGGGGCACCCCTGGCAAGTGCAAGCACAACCCGCCTACCGAGCTGGCACACCCCAATGGAGCCACGCCACTGGAAAACGGCGACATCCTGATCACCGAAATCACCGACGCCTGGATTTCCCGAATCACACGCGACAGCAAGGTGCTTTGGAGCGTGAAAGCGCCCGGCCTTCATTACCCCTCGGACGCATTCCCCACGGTGGACGGCAAACAGATCATCGTGGCCGACTTCTGGAAGCCCGGCCGCGTCATTATTTTCGACCCAGCTACTCGCAAGATTTCATGGGAATACTTCGTCAAAGAGGGAGAAGGCATGCTGGACCATTCGTCCATTGCCCGAGAGTTACCCGACACCGGGGACATCCTTATTGTTGACGACCTGAATGACCGTGTCATCGTGGTCGACCGCAAGACCAAGGCCATCATCTGGCAATACGGTGAAAAAGGCAAAAAAGGATTTACGCCCGGCCTGTTGAACTATCCGGACGGTGTCGACATTGATGTCTACCGGGACTGGAAGGCTGCGCTGAAAAAGTAAGGGACAGGACTCG
>JBAWYQ010000236.1:0-5792 GCA_037143475.1 Burkholderiales bacterium | reverse complement strand
GAGCGAAAATGCCATCTAGCCCCCGTGGAACATGCGCAGGCAGCTATTCATTTGAGAGCAAATACATACCTGGCGTGACGATGGGCACGCCACGCCACGGATGCAGCACCAGCAAATCAGCGTCGTTGCTGACCAAAACATCCGCAGAACTTATCACCTAGCGGCCTTCTGGCTCCAGGCGTCAAAGGCATCCACCGCTGCACTGCGCTTGCGCCGGGCATCCTGCAAGTCTTGCATATCGCGGGGCGAAATGATGAACGCCGCCGTACGGCCATGGCGGGTGATGGTAACCGGCTCGCGGAACACGCAAGGTTTGTCGAATATTCACGCGATCTGCAGAACCAGACTCTTGCCGCACGCCTTGATGTACTTGCGCAGCGTAGCAATGGATGGCGAATGTTTGCCTGTTGCCAACGCACGTTCCAGCCGCGCAACCGCAGGTGCCTGGGTGCCCATACGCTCGGCCACTTGTGCCTGCGTCAACCCGGCCTCTTGTCGCGCTTTGAGCAGCGCGTCGAGGAGGACGCCCTCATCACGCTCGATCCGCAATACCTCGGCCTGTACGCCAGGGCGACGCATAAGCTTTTCAATCAATTGTTCATGTGTTTGCATGTTTGAACTCCTTCATTCGGGTTTAGGCAATTTCGCAAGATTTGCCCCCAACGCGACCATGCGACGCGTCATCACGATGTATCGCGCAGCCAAGGTATCTGGCAAAGCCAAAATCTGCTCCTGCACGGAATCATTGAAATAGCTAATCGCGTAGTCCATTGTCGAATGATAACAAATATGTTATTTAAGTGAACGCCACATCCACATTCACCGCCCCAAACACCGCGCAATGCCATCCGCAAACTGCGCCACCTTAAGCCAGGTCGCTCTGAATGCTGGGGTGGTTCATAGCAACCCCACCACATCTGCCTCAAACCTTTGCAACACCGCCTCGCGGTCCAGGTGGGCTTGGGCATACACATAGCCCGCTGCGCCCAGGCGCTCGCGCAGGGCCACCGAGACAAAACCAATGTCACTGAGGGCGAGGTAGGCCGGTATGGCGCTCAAGATCAGCCATTCACCATAAAGCGCCACGCCCCAGTAATGCAAATACAGCGGCACGCTCACCAGTTGAATTGCGATAGTGATCAACTGCCCGTAGGGGTTGGCACCCAGGTTGCGAAGTAGCTTGACTTTTAGGCTGGATTGCATGGGTCAGTCTTGCCCAAACAGGTCGCCGCCAATGGTGAACTTCAACCCCGCGTCAACGCTCGCCCATGCACTTGGCAGGCACAGCAGGGCCCACAGGGTGGTGATTAAAGCAATGCGGCTTATGCAAAGGCGCTATTGTTTTGCTAGCTGCTCACGCAGGTAGTACAGGGGCTTGAGGCACATTTAGCCCATAAAATGCGACGCGGCGTGCTGCACATTGCTTTTTAGTCTTGCCCAAACAGGTCGCGTGTGTAGACCTTGGCCGCCACGTCGCCCAGGTCAACGGTCATGCGGTTGGCCACAATCACATCGGCCTCTTGCTTGAACAGCGCAATGTCGTTCACCACGCGGCTGTTAAAGAACTTGGCTTCGTTCAGCGCGGGCTCATAAACAATCACCTCCACGCCCTTGGCCTTGATGCGTTTCATGATGCCCTGGATGCTGCTGTTGCGGTAGTTGTCGCTGCCGGATTTCATGACTAGCCTGAAAATCCCAACGACTGGCGTGGTGTTCGCTCCGCTATTGGGGTCTGAGCCTAAATTGCTGCGCAAATTAGGCTCAGACCCCAAATGCTTCGACCCGAGCTTTTTGAGGATCTCGGTGGCGCAAAAGTCTTTGCGGGTGGTGTTGCTGTCCACAATGGCACGCATGATGTTTTGCGGTACGGCGTCGTAGTTGGCCAGCAGTTGCTTGGTGTCTTTGGGCAGGCAGTAGCCACCGTAACCAAAGCTGGGGTTGTTGTAGTGGTTGCCTATGCGCGGGTCCAGGCACACGCCGTTGATGATCTGGCGGCTGTCCAGCCCATGGCTGGCGGCATAGGTGCCCAGCTCGTTAAAAAATGCCACGCGCATGGCCAGATAGGTGTTGGCGAAGAGCTTGATGCCCTCTGCCTCGGTGCTGCCGCACAACAGCACGTCCACATTTTGCTTGATGGCACCTTGTTGCAGCAGGGCTGCAAAGGTTTTGGCGCGCTCACTCTGTTCACCCACCACGATGCGGCTGGGGTGCAGGTTGTCATACAGCGCCCGGCCTTCGCGCAAGAATTCGGGGCTGAAGATGATGTTGGGGCTGCCCGTTTGTGCGCGCAGCTTTTCGGTGTAGCCCACGGGCACGGTGCTTTTGATGACCATGACGGCGTTGGGGGCCAGGGCCATGACGTCTTTGACCACGCTCTCGATGCTGGTGGTGTCAAAGTAGTTGGTGACGGGGTCGTAGTCCACGGTATGGCCAAGTAGCCCAGGAATGGACAGAATATTCCTATGTAAATCAACAGCTTATGAATTTCTCATCTGTCCATTTTTTGGCGGCAGCAATTTTGAGTACCTGACGCAGCTAGGTGGCAAGGTGCCAAATTGACATATGGTGCCATTAGTGGCACCATTGAGATCTATGGCACAAATCGAAAAAATCCTGGAGATGATGCGCCGGGAGCCCGGAAATATCAGCTTCAATGATTTCAAAAAAGTGTGCGAGGCCTATTTCGGCAAGCCCAGGCAAGACGGTAGTAGCCACGCCATTTTCAAGACTCCTTGGCCGGGCGATCCGCGCGTCAACATCCAGAACGCCAAAGGCAAGGCAAAGCCCTATCAAGTCAGGCAAGTCCTGCAAGCCATTGAAAAATTGGAAACCAAATGATGAACATTCAACACTACACCTACCGCGTTACCTGGTCGCCAGAAGATGGCGAGCATGTGGGCTTGTGCACCGAGTTTACGTCGCTGAGCTGGTTGGCAAAAACACCTGAGGCAGCGCTTAAAGGCATCCAGAAAGTTGTGGGGGATGTGGTGGCTGAAATGCAAGCGAGTGGCGAGCCCATTCCGGTGGCGCTGGCTGAAAAGAGCTACAGCGGTGAGTTCCGTGTTCGCATCCCGCCATTGGTTCATCGCAATCTTGCACTTATGGCTGCTGAGCAGGGTGTAAGCCTTAATCGGCTAGCAAGTGCGAAATTGGCGGCGTGAGTCCCATACTCCCATCTTCATCGCTGCCGATTGGAGAGTATTGGCAAACCCCATCACCGGGCTGCACCAACAGGCCGCAGGTTTGCACCACGGTGGCCAGATCGGTGCCCGCATGGGCGGTGGCCACCACGGCGCGGTCACCACGCGCACATCGTGCCCGCGCGCTGCCAGCCATGCGGCCAGCTCGCCGGTGTATTTGCCAATGCCGGTCAGCTCGGGCGAAAAGTTGATGCCGTACAGGAGAATTTTCATAGTCAAATTGGCCGCTAGCCCTCGTGGAATGTGCGTTAGCCGCTATTCATTTGAGAGCAGGTAAGCGGCTGGGGTGAGAATTGGAACGGCACGCCACGGGTGCAGCACCAACAAATCTGCGTCACTGCTCACCAACAAATCCGCAGCACAGGCCAGCACCAGCGCCAGAAAAGGATTGTCTTTGGGATCGCGGCACGCTGGAACCACATTGGCCACGTCTGTTGCTGACACCGGCACCAGCACAGCGAGCGAGCGCACCAAATCCACGAAGGCCATCCGAACATCGCGTGGCATATAGCGGTCGAACTTAGGGCGTAGCAACACCTGCTCCAGTTCCGAAAACGTGTCTGACGACACGTAAACCTCACCCTGTGCAATCGCTCGTTGCAAAGCCTGATACGGTACCGAGCCAACACGCAGCGCCGCGCTTACCAAAGTGCTGGTATCAAAAACAATCCGGCGAAAACCACTCAACGGGATGCCTTCACCATCGCCATCACTTCTTCATCGGTCAGGCTTGCTGCAGCGGGCAAGGCGCTTGCCGCAGCATTCTGGCTCCAGGCGTCAAAAGCGTCCACCGCAGCACTGCGTTTGCGCCTAGCGTCCTGCAGGTCTTGCATGTCGCGGGGCGAGATGATAAATGCCGCCGTGCGGCCATGGCGGGTGATGATGACCGGCTCGCGCTGCACGGTGTCTAGCAACTGCCCAAACCGGTTTTGCGCGTCCATAGAGGAAACAGTGATCATGGGGACTCTCTTTAAACTAGCCAACCTGTATAGTATAGCTAGTTTAAATTCAAATGAAAGTTACTATCGCACTCCAGGACCTTCACAATCAAATAGGCCTCCAGACCTCGTGGAATATGCGTGAGCAGCTACTGTTTGTATAGCAGCTGCACCACCTCACCCTCAAACCGCAGCAACACCGCCTCGCGGTCCAGGTTGGCCTGGGCATACGCGTAGCCCGCTGCGCCAAGGCGCTCGCGCAGGGCCGGGTCTGCGGCCAAGGTGCGCACGGCTTGGGCCAGGGCGGCGGGGTCTTCGGGTGGCACCACCAGGCCACAGGTTTGCACCACGTTGGCCAGATCGGTGTCCGCATGGGCGGTGGCCACCACGGCGCGGGCGCTGGCCAGCATGCCGGTCAGCTTGCTGGGCATCACCAGATCAGCAGCATCGGCACGCTGGGGTAGCAGGTGAACGTCTGCCATGGCCAGCAGGTCGGGCAAAGAGCTTGATGCCCTCTGCCTCGGTGCTGCCGCACAACAGCACGTCCACGTTTTGCTTGATGGCACCTTGTTGCAGCAGGGCTGCAAAGGTTTTGGCGCGATCACTCTGTTCGCCCACCACGATGCGGCTGGGGTGCAGGTTGTCATACAGCGCCCGGCCTTCGCGCAAGAATTCGGGGCTGAAGATGATGTTGGGGCTGCCCGTTTGTGCGCGCAGCTTTTCGGTGTAGCCCACGGGCACGGTGCTTTTGATGACCATGACGGCGTTGGGGGCCAGTGCCATGACGTCTTTGACCACGCTTTCGATGCTGGTGGTGTCAAAGTAGTTGGTAACGGGGTCGTAGTTGGTGGGGGTGGCTATGACCACATAGTCGGCCCCGGTGTAGGCAGTGGCCTTGTCCAGCGTGGCGCTCAGGTTGAGCGGCTTGGTGGCCAGGTAGTGTTCTAGCTCGGGGTCTTCGATGGGGCTGGTGCGGGCGTTGAGCAGGTCCACCTTGGCGGGGACGATGTCGACAATGCGCACTTGGTTGTGCTGGGCCAGCAAGACCGCATTGGATAAGCCGACGTATCCTGCGCCAGAAACACAAACCTGCATGTGACAGAACTCCCTTATTCGCTGCAGGTGCGTTCTCTATTGACGGAACTTGTCTACCTGCAACCGGGTGATTCTAGCTGCTGGAGCTTGCTCTCAAATTTCAGCGTGACGACTGTGTGGTGAATCACATACACAGGCGCTCTTGGTAAGCCCCATGCAGTTTGATGTGTTTGATAACCCTAGTCCTCCGCCACCCTGGCCGCAAAGGATCTGCTGCGCGTAAACGCAAACTGGCTTTGACAGATTCAATGAGAAATCGAACCCAATTTGTTCGTGAATTGCTGCTGTACCGCCACTAATTGCCGCGCAGCATGGGTAGCGGCATGCAGCCGCTCGAAGCGTTCTGTGGCGCTGTCGGGGTAGTCTTGGGCAGCGAGCCAAATAGCCACATTGCAGTGTCCACACCAAAAGCGGCCGTGGCTGATGATTCTCAAACCAATGCTTTAGGCTGCCTGCGCCATAGTGTCCAAATGCTCTATGCAGTTGCGATAGAGGTCGATGACCGGAAAGCACAGGTCATAGTCGCCCCATACCAGCTCGCCATAAGTGACGTGAAACG
>JBAWYQ010000235.1:0-5858 GCA_037143475.1 Burkholderiales bacterium | reverse complement strand
GCGTTGGTTGACGCAGCAGCCGCAGCCGTCGTGGCATCGGGCGTCTATGTCCGCGCTGAAGGCAAGAAACCGCTGGCCCGCGTGGTGGCGGCAGCCGTGGTTGGCGTGCCGCCCGAAATCATGGGCATTGGACCGGCCCCGGCCATCAAGCTGCTGCTGGAGCGCGCGGGTCTATCACTGGACGCCATTGGCCGCTTCGAGATCAACGAAGCCCAGGGCGCGCAAACCCTGTCGGTTGGTCGAGAGCTGGGACTGGACCTGAGCAAGTTGAACGTCAACGGCGGCGCCATCGCTTTGGGCCACCCACTGGCCTGCACCGGCGTGCGCTTGACGCTGACGCTGGGACGTGAACTGCAACGCAGTGGGTTGCGCTACGGTGTGTCCAGCGCCTGCATTGGTGGCGGGCAGGGCATTGCCCTGCTACTGGAAAACCCGCTTGCGGCCTGATTGAGCCATAACCTATAAGTGAAATAGGCCTCTAGCCCCCGTAAAACCGGCGCAAGCAGCTATCACATTTGTAGCAAACTACTGAGACATCTGACATGAACATTCAAGGACAAGCAGCATTGGTCACCGGCGGTGGCTCCGGTCTGGGCGAGGCAACCGCCCGCGAACTGGCCCGCCTGGGTGCCAGGGTGGCGATTCTGGACGTCAACCTGGCCAACGCCGAAAAGGTTGCCGCCGAGATCGGTGCGCAGTTTGGCGAGGGCTGCGCCCTGGCATGTCAGTGCGACGTCACCAGTTCCGAGAGCGTGCAGGCGGCCATCGCCCAGGCCGCTGCCGCCCATGGTCCGGCACGCATCCTGATGCAGATCGCCGGCATTGGCAGTGCCAAGCGCGTGGTCGGCAAGGACGGCAATGCCGCGCCGTTGGAAGACTTTGTGCGCGTGGTCAACGTCAATTTGATCGGCACGTACAACGTGGCCCGCCTGTTTGCGGCGGCCTGTGCCAAACTCGAACCCATGGAAGACGGCGAGCGCGGCGCCATGGTTTTCACCGCCTCCGTAGCGGCCTTTGACGGCCAGGTGGGCCAGCAGGCCTACAGCGCCTCCAAGGCGGGCGTGGTTGGCATGACGCTACCCATGGCCCGTGACCTGGCTCAACACGGCATTCGCGTCTGCACCATAGCGCCGGGCCTGTTTGCCACGCCACTGATGAAGACCCTGCCCGAAGCGGTACAGGTGTCGCTGGCGGCCAGCATTCCGTTTCCGCAGCGCCTGGGCAAGCCCGAAGAGTTTGCGCAATTGGCCGCGCACGTCGTGACCAATGGCCACTTGAATGGCGAAGTGATTCGCCTGGACGGCGCGTTGCGCATGGCACCGCGCTGAGAGCCTCTTTCACAAGAAAATCCACCATGAGCAAAACCATTGTCTATTCCGTCAACGTCATGTTTGGCGACTGCGACCCCGCAGGCATCGTGTTCTTCCCCAACTTTGCCAAGTGGATGGATGCTTCATCGCTGAATTTCTTCATACAGTGCGGCGTGCAGCCGTGGCGCGAGCTGGTCAAAACCACCGGCATCATCGGCACGCCGCTGCTGGAAATCAATACGAAATTCATGCGTCCTGCCACCTATGGCGAAACGTTGCAGGTGCACACCAGCATTGAAGAGTGGCGCGACAAGGTGTTTGTGCACCGCCACATCGTCAAGCGGGGCGATGACCTGTTGTGCGAAGGCACCGAGGTGCGCGCCTTCTGCGTACGCTTGCCTGACTCGGACCGCATTAAAGCTATTCCCGTGCCTGATGACATCAAGGCCCTTTGCAGTTAACCCATTTCTTCAATCCCTCACCACCACCACTACTACTCAGGAGACAACATGAAAATCGTCAAGACTCTCATTGCCACCGCCGTTACGGCCCTGGCCGCTGGCGCCGCGCTTGCGGACATCACTATCGGCGTCGCGCTGCCGCTGACTGGCCCTGCCTCTGGCTTGGGCATCCCGATCAACAACCAGATCAAGCTCTGGCCTGCAACCATCGCCGGTGAAAAGATCAAGGTCATCGTACTCGACGACGCCACCGACCCCACCAACGGCGTCAAAATTGCCACCCGCTTCGTGACCGACGACAAGGTGGACATCATCATGGGTTCGGTTGCTACGCCGGTGGCCATTCCCATGGCGGGTGTAGCGGCTGAAGCCCAGACCGTGCAACTTTCGTTCTCGCCCGCCGTGTTGCCACCGGGCAAAGACATGTGGACCTTTCGCATGCCCCAGTCCAACGCCGTTATGGCCCACGCTATGGTCGGCCTGATGAAGAAACAGGGCGTCAAGACGGTGGGCTTTTTGGGCTACACCGACGCCTACGGCGAGAGCTGGTTGAAAGACTTCACTGCTGAAGCCGACAAGAACGGTATCAAGGTCGTGGCCACCGAGCGCTTTGCCCGATCCGATACAAGCGTCACTGCCCAAGCCCTTAAGCTGGTGGCCGCCAACCCGGACGCCATGCTGGTTGTAGCCTCGGGCAGCGGTGCTGCCATGCCGCACATGGCCATTGTGGAACGCGGCTTCAAGGGCAAGATTTTTCAGACGCACGCCGCAGCGTCACGTGACCTGATGCGCGTGGGGGGCAAAGCAGTAGAGGGGGCTTATGTGGTGTCCGGCCCAGCCGTGATTGCTGAGCAACTATCGGACAGTCATCCATCCAAAAAAGTGGCCATCGAGTTTGTGCAGCAGTACGAGAAAGCCTATGGTGTGGGCTCACGTAACCAGTTTGCCGGCCACGGCTACGACGCCATTCTGGTCATGGAAAAGATCGTGCCCATGGCTTTGAAGAAGGCCAAGCCCGGCACCAAGGAATTCCGAGCCGCCCTGCGTGACGCGATGGAAATTATGGGACGCACCGTGGTGGCGCATGGCGTGCTGAACTGGACCAAGGACGACCACTGGGGCTATACCGATGAGACCGGTGTGATGCTCAAGGTGGTGAATGGCGACTGGAAAGTCGAGTAAAACGTGCGGCCCGGCGGCGGGCTAGCCACTTTATGAACGTACTGTAGGGTCACCCATGGATATTTCAATCGCCAGCATTCTTGTGCTGGACGGCCTGACAAACGGGGCCATCTACGCCCTGCTCGGTTTGGCCACGGTACTGGTCTTTACCGTGACACGGGTGATCTTCATTCCCCAGGGGGAGTTTGTCGCCTATGGCGCGCTTACCCTGGCCATATTTCAAACCGGCCAAATCCCTGGCACGGTCTGGTTGCTGTTGTTGATGGCGGTGCTGGCCGCTGTGCTGGACGTGCGCCAGACTTGGATGCACACGCATAACGCACCCAAGGCACTGAAGGCCGGTTCGTGGACGCTGTTGATTCCGGCTGTTGTGGCAGCGCTGTCGGTCTGGGCCGCACCGCGCCAGTATCCCCTGGTGGTGCAGGCACTGTTGACAGTGGGCGTGGTCACCTCGTTTGGTCCGCTGGTCTATCGGCTGGCCTACCAGTCGCTGGCCGATGCGAGTTCGCTCGTCTTGCTGATCGTGTCGGTGGGCGTGCACTTCGCCATGACTGGTCTGGGGCTGTTGTTCTTCGGCGCAGAGGGGTTTCGCAATCCGTCGTTCTGGGATGAGCGCTTCAGCGTGGGCGCACTCACGCTCAGCGGCCAGACCATCATCATTGCCGGCACGTCGCTGGCACTGATTGGATTGTTGTGGCAGTTTTTTGAGAACACGCTGTATGGCAAGGCGCTGCGGGCTACTGCTGTCAACCGACTGGGCGCGCGGCTCATGGGTATCTCCAGTCACACGGCTGGTCAATCGACCTTTGCCATGGCCGCCTTGATTGGCGCGTTGTCAGGCTTGCTGATTGGACCCACCACCACTGTGTTTTATGACTCGGGATTTTTGATTGGCCTCAAGGGTTTTGTCGCAGCCGTGATTGGCGGCCTGGCCAGTTACCCGGCTGCGGCTGTTGGGGCTTTGTTTGTGGGGCTGGTGGAGTCTTTCGGCTCCTTTTGGGCAAGCGCTTTCAAGGAGGTGATCGTGTTCACCATGATTCTGCCGATTCTGTTGTGGCGCTCCATGGCTGGCGGCCACACGGAGGAACACTGAAATGACGCTTACCGAAAATACGCGGCGCCTGGCGCTAATGGCCGGCGTTATTATTTTTGCGCTGCTGCCCCTGCCTGACTTCTGGATCACGCAGCTCAATTACATTGCGCTCTACAGTCTGGTCATTCTGGGCCTGGTTTTGTTGACCGGAATTGGAGGGCTCACCTCCTTCGGGCAGGCGGCATTCGTTGGCATTGGCGCTTATAGCAGTGCCTACCTGACCGTGAACATGGGGCTGTCGCCATGGGTCACCGTGTTTGTCGGGCTGGCCATCACTGCGGTCAGTGCACTGCTGGTAGGCTGGATCACGCTACGCATGTCGGGCCACTACCTGCCGCTGGCAACCATCGCCTGGGGCTTGTCCTTGTACTACTTGATGGGGAACCTGGACGCGTTGGGCAAGTACGACGGCATTCTGGGCGTGCCCACGTTGAAGCTGATGGACTGGGACCTGGGCCAGGGCCGACCCTTCTTTGTCTTTGCCTGGTGCCTGGTGTTGCTGGGCGCCTTTGCGCTGCTCAACCTGCTGGACTCACGCACCGGGCGTGCCATTCGCGCATTGCGCACCGGCTCGCAAATGGCCGAGGCCATGGGTGTGGACACGCTGCGCCACAAGATTGGCATCTTCTTGATTGCCTCACTGTTTGCGAGCATTTCGGGCTGGCTGTTTGCCCATTTTCAGCACACGGTGAATCCATCGCCCTTTGGCCTGAAGATGGGCATTGAGTACCTTTTCATGGCAGTTCTGGGCGGTGCCGGTTATGTGTGGGGTGCCATCAGCGGTGCCCTCATCACCAAGCTGCTGGAAGACCAGTTGCAGGTGCTGTTGCCCAAACTGATTGGCACCAGTGGCAGTTACGAGGTGATTGTGTTTGGCATTGTGTTGGTTCTGGTGTTGAAGTACCTGCCCGATGGCATGTGGTCGCTGGTGGGTCGCTACCTGCCAAAGCCGCAGCGCAAGAACGACTGGCACAACGCCGCACCACTGGCCGAGCGCAGCAAACCCGCGGTGGGTGACCTGGTGCTGGATGTGAACAAAATCCGCAAGCAGTTTGGCGGTTTGACCGCGGTGAATGACATCAGCTTCTCCATCAATGCGGGACAAATCGTCGGCTTGATCGGACCTAACGGTGCGGGCAAGTCCACCACCTTCAACCTGATCACCGGCGTGCTGGGCCTGACTACGGGCCAGGTGCAATTTCGTGGCGAGACCATCAGCGGGCTGCCCTCTCGCGAGATTGCGCGGCGCGGCATGTCGCGCACCTTCCAGCACGTCAAGATGATTCCCGAAATGACGGTGCTAGAGAACGTGGCACTGGGTGCGCAATTGCGCGGCCATAAGGGCGCGCTCTCCAGCATGCTGCGGCTGGACCGCGGTGAAGAACAGAGCCTGATGCGGGAAGCCGCCAATCAGCTGGAGCGCATTGGCATGGGCGCCTCCATGCACGAGCTGGCAGGCAACCTGGCCATGGGCCCGCAGCGCCTGCTGGAGATCGCCCGAGCCCTGTGCAGCGACCCGGCTTTGCTGTTGCTTGACGAGCCCGCTGCCGGTTTACGGCATCAGGAAAAGAAGGCGCTGGCCGGTGTGCTGCGGCAACTGCGCGGCGAGGGCGTGAGCATTTTGCTGGTCGAACACGACATGGACTTGGTGATGGACGTTTGTGACCACCTGGTGGTGATGGAGTTCGGCACGCTGCTGACCCAGGGCACACCGGACGAAATCCAGCAAAGCCCGGCCGTGCGCGCCGCTTATCTCGGCACCGAACACTGAGGACGCTTGATATGACAACCCCCATTCTCCGTGTCCACAAT
>JBAWYQ010000234.1:0-5895 GCA_037143475.1 Burkholderiales bacterium | reverse complement strand
CAGAGCATGGCCACGTCCGAGACTGAAAGCGTCCACAGTGTCACCAATGAAATTTTGAAGGACGTTGCCCTGACCAACAAACTGCTGCGCATGGTTAACAGCGCGCACTTCGCACACAGTGGCAGCATTAATACGGTGTCGCGCGCGGTGAATTTGGTGGGTTTTAACGGTATCCGCAACATGGCCTTGAGCCTGGTGCTGCTGGAGCACATGCAAGACAAGGCGCACGCGGGGTTGCTAAAGGAGGAGTTTTTGCGCTGCCTGATGGCGGGCTCTATCGGCGGTGAGTTGTGCCCCGTTGCCAAAGAAGGCGAAGAAGCTTTCATTGGCTCGATGTTTCAGAATTTGGGGCGACTGCTAGTGCAGTTTTATTTCCCAGAGGAAGCCACCCAGATACGTAACCTGGTTCTGACGACGCGCGAACCGCAAAGCGAAGCGGCAGCCTCAGCCAGCGTTTTGGGCTTGAACTTTGAGGCGCTGGGGTTGGGCATTGCCAAAGCTTGGGGTTTGCCGCAAAGTATGCAGCGATGCATGCGAAAGCCTGTTGGGGCTGTGCCGCCCAGGGCGCCCTCGGATGCAGGTGAACGCATGCGCTGGATCGCTTTGGTGTCTAACGAAATTGCCGATGTATTGCTGCACACTGACCCCAAGGAAGTTGATGCACGCGTTGCCTTGGTGACGCGCAAATATGCGCAGGCACTGGGGGTTAGTTCCAAAGACATCGTTACGGCCACCGTTACGGCACGGCAGAAGTTGGTTGACCTGGCTGTAGCCATGGAGATCCGAGTAGCTCCGGGCTCGGCTGCAGCCAATTTACTCAAGTTGCCAGACTCTGGCAGTGTGCACGAGGCACACTCGACATCGGCCGATGGGGTGGGCAGTCTGGGCGCGTTTGAGTTGCATGCAACGCAGACAGCTTCGCCTGATGCGTTGGGCCAGTCACCGAAAAAAGACCTTCGGGTGACAGAAACCCTGACTGCAGGTATTCAAGACATTACCAATGCCATGGTAGAGGACTTTAAGCTCAGCGACGTGCTGCGCATGATTCTCGAGACCATGTATCGTGCCATGGATTTTGAAAACATAATTTTTTGTATGCGCGATGCCAAGACGGAAACCATGACCGGGCGTTTTGGCCTGGGTGAGGGGGTCGAATTGCAAGTTAAAGCGTTCAAGGTTCCTCTAAAAGCTGCGACCCCCGACCTGTTTGCCGTCGTGTGCAACAAAGGCACCGATACCATGATCAGCGATGCAACCGAATCCCGCATTGCACAGCGACTGCCTGGGTGGTATCGAAGCGGCCTGAATGCGCCCACTTTTCTGTTGTTGCCGCTGATGATAAAAGGCGCACCGTTCGGCTTGATCTACGCCGACAAGAAGAATCACGGTGCGCTGGAACTTGATGAAAAAGAACTCTCCCTATTGCGCACTTTGCGCAACCAGGCGGTTATGGCGTTCAAGCAATCCAGCTAGTCGGGCATCTGGATTGCTATCAATAAAGTAGCGTCTTACGCTTATTCAATGAGGGCTGTAGCTGAAATTGTTATTGAGCAGTCCAGCCGCCGTCCATGTTCCACGCCACGCCGCGTACATTGTTGCCCGCCGGCGAGCAGAAGAATACGGCCAGTGCACCCAACTCTTCGGGCGTGGTGAATTGCAAGGAGGGCTCTTTCTCGCCGAGTAGCATTTTCGTGGCTTCTTCGTTGGAAATTTTCAGCGCTGCCGCCTTGGCGTCCACTTGTTTTTGAACCAGGGGTGTCAGCACCCAGCCTGGGCAAATGGCGTTGCAGGTCACGCCGGTCGTGGCATTCTCCAGCGCGGTCACTTTGGTAAGGCCCACAACGCCGTGCTTCGCGGTGACGTAGGCTGACTTTTCAGCCGACGCGACCAAACCGTGAACGGATGCGACGTTGATGATACGTCCCCAGTTCTTGGTCAGCATGGATGGCAGCGCCAGTCGCGTGGCATGAAAGGCGCTGCTCATGTTAATGGCTATGATGGCGTCCCAGCGGTCAACCGGGAAGTTTTCAACCCGAGCCACATGTTGGATGCCTGCGTTGTTGACCAGAATGTCCAGGCCTCCGAAAGTTTGTGTCGCGTAGGCAATCATTGCTTCAATCTCGGTCGGTTTGCTCATGTCCGCCCCGTGATAGCCTACTTGCACGCCGATTGAGGCGACTTCAGCCTTGGGGCCATCCACGTCGCCAAAGCCATTGAGCACAATGTTGGCGCCTTGTGCGGCCAGGGCTTTGGCAATACCTAGGCCGATGCCACTGGTGGAACCGGTAATGAGGGCTGTTTTGCCTTTGAGCATGGAGGTCTCCTGATCAGAAAAAATATGGTTGGGCGATTCAATTACGATTCAGCTATGGCATCGAACTTGCAAAGTGTACTTTTTGTACTTTCGCAATCAATCAATGCGCCGCCTGTCATTATCAAACCATTGATTTCACCATGTCTGAACCTAAGCTGAATTACTTACCATGTGTCGACAGTGGCGCTGGCCACAGAATGGCCTTTTGGGATTGGGGCCCTGCCGATGCCGGTCATGTGGTGGTATGCGTGCACGGACTGTCACGTCAGGGGCGTGACTTTGACGTGTTGGCCCAGGCCTTGGTGGCCAAGGGGTGCGGATCCGTTCGGGTAATTTGCCCGGATGTGGTGGGGCGCGGCAGAAGTGACTGGCTGGCGGACCCGCTGGGCTATCAGATTTCAACCTACGCGGCCGATATGTTTGCTTTGCTGGAACATCTGAAGTTAACAACTCGGATGCTGGACTGGGTGGGTACCAGCATGGGCGGTTTGATTGGCATGGCGGTTTGCGGTCAAGCGCAATTTCCGCTGCCAGTATCCTTACGTCGATTGGTGCTAAATGATGTAGGTCCTTCCATTCAGTGGGAATCCATTGTGCGTATTGGGCAATACTTGGGACGCGTGGTGCGGTTTAATTCGTTGAAGCAGGCAGCAGATGCCATGTGGGCGGTGTCAACCACCTTTGGCCCGCATACAACTGCGCAATGGCTGGAGTTGTCTCGGCACATGGTTAAGCCGGTTCCTGGCTCCGATAGCGCGGTAACGCTGCATTACGACCCCGCGATTGCTGTTCCATTTGACGCCATGACACAAGAGTCTGCTGCGCAGGGTGAAGCAGTGTTGTGGCAACTTTATGACGCTATAGGAGCGAAAATTTTGTTGCTGCGTGGCGCACAGTCTGATCTGCTGTCGCCGCAGACCGCACGATTTATGACCGAGCGCGGCCCCAAGGCGCGGCTAGTCGAGTTTCCTGGCGTCGGACACGCGCCAACGTTGATTGCGTCTGATCAAGTGGATGCTGTGACTGACTTTTTACTCGCATGAAAAGTCTGTCTCCCGAGCACTCGACCACGGCCCCGGTCCGGGTTATTGCTGCCACGGCACACAGTCTGTCCGACCAGGCTGACGCTTTGGCGCGCGCGCGGGCCTTTGCCGAGCCGCTTTTGGCCACGTCAGTACTGGACACAGGAGAAAACATACTGGCCCACGCTGATGCGGTAGCCCATATCCTGAAAGATATTGGCGGCTCGCAGGCCATGCAGGCCGCCAGTTACCTTGTCTACGCCTGCGACCACTTGAATAAGCCGCATGACGTCATTGGCAAAGCCTTTGGTAGCAATTTTGCCGACCTGGCCATGGAGACCACCAAGCTGGTGCGTGTGCAGCGAATGGCCCGCTTGGCTCAGTTGTCGGCTAGCCATGCGGCGACGCCCATACCAATGGCACAAACGGTCGCAGCGCAGACCGAGAACGTGCGCAAGATGCTACTGGCCTTTTCGCGCGATTTGCGTGTGGTCATGCTGCGCTTGGCATCACGCCTACAGACGCTGCGCCACTTTGCAGCCAGCAAGCTGCCGGTGCCGCCAGGTTTGGCAAGTGAGGCCTTGCAGGTGTTTGCGCCTTTGGCGAATCGCTTGGGAATTTGGGAAATCAAGTGGGAGATGGAGGACCTGTCATTCCGCTTTCTGGAGCCTGAAACCTACCGGCAAGTTGCCCGCCTGTTGGACGAAAAACGTGTAGAGCGCGAAGCACATGTTGAGGCGCTGCGAGCCAATTTGGCACAAGACCTTGCGCGCCAAGGCATACAGGCCGCTGTGCAGGGCCGACCCAAACACATCTTCAGCATTGTCAAGAAGATGCGGGGCAAGTCGCTGGGGTTCGATCAGGTGTACGACATCCGTGCGCTGCGCATAGTGGTGCCCACGGTGCCAGATTGCTATTCTGCTTTGGGTTGGGTTCACGACCATTTCACCCCGGTGCCTGAGGAGTTTGATGACTACATTGCCCGCCCGAAGGCAAACGGCTATCAGTCGTTGCATACCGTGGTTCGTGACGATAGGGGCCAGCCCATAGAAGTGCAGGTTCGCACACAAACTATGCACGACCATGCCGAGACCGGTGTGGCCGCGCACTGGGCTTACAAAGAAGCAGGTGTCAAGGGCTACGCCGGCGTGTCAGCCAGCGGCGAATACGATGCCAAGATCGCGGTGCTGCGTCAGTTGCTGGCGTGGGAGCGCGACCTGTCGGGTGCAGGGGGTAATCAGCAGGGGGCAGTCACGTTTGACGACCGTATTTATGTGCTGACCCCGGATGCCGCAATTGTGGAATTGCCGCAAGGCGCGACCGCAGTGGACTTTGCCTACAGCGTGCACACCAACCTGGGCCATCGCTGCCGTGGCGCGCGGGTGGACGGCGCCATGGTGCCTCTCAATACACCGCTCAAGAACGGGCAAACTGTCGAAGTAACAGTTGCCAAAGAGGGCGGCCCCTCGCGTGACTGGCTCAACCCGGAATTGGGGTTTCTGGCCAGTCACCGCGCGCGTGCCAAAGTGCGCGCATGGTTCAACGCCCTGGCCATGGGCGAGACGGTTGCCAAAGGCCGTGAGGCGGTGGAGAAACTGCTACAGCGCGAGGGCAAGACTGCCGTCAAGCTCGATGATCTGGCCTCGCAGCTCGGCTTCAACTCGTCCGATGATTTGTTTGAGGTGGTTGGCAAAGACGAGTTTTCGCTGCGCAACATTGAGATCGTGCTGCGCCCACCCGAGCCGGTGCTGCCGCACGACGAGTTTCTGCTGCTCAAAAAGCAAAAACCAGCGAGCAAATCCGGCACTGGCGGTGTGCTGGTTGTCGGGGTTGACTCTTTGATGACCCAGTTAGCCAAATGCTGCAAACCTGCACCACCGGACGCCATTTGTGGATTCGTGACGCGCGGCAAAGGCGTCAGCGTGCACCGGGCCGATTGCTCAAACTTGCGAAACATGGTGACCCGTAGCGGCGATCGAGTTATCGAGGTGCAATGGGGCGGCAAGACCGGTGGCGATGGTTCGGTCTACCCGGTGGATGTGGCTGTTGAGGCCAATGACCGTCAGGGCTTGCTGCGCGATATTTCCGAGGTGTTTGCCAAGGAAAAAATGAATGTGATCGGTGTGCAAACACAGTCCATTCGCGGTATTGCCTGGATGACGTTTACCGTGGAGGTGAGTGACTCCGGGCGCTTGTCCAAGGTATTGGGCATCGTGGCGGAACTGAATGGCGTGCGCAGCGCGCGGCGGAGGTAAATGTGGTTTTTGCAATTGCCTTATGTTTCCCGAGGTGTCGAGCTAATGACTTCCATCGCGTAAAGTGAAACGGCTGAAGCGGTGAGTATTGCTGTTCTTCGCAAGACTTTGGTCGTTAAAGCAGTGATTGACTGACTGGCGCTCTAAAACCACGGCCGTTTGCACTCCACTCAGGGTTATGCCAGACCATGAAGCTTGAACAGCGCTAAAGGAAGGTCGCATAATGCAACGGCTAAGCGGTACGTCAAACAGCGGCAGCTTATTATTGGTGGATACGGCATTGCCAACGAAGAGATGTTGGCCT
>JBAWYQ010000233.1:0-5922 GCA_037143475.1 Burkholderiales bacterium | reverse complement strand
CAGTGGCCGAAATTGTGATTGGCGAAATCAGCGACAGATTGCCGTCATTCGATAGCTTGTCTGAATGTCAGCTTCGGAGCGAGCAGATCAGCAAGTTGGATGACTGCTATGCGTGAACCGGGTATCCACGCTCCGGCCACAACGGGAATTTGGGGTCAGAGCACACGTTCGCTGCGCTACCGGTGATCCGACCCCAAATTCGCTTGCAGTGCTCGTTATTCACGAATGCACTTATCTGCCCATGATGTCGGTAAAAACGCAAGGCGATTGTTCAGTTTTGGCAATCAAACGCCAACCGGCACCAGAAATTCGCGGCTGATGTGGGCACCCAGGTCGTTCACACGGTCTAGAAACTGCGTCAGGTAAGCATGCAGTCCAGTCGCCAGGATTTCGTCAATGCGGCCGTACTTCAGCTCAGCGCGCAACTTGCCGGCACGGCGAAGGGTCTCGCTGGTGTTGTCATTCGTCACCAGCTCCAGATTGGTCACCACGCCGTTCAGACTGGCGTGCATGGAGCGCGGCATGTCGGGGCGCAGAATGAGCAGCTCACCCACGCGCTCGGGCTTGATGACGTCACGGTAAACCTTACGGTAAACCTCAAAACCCGAGACGCTGCGCAATATCGCGCTCCAGTGGTAGAAGTCGTATTCTTGGTCCTTCTCACTGGCATTGCCATAAAAATCGCTTTGCAGTGCGTGGAACTTCACATCCACCAGCCGCGCCGTGTTGTCGGCCCGTTCTAGAAATGTGCCCAGACGCATAAAGTGCAAGGCTTCGTCAATCAGCATGGTTCCCACGGTAACGCCGCGAGACAGGTGCGAGCGAAACTTAACCCACTCAAAAAATTGCGACGGGTCGCGTTCAAACTCGCCGGCCTTGAGCATGCGCTTGACCTCCAGCCACGTGGTGTTTTGCGTCTCCCAGACTTCGGTAGTGAGTGCGCCGCGCACGGCACGCGCGTTCTCGCGGGCCGCACCCAGGCAGGACAGGATGGAGGACGGATTACTCTCATCCTTCACCATGAAGTCCATCACCTCACGAGCCTGAATGGCACCGTAGCGATCGGTATAGGTTGGCAGCAGTTCGCTGATGGACAGCAAGCCTTGCCAGCCCACTTGGGCCACGGCGTCAGATTGCGGTAGCAGCGATGTCTGGTAATTCACATCCAGCATGCGTGCGGTGTTCTCGGCCCGCTCGGTGTAGCGGGACATCCAGAAAAGATGGTCTGCGGTGCGTGACAGCATAAGTTTCCTCTAATCAGTTGAGGACAGAGCTAAAGGTCTGTCCCGCAAGGTTTCAGACTTCCAATATCCAGGTATCCTTGGTGCCGCCGCCCTGCGACGAATTCACCACCAGCGAGCCATCTTTCAATGCGACTCGGGTCAGACCGCCGGGCACCATCTGCACCGTCTTACCGCTCAGCACATAGGGCCGCAAATCGATGTGTCGCGGAGCAATGCCGCTCTCCACAAAAGTGGGGCAGCTCGACAGGCTGAGCGTAGGCTGGGCAATGTAGCCGCTGGGATTTGCCAGAATGGCTTTACGGAAATCTTCAATTTCAACAGTGGTAGAGGCTGGCCCTACCAGCATGCCGTAGCCACCGGCCCCGTGCACTTCTTTCACGACCAGGTCTTTCAGATTGGCCAGCGTGTAGGCAAGGTCGTCCTTTTTTCGGCACATGTAGGTCGGCACGTTGTTCAGGATGGGCTTTTCGCCCAAATAGAACTCGATCATCTGGGGCACATAGGGATAGATGGACTTGTCATCTGCCACACCGGTTCCCACACCATTGCAAATGGTCACATGGCCGGCGCGGTAGGCGTTCAACAATCCCGCGCAGCCCAGCGTCGAGGTCGGCCGAAACGCAGTGGGGTCCAGAAAATCGTCATCGACCCGGCGGTAGATCACGTCGACCCGCTTGGGGCCGCGCGTGGTCCGCATGTACACAAAGTTGTCCTTGACAAGAAGGTCTTGCCCCTCGACCAGTTCCACACCCATTTGCTGTGCCAGAAAGGCGTGCTCGAAGTAGGCGCTGTTGTACATGCCGGGAGTCAGTACCACCACTGTGGGCTCGGCTGTGGTCTCGGGGCTGCTGGCTCGCAGGGTCTCTAACAGCAAGTCGGGGTAATGGGCAATGGGTGCAACCCGGTGGGCGCTGAACAGGTCGGGGAACAGCCGCATCATCATTTTGCGGTCTTCGAGCATGTAGCTCACACCGCTGGGCACGCGCAGGTTGTCTTCCAGCACGTAGTACTCGCCCTTTCCATCTGCGTCCGGCGCACGCACGATGTCAATGCCCGATATTTGCGAATAGATGTTGTTCGTCACATTCACACCCATCATTTCGGGGCGGAACTGGGCGTTGTTCTCGATCTGCTCACGCGGCACGATGCCGGCCTTGATGATCTCCTGATCGTGATACACGTCGTAGATGAAGCGGTTCAACGCGGTGACGCGTTGAACCAGGCCTTTTTCCATGCTGGACCACTCATGCGCGGGGATGATGCGGGGAATCAGATCAAATGGAATGAGGCGCTCAGTGCCTGCGCCGTCCTCATCCTTCTCGCCATACACCGCAAAGGTGATACCGACGCGACGGAAAATCATCTCGGCCTCTTCGCGCCGCTTGGCCATCATGTCGCCGGGTTGGCGGGCCAGCCACGCGTCGTAAATCTTGTAATGGTCTCTGATCTGCTCTCCCTTGCTGAAAAACGCATAGGGTATTTGCGTGTACATCTCGTCAAACTTCTGCATAACCTCTCTCCTGTAACCTTTCTAGCCAAACCGTATCGCGGCATTGCCCTCCAACACAACTTAGCAAGGATCGCGCCACGCCAGGCCGCTAACGCCCAGCACCAATAGTGACACACCATGCACCACTATGGCACATGATGATGCCAATAGCGCAGGCTTTGGAAGCGCATGCATGCACTATTTTGGGGTTGCCAGGATTGCCACGTATACGCACCACAATGGGGTGAGTCCACAATCTGAATCTGCCGTTCTTGCAGGCGCGCCACAACGACTGCCGCCGGGTGCCCAAAGCGATTGCGATAACCCGACTGCACGATCCCGACTTTGGGTGCCACGGCATCCAGAAACGCTGCGCTGCTGGAGGTCTTGCTGCCATGGTGGGGCACCAACAGCACATCGGATTTGAGCCCGGTCCCTGCGGCGGCCACCAACAATGCCTCCTGCGGCTGCTCGATATCGCCCACTAGCAAGGCAGTGCGCGAACCGTTGGAGATGCGCAGCACGCAGGACATGGCGTTGGACTTGGAAGGAGCCTCGTAGGCGGCGACCTGCGGGTGCAGGATGTCAAAGCGCACGCCATCCCACTCCCAGTGCTGTCCCGCCACACAATGCTGCGCCGGGCGCAAGCTTTGCAGCAGATTGCCTCCCTCAATTGAACTTAACAGCTCAGCCTGGGGTTGCATGGTCAGCACCGCGCTGGCGCCGCCCACGTGGTCCATATCGCGGTGGCTCAACACCACGGTGTCCAGCCGCGTATGCAGGGCCTGTAGCAGCGGCACCAGCACGCGGTGCCCGGCATCACTCTCCAGGCTGAAGCGGGGTCCGGCGTCATACAGCAGGGCGTGACTGGCAGTGCGAACCAGCACGGCATTACCCTGGCCAATGTCGGCCGCCAGCAGCTCAAATTCACCCTGACCTGGCAGCGGCGCGCGCCACAGCAGCACCGGTAGCAGCAGGGGCATGCCCATCACCCGCATGGTCCACGACCAGGGCAACACCAGCACCACACCGCCCAATACCCCGGCAGCGCCTGCCCACCACGGCGGCGTTGCGACCGAGATAGCCGCCCATGGCAGGGATGCCAGCCACTGCAAATAGGCAAACAGCCAGCCAATCGCACCCGCAGCAGCGTCCCACAAGACAGGTACCAACACGCCCAGCATAGCCAGCGGCGTGACGACCAGTGTGATCCACGGAATCGCCAGTGCATTGGCCGCCACCCCAACCACCGACACCTGGCCGAACAGCAGCAGCGTGAGCGGTGTCAGCGCCACCGTGATCACCCACTGCTCTTTTAGTCCGGACAAAATATGGTATTTTATGCCTCTAGCCCGCGTAGAATATGCGTGAACAGCTCCTGAATCTGTAGCAAACAACACGCCCACAGCCACAAAGCTCAACCAGAATCCGGCCTGCAGCAGAGCCCACGGGTCCACCGCCACCACCACCGCGCAGGCCAGCATCCACACCAGCGGCCAGGGCCAGCGGGCGCCGCTGAGCCGCAACAACGCCACGGTTGCCAACATCAGGCAGGTGCGCTGCGCGGGCACACCCCAGCCCGAAAACACGGCATAGAACGTGGCCAACAGAACGCCACCGATGAGTGCCGCACTGGGTGCCGGTAACGCAATGCACAACGCACCCGAGCGCCGCCACAACCATCCAACAGCCAATGCTGCGCCCCAGGCAAACATGGTGATGTGCAGGCCGGAGATGGAGACCAAATGCGCAACACCCGTCGCCCGGAACACGTCCCAGTCCACCCGGTCAATGGCTGCCTGGTCGCCCACCACCAGCGCCGCGATCATCCCGGCGAGTTGGCGCTGTGCCACCTGCTTGTAAATTTGCTCGCGCACAGTCTGGCGCGCCAGCACCACCGGGTGGCGCCAGGTTTGCTCCAACCGCACAGGGACGGCGTCTTTAGCACTGGCGCGCACATAGCCGGTGGCTTGCACGCCCTGCTCCCACAACCAGAGTTCGTAGTCGAAGCCGTGGGGATTAAGGCTGCCATGCGGTGCCTTGAAGCGCAGGGTCATTTCCCAACGTTCGCCCGCCTTGACATCGGCAGGCAGGCGGTTCAGCACAGCCACAGGCACGTCTGCCTCGCCATTCTTGCTGCTATCGGCATCACCCACCACGGCGGGGCCGGCCGAAAATGAACCGCCATACCAACCCACGTCCATGAGCGGCGGCACAGGTGTGGGCTGGCCATTCAGGCTGGCAGACTCCACCTCCAGTCTGAAGCGCAAGCCGCTCTCATTGCGCTGCGGCAAATTGGCCACCACGCCAGTCACCCGCAAATCGCGCCCTTCCAGCACTGGATCCAATGTGCCATCCAGGTAAACGGTGGCGCGCAGACCGGTGGCGCCAAAGCCGAGCAACCCCAGGGCGACGAGTGCAAACACTAGTCGCCAGATAATTACTATGTTTTTCATAGCTGCCAGCGCATATACCACGGGGGCTAGCAGCAAAATTACCACATAGACGTGTTCATCCCATAACGCAACCTGCTGCAATTGCAGTAGCGAGCCCAGCACGCACCCCAGCAACGCCGCGAACAGGGTTCGGGCGTGTCCGTTAGACGCAAAGGGTGCGCTGTGCATGCACCCATGCTAAGCCCAAGGCGGGTGGCCCGGGAATTGCTTGCTACTATGCAAACAGGGCGGCATTGTCCTGCCCTGCTAATTACTGCGATTTCACGAAATACACCATGTCGATCCACGCCGCGCTCAACCACGTTACCCACTACACCTACGACCGCCTGGTAGCCCTTGGGCCCCAGACGGTGCGCCTGCGCCCTGCCCCGCATTGCCGCAGCAAGATCATTTCGTACTCACTGAAGGTCGAGCCCGCCGAGGGCCACTTCATGAACTGGCAGCAGGACCCGTTTTCCAACTACCAGGCTCGCCTGGTGTTCCCCAACAAGACGCGCGAATTCAAGGTCACGGTCGATGTGGTGGTAGAAATGGCGGTGTACAACCCGTTCGACTTCTTCCTGGAGCCCGAGGCCGAGGAATTTCCCTTCAAGTACGCTCCCCAGTTGCAGGAAGAACTGCTGCCCTACCTGATGGCGGATGAGCGCACACAGCCGATCAACGACTATCTGGCCGGCATCGACTACACCAAGCGCCGCACGGTGATTTTTCTGGTCGACCTGAACACCCTGGT
>JBAWYQ010000232.1:0-5924 GCA_037143475.1 Burkholderiales bacterium | reverse complement strand
CTATCGAATGACGGCAATCTGTCGCTGATTTCGCCAATCACAATTTCGGCCACTGGCCAGTAGCAGGTATTGCGTCTGTTGCCCCAAAGCAGCCCTTCGTCATGGCTATCACATGCAAAGCGTTCAACTTTCTTAAATGCGTCTGACCGGATTTCCCTGAGCTTTGCGTACATACCAGTATCCAAGCTCAACCAGGGGAAAAACGCATGAACACGCAAACAGCAGCCAACCAGCAGCAAAGTCCAAGGAATCTGACTGAGATCATATTGGCCGTTGCAGGGGTCATCGCACTCGGCACGGTGATGACCGGTGCATCCCTCCTTCATTCGGTTGAGGTCCCCAAATACCAGGACCCCCAATGCGCAAGCCTTGCCCGCGCGATGGTCAATCGCAGCCACTCCATGCTGGAGGGTAAAACCACGCATGTCGCCCTTGAACAGGCCTATCAATCGTGCCAAAACGACCCGCTGGCGTTTCGCAACTTGCTCAGGTAGAAACCACAAGGACTCGAGGCGCAGCGTCGCTGGAGTAACCGGGCGGAGCCCCGACAGACCAATTACTGTTCTTCGTTCCAAAAGGCAGACGACACCTCAGTGGGTGTCATCGATGTTTGCCGGGGCGACTACAAGCACGCGCCCTACGAGCTTCGACTTCCCCAGCGCGCAATCGCAGCTTGCCTTGAGGAAGTATGAGGGCCAACCGCTTGGCACTGGCTACAGTAGACAGCCCAAACACCCGCGTCCACTTCATAAATGTGCTGATGTCCCGAAGAACAGAAGGGGCAGGCTTTCACCTTCACACCTGCCTGCTGGTAGCCTTGGAATCCTGCACTTTCTGGCACTTCCTGACATGCACAGACGAGCGTACTACTCATTGGCGGCTCCCATCTTGTTTGCCATCTGTTGGCTGGCAAGTTGTAGCCAGTGCGCAAGCTGGTACTCAGACGCGTCCCATGCGCTGCCATACAAACGCGGTCCAAAGTGATACATGAACAGTGCGATGCGCGCCGCATCCGCGTGACCGCGGTCAGCCAGCACGACAAACCTACCGTACGCGGCTGGCCATTTACCCAACTCGTAGTAACCCATGGCCTCCGAGAAAGTTCCCATGGCGCTGGTATGCTGAATTTGTGCATTGGCCTGATTGGCACCCAATGACAATGTACCTACGAGTGTGCACACCATAAGACTGGTGCAGATTTGACGCATATTCATAGTGAGTTCCACAGCTCAGTCGTAGGCGGCAACGGCCATGGGTGCTGGATTAGGCGCTGGCAGGAGGTCAGGGTTGTTCAAAACGGAGTGGTCAAGCGACAGCGGCTCCTGGGCGACAAAAGGACTCATATCCGTGACTGCCCTCTGCGGCAAGACTTTCGCGGCGGAAGTGACACTGTCTCCAGCGGAAACATCAACCTCACCCGTGACTGCATAGCCGGTGCTCGACATGTCGATTCCACTGACCACTGTCAGGCTACTTGGAGCCACCTTTGGCGGGAAACCCGCCGGGGTAAATGTCAAAGCCATTGCGCCGACACCAGCGGTTACCAACACCGTTGCAAGAACGACCGATATACGACCGTGCTGTTGACCTGCCGACTCTTTGCGTGAGTTTGTAAGCATCATGATTCCCCTGTGTATGTGGATGTGTGACAAAAATCCTTCACATAGGGACGTACGCAGCGTCTGGTTAAAACCGGACAGGCACCTTAAAAATAATTGATTTGGACGCTGATGGCCGGATTCACGGACAGAGTGCGTACATCCAGGCAGACGGGTAATCGCCAACACTTGGCAAAACCCCACAACCCACGGAGAGCTGCCATGACCGAACACATCACCGACATCGTGACCTGGGCCTTCTTTGCAGCCAATGGCGGTCGCATAGTGGCTTACATCCCTCAGGTCCTTGCTGCCTGGAAGTGCGAAAACGGGGCCAAGTCTGTCTCGCGCATGACCTGGGGCTATTTTGCGTTTGCCCATCTGACCGGCATCCTGTACGGCTTGCTCGTCATTCACAACACCCAGATGGCGCTGGTTTTTTCGGGCAACTTTGTGGTGTGCTGCCTGCTGGTGGGTATCGTGACCTGGAAGAAGAGCCGTCACAGCCATAGACGGGTTCAACCTCCGGCGCTGACCTGCATAGTGGGTAAGCTTTCTGCGAACGAAGTCACCACAACCTCTGAAAAAAGAATTGCAGCAAAGTGCGCCTGAGCTGCGTTATGCAATTGCAAAGCCAGAACTCCCACGGCACAATCTTCCCCAAAGGGAGGGGTGGAGACCATGGCCGAGCTTACGACGTTGCTGGCCGCTGCGCGCAGCGGAGACAACCTGGCAGCCAGCCAGGTGTTCAGCCTTCTCTACGACGATTTGCGCCGACTGGCACGCGCCCGACTGCGCCAGCACCAGCAGTTCACGCTTCTGAATACCACGGCACTGGTCCATGAGTCCTATCTCAAGCTCTTGGGGGTCGAGGCACTTCCCATCGAAGACAAACGTCATTTCTTCACCTATGCATCCACCGTCATGCGCTCGGTCATTGTGGACTTTGCCCGCGCCCGATCTGCTGAGCGCCGCGGGGGTGATGCGGACCATGTGGTGTTGGACACTGCCCTTTCGGAGAAGCTCGGAATTCCCGAGGACGATGTGGTTCGGGTGCACGAGGCGCTGGAAGTGCTTGCCAAGGCCGACGCCAGCCTGGCCCAAGTTGTGGAGATGCGCTACTTTGGTGGCCTGACCGAGCCCGAAATTGCCGAGGCACTGGGTATCTCAGAGCGGACCGTGCGGCGCAATTGGGAAAAAGCACGCTTGCTTCTGGTCGGTGTGTTGAAGGACTGAGTATTTTTTGGTGAATTGACCGGATTCTGCAACTTTCGGCGTACTGAATGATTGAATGCGAGAAAACGTCAATGTCATTCGATCCCCAAGCTGCCAAGATCAGAACGCTCAACACACAGACCCTACGCCGCCTGTCGCCCTTGCTCGATCAAGCGCTGGACTTATCCGAAGCAGAGCGAATTCCGTGGCTGCGGGGCTTGGAGGCGGAATTCGCCGATTTAGTGCCAATTCTCGAAGGTATGCTGAACCCCCAAGCGGCTTCGCAGGTCGATCAAATGCTTCAAGGGATTCAACATTACCAGTCGCAGGCTCTCCAATCGCAGCCCCACCAATCCGGCGAAATCATCGGACCCTACCGCCTCAAACAGCGCGTGGGCGAAGGGGGCATGGGCGAGGTGTGGTTGGCTGACCGCACAGACGGCAGCCTAAAGCGTGAAGTGGCGCTTAAGCTGCCCACGATCTACGATCAAAGTCGCATTTTGCTAGAGCGTTTCGCAAGAGAGCGCGATATTCTGGCTGCGCTCAATCACCCCCACATTGCCAGTATCTACGACGCAGGCATTAGCGACACAGGGCAGCCCTATTTGGCGCTGGAATACGTCGGCGGTGCGCAGTCCATTACGGAGTACGCCTGTACCGCCACGCTCGATGCAAAGGCCCGCGTTGCGCTCATTCAGCAAGTGTGCATGGCCGTGCAGTACGCCCATGCAAATTTGGTGATTCACCGCGACATCAAACCCGGAAACGTGCTGGTCACCCCGGAAGGCAAGGCGGTATTGCTGGACTTTGGCATTGCCAAGCTGCTGGAAAACCACGCGCAACAAGCCGAGGAAAGCGATCTCACCCGCCACGGCGGGCGTAGCCTGACCATATCCTATGCAGCCCCAGAACAAATTACTGGTGGCGCCATTAGCACCGCAACCGATACTTGGGCACTGGGCGTGCTGCTGTATGAGTTATTAGCTGGAGAACGCCCATTTCAAGGAGCTAACCCAAGCGAAATCGACCAAGCCGTTCGCACGCAGGAGCCCAAACCACCCAGCCAGTGCCAGCAAGGCGCAATCAACTTGCTTGGCAAGGGGCTGGCACGCGAGCTCGACACCATCGTTTTGAAAGCCCTGAAGAAGCTGCCCGAAGAGCGCTACAGCACGGTCATTGCCTTGTCCGATGACCTGCAACGCTGGTTGGACGGACAACCCGTGTTGGCAAAACCCGACAGCTTGTGGTACCGCAGCCGAAAGTTTATGACGCGCCACCGCTGGGGCGTTGCCTTGGGAAGCACCGCCATTGCACTTCTGACGGTGACCAGCGGCATTGCTGCTTACCAGGCACACCTAGCACGCGCCGAGTCCGCACGCGCTGTGGCGGCGCGGGACTTCATGATTGACCTCTTTACGCAGGCCGACACCAACCTCACGCACGGCAAGCAACGCACTGCGGTCGAAATCATGGATTTGGGTCGCAGCAGAATCATGGAAACGCTGAAAGACCAGCCGCTCTTGCAAGCCGACCTGCTCTACGGCCTGGCAATTGCCCAGCTAGAACGCAACGAGCTTATCAAAGCGGATAGCACAATGGCTGAGGCGGTCAAGCTGTATGAGACGACAGGCCATCCTGAGAAGGCCGCTGATGCACTTATCAACCAAGCGCGTGTCTTATTTGAAATGCCCGACCTCAGCCGCGCTAGGGCGCTGCTGGCACGTGCAAGCAATTTGCTAGGAAGCGGTGGTGAAGATGAGGTGTGGGCACGCTACTACGAACTTATGGCGCGCTTGGAGGTCAGCGACAAAAACTTGTCGCACGCCCATGCAGAACGTGCTTTGGCACTCCTACTGTCTTCCAATATCAAGAACCACGCCCTGATGGCGGACGTGCTGACCACGTTAGCCGGTGAAGAAAGTTTCGTAAAAGACTATCCCGCCGCCCTGACCCATTTGGAGCAAGCGCAAGCGATTGCGGCGCAATCCACCCGTTTGGCACCCGACCGGGTGATGGGCATTCAAAGTGACTTGAGCTATGTGGACTTTGAGGCTGGGCATTACGCCGCTGCTGCACAACGCCTGAAAGTGGCGCTCTCGCGTTGCGAACAAAGCATTGACCCTTTTGCTGCGACATGTAGCAACCTGCGCCGCCAACTCGCCGATGCATTAAATAGGCAAGGTCGTCATTCCGAAGCCGTGGCGTTGCTACCCGGTTTACAACCGTTGTCAGTCAATGCAGAAGCACCCGGCAACGCTCCAGTGATGCAAATCAACATGGGGCGCATACTCGCACGAACCAAGACCCCAGATGAACATTTGGCGGTTTGGTCGAAGCTCCAGGCGCTGGCAGACTCTACAGATGACATCGAAGTTTTTTCAGGTAGGAAAGTGAACGCACTTCACGTTTTGGCCACGATGCGTCTGCAAAGAGGGGAACCCCATCTTGCCCTGCAATTGCTGGAAACGGCCCAACAGCGCTTCGGTTCCACGATAGAAACCAGTCCCCGATTGCGCATTCGCATTAGCTTACTCCGCGGTTTGGTCTTGCACGCACTGGGTCAGCCCGAGCCGGCGCTGCAAGCATTGCGCGACAGCACGGCTTTTGCCACCGAGTTCAAGGGGGCTGATCACCCGGATACCCTGTTGGCAAGCGTCAATCAAGTGCGAACGCTGTGGGTCTTGGGTCGCACGCCCGAGGCGATTGCCTTGCTCGATCATGCACTGCCCATACTAAGCCCCGCACTGGGAAGCGACAGCCCCAGCTACCTGCGCATGGCGCAGTTGCGCGAGTTGATGATTCACTCGCCTGTGCCAGACTCACGGTCGGCAAAAGTGGTCGATCTGTTTTTCTGACAAGCACGACTTGTTCGCAAGTGGCTACCGGTTTATGCGATTTAAATCACGCAATTTGCTTAGGCGGAAGGGGGCATTCGTGGCCGTCAGCTACCAGTGGAGCCGCACAGCTGACAAAAGTTGTTTGCGGATTCCAACGTCGGATTTCTGACTTCTGGCGAGAAATCGAATGGCTGCTTTGCCTTGGCGCGAGCACCCGCAATGGGCACGATGCCGAATTTGTCGAGCGGCTCCTGATTGGCAGTGCACTGGACTG
>JBAWYQ010000231.1:0-5969 GCA_037143475.1 Burkholderiales bacterium | reverse complement strand
TGGGGCGTGGCCGTCTGGGTGACGCTGTCGGCCCACCTGACGGACATTCGTGCGCAAAGCATTCGGGTTGCGACCGAGGGTGCTCGCAACATGTTTCGCATGGTGGTATTGACCCGCAGTTGGAACGCAAGCCACGGCGGCGTCTATGTGCCCGTTACCCCGCAGACCCAGCCAAACCCTTATCTCGATGTTGCGCGGCGCGACATCACCACAACCGACGGTCAGGCACTGACACTGGTCAACCCGGCCTACATGACGCGTTTGATTGCAGAGAAGGCCGAGTCCGACTCGGGCGCCATCTTTCGCCTGACCAGTCTGCGACCGATTCGCCCGGAAAACGCAGCCGATGACTGGGAGCGCGTAGCCCTGGTGGGGTTCGAGCGCGGGAGCAAGGAAAGCATCGCCGTAACACTTGGCGAAACTGGCCAGCAGTTGCGCTACATGGCTCCATTGCTGGTGCAGGGCACCTGCATGCCCTGCCATGCCAAGCAAGGCTACAAGGTGGGGGATGTGCGGGGGGGCATCAGCGTGTCGCAAAGCTACTTGCCCATAGAGGCCGCAACCACTGCGGGCGTACAACAGTCCCAATGGACCTACGGTGCGGTGTTTGTCTTGGTGGCGGCATTGGGTTGGTTGTTGCTGGAGCTATTGCGCCGGCGTTGGCTGGACCTGGATGGAAAGATTTACGAGTTGCAGCACACCCGTGAAGAGTTGGTCCAAAGCGAAAAAATGGCCTCGCTAGGGCGCATGGTGGCAGGCTTTGCTCACGAAATCAACACGCCTGTCGGGGTGGCAGTGGGCGCGGTCTCGCACAACGAAGGCGCGCTGGATCGCATCTCCGCCATGTTGAGCCAGGAAGAGGTCAGCGAAGAGCAATTGCGTGAGGAGTTGGCAGATTTACGGCAGAGCAGTGCGCTGGCCATGGCCAACCTTCGCCGGGCGGCCAATCTGGTGCAAAGTTTCAAGCGAACCTCGATTGATCAAACTTCCGAGCAAGTCCGCACGTTTGATATGAAGGAACTGATCAACGATGTGTTGTTCGCCTTGCAAAGCGTACTCAAACGCTTGCCGATTACGGTCACCGTAGATTGCCCGGACCCGATGCGACTCGAAGGGGTGCCCGGACTGATTGAACAGCTCCTGACCAACCTGGTGATGAATGCCGTGCAGCACGCCTTTTGCGATGGGCAGCGCGCCGGGACCATACGCATTGGTGTGCAGCGCGAAGGTGCCAATGTGCACCTGGAGTTTGCCGATGATGGCGTTGGAATGGACTCCGAGCATATCGCGCGGATATTCGAGCCGTTCTACACCACCCGACGTGGTCAGGGCGGCTCCGGCCTGGGGCTGTATATTTGCTATAGCATCGTCACAGTCCGTCTGGGCGGAAGCATAGAGTGCCGTGGGCAACCGCAAGCGGGTTGCCGTTTTGATGTGCGTTTTCCGGCAGAGCGTGTGGACAAAGTAGAGACCATTTCATGAAATTGATTCGTACCCGCAGCGAGCCGCAGTTGTCGACTGACAACCCGCATGGCGCACGCCACACCTGGAAGCTGTTGGTCGTGGATGATGAACCGGATATGCGTGAGCTGACCCGTATCAACCTCAAGGGGTTCCGATTTGCTGACCGTGATCTGGAGATCATCGAGGCGGCTTCGGCCTATGAAGCGCGTGAAGTGCTGGCACAAAACCCCGATATAGCCGTGGCGCTGGTGGATGTGGTGATGGAGACCGATGACGCCGGCTTGCGCCTGGTTGAATACATCCGCAAGGAACTGAAAAACACCGTGGTGCGCCTCATTATTCGCACCGGCCAGCCGGGTCTGGCACCGGAACGCTATGTCATTGATCATTACGACATCGACGACTACAAGGACAAGACCGAGCTCACAGCCACGCACCTGTATACCGCCGTGCGCTCGGCGGTCAAATCGTACCGGGACTTGCGCACCATTGACTTGAACCGGGTCGGGTTGCAGCATGTGCTGAAGTCGGCACCCGATATTTACCGCATCACCAACCGCTCGTTGGACCAGTTTTTTCAGGGTGTTTTGACCCAAATCATTGGTTTATGCAATCTGTCAGGTTCGAGCTTTATTTCTACGGTAGACGGTGTTATTGCCACGTTTGATCACCACGAGGCAATGCTCCAGGCGGCGTCCGGCAGTTTGGCCAGTGAGGACCGGTTCGAGCGGATTCGCAGTCAATGTAGCGAAGCCGTTCTTACCGGGCAGATGCCCGCCGGCCTGCGCAAGGATGCCTATGTGGTGCCACTTGTGGTTCAGCGGGTGCCGGTCGGATTTATCTACATCGAGCCGACCCAGGACCTGGATGAGTCTGACCGCAGTCTGATCGGCATGATGGCGCAGCAGTGTTCCAGTGCATTGGAAAATTTGCGCCTGCACATTGACCTGACCCAATCCTACGACCACATGCTGGACATGCTGGCCAAGATTGCCGAGTTCAAGGACAGCACCACCGGAAGCCACATCAACCGCATTGACCACTACACGCGTCTGGTTGCCGCCGAGTTGGGCATGTCCGAAGAAGAGGCCGTCCTGTGTGGCAAAGCGAGTCGCCTGCACGACGTGGGTAAGGTCGGCATTCCGGACGCGATATTGCGCAAGCCTGGCAAGCTTACGCCCGAAGAGTACGACGTGGTCCGCTCCCACACCCAGATTGGCGGGCGCATTTTGGCTGACGACCGCATTCTGGAAATGGCTTGTGATGTGGCGCTGCACCACCATGAAAGATGGGACGGTTCTGGATACCCGGAGGGGCGACCCTCGCGTGAGTTTCATATGGTGACGCGCATCGTGAGCGTGATCGATGTGTTTGATGCTTTGGTCAGTCGGCGCCCTTACAAAGAGCCATGGGAGCCCCTTCGCGCGGCGCAAGAAATTGAAAATGGTGCGGGGACACAGTTTGATCCCACCGTGGTTCCTGCGTTCTTGAAGCTGTACCGCAGTGGCAGTTTTGACAGCATCATTTTGGCTGCACAACATGAAAGCAGTTTTCCTGAACCACAAGCCCGCCAGGACGCTCTTTTAGGTGCTCTTTAAGGCTCTCTGGTAAATACACTGGTTACTATTGACGGGTTCATGGCGCAGGCTTGCGTGGTGCCAATTTTCCAAGGAGATTCTTAATGTTCAGTAGTCTGATGCCCCAGCGCGCAGAGTTTTATGATTTGCTGGCTGCTCACTCAGACCGTGTTGTGGCAGGGGCCAACGCTACCTTGCGTCTGATGAATGGCCTGGGCGTCGGCACCGAAGACATTCCCGTGCTGGTGGCCGAAGTCAACATGAACGAGCAAAGCGCTGACAAGATCAAGGCCGAGCTCATTGCTCTGCTGCACCGCTCCTTCACCACGCCCATTAACCGCGACCAGATCCATACGCTGACCATTGAACTGGACAACGTGCTCAACGCGTTAAAGAGCGTGGCCAATGCCATTGGCATGTACAACATCAAGGAGTCGACGGCCGAGTCCCGTGAAATGGCTTCATTGGGTGCGGACGCCTGTATGCGCCTGAACCGCGCAGTGATCGCCCTGCCCGACAAAAAACGCAACCCTGAAACCGTGGGACTGTGCAAGGAAATTGATGCGATTGAGTCCCAGGCTGACCGGGTGCAGCGCAAGGCGATTACCCAATTGTTCAGGGACGGTGGTTCGGTTTGGACCGCGCTGAAAATGCGTGAGTTTTACGCCTTGCAAGAAGATGTTCTGGACCGTTGTGAAGACGCAGCCAAGACCATTGAAGAAATTCTGATCGAGAACTCCTGAGCAGCCCACCCATGGAACATCTCTCCATCAGTATCTGGTCGCTGGTACTGCTGATTGCAGTGGCCCTGGCCTTCGACTTCATGAATGGCTTTCATGACGGCGCCAACTCCATCTCCACGATCGTGGCCACCGGCGCCCTGACACCCAAGCAGGCGGTGCTGTTTGCGGCCGCATTCAACTTCATCGCCCTGTGGGTTTTTCAACTCAAAGTGGCGGCCACCATCGGCAAGGGTACGGTAGACCCTGCGTTTGTGGACCACTATGTGATTTTTGGCGCGCTCATGGGGGCGCTGGCCTGGAACATCATCACCTGGTACTACGGCATTCCTTCGTCGTCCTCGCACGCGCTGGTGGGCGGTCTTGTCGGTGCCACCGTTGTCAAAGCCGGGGGTGTTGCGCCCATCATGTGGAGCGGGTTTGGCAAAATTTTGCTGTTTATCATCATCTCGCCCCTGGTTGGATTTTTCATTGGCGGCATGCTGATGGTGCTGGTGGCCTGGGTATTCAGAAACAAGTCACCGCACCAGGCCAGTAGCTGGTTTCGCTATGGGCAACTGTTTGCGGCTGGGGCCTATAGCCTGGGCCACGGTGGCAACGATGCACAAAAGACCATCGGCATCATCTGGTTGCTGATGATTACCGCTGGCATCTCCACGTCGGATGTAGCCACGCTACCCATGTGGGTGGTTTATTCCTGCTACGGGGCCATCGCCTGGGGGACCTACCTTGGGGGGTGGCGCATTGTCAAAACCATGGGCAGCAAAATTACCAAGCTCAATGCCGTTAGTGGCTCGTGTGCGTCCATGGGCGGTGCCATCAGCCTGGGCCTGGCCACGCTGGGGGGCATTCCGGTGTCCACCACCCACACCATCACCGGAGCCATTGTGGGCGTCGGCACGGCGCAGGACGTGAAGGCGGTGCGCTGGGCTCTGACCTTCAATCTGGTCGTGGCCTGGGTACTGACGATTCCTGCCTCTGGCTTGATTGCGGCGGCGTTCTGGTACGTGGGCCGCAGCTTTCTTTAATCAGTCGGGAAAACGCACATGCTCAACAATGTCATGCCGCACCGCAGTTCGTTTTTCAATCTGCTGGCCGCGCATACTGACCGCCTGCTAGCGGGGGCCAGCGCAACATTGCGCCTTGTCACTGGTCTGGGTGGCCAGGGTGAGCAAACTGATGCCCTCATCGAGGAAGTGAACCTGAACGAGGCCAGTGCCGATGGCATCAAGGCCGAGTTCATCAAGCTGTTGTACGAGTCATTCACCACTCCGATCAACCGCGACCAGTTGCACACGCTGATTCTCGACCTGGATCGGGTGCTTGATACGCTGCAAAGCGTGGCCAATGCCATCCGCATGTACAACATCAGCGATTCGACTCCCGAGGCCCGTGCGCTGGCCGCTTTGGCATCGGACGCCTGCCTGCGCCTCAATCGCGCCGTGATCGCGCTGGCCGAGCGTGAGCAAGCCCCCAAGGTTGCCGTGTTGTGTCCCGAAATTGACGCGTTGAAGTCGCAGGCCAGCGCGGTCATGCGCGAAGCCGTAACCAAGCTGTTTCGCGAAGAAGGCGATGAGCAGGCCGCCTGGCATGCCATGAAGATGCGCCGCTTTTACTTTACCCAGGTTGCCGTGCTGGACGGGTGCAAGCGCGCGGGCCGGACCATGGAAGAGATACTGCTGGAAAACGCCTGATGTCTTGCCGCGCGTTACGGCATTTGCTGATAAGCCTGCACGGCTTTGCCGACTGATACAAAGAACTCCTGAGGCCCCAGCAGGCCCAACCGATGCAGGTGGTCCAGTTGCTCACGCAACGGCCGTGGGCAATCTGCAAACTTGATTTGCACACCAACCATGGCGAGGTCGCGCTGTAACTGGGCAAAATGTTCAGTTGCGGTGATGTCGATATCGGTGATGGCCTGTGCGTCAATCACCAGCCACTGCAAGTCCGGCCCGGCTGCATCGACCAGGGTTTTGATGCGGGTCATGACGTGGCGTGCGTTCGCAAAAATCAAGGGTGCATAGGGCCGGTACACCAGCAGTCCGGGAATGCGCTCGCCGTCTTCATCATTTTTGCAGTCATGAAATTTTCCATCGTGCGGCAGGCGCCGCAATACTGCATCTCCGGGACGTGATATTTCGACCAACACTGAGATCAGTGACACCAGCAACCCCAGCAGGATGCCGGG
>JBAWYQ010000230.1:0-6029 GCA_037143475.1 Burkholderiales bacterium | reverse complement strand
GCCTGGTAGGGCGTGTAGGCGGTGTACCAGGCGGGGTTTTCCAGGATGTTGCGCAAGATCACGCCGGGGGTGTGGGTGCCGTAGTAGCCTTGGCCGATGAAGCTTTTGAAGATCTTGTTCTTGTCGGCACAAGCCTTCAGTTCGGTCAGCGCCGCCGCCTCAGAAATGGCTGCCGGAATGTCCATGGCCGTCGTGCGTGCGATTGATGCCGGCACGATGCCTGCAATCAGTTCACGGCGTGAGGCGGCCCCCACGGTTTTCAGCATCAGTTGCTCGTCAGCGGCATCGATGCCGATGTGGCGGGCGATGAACTCGCTGGAATTTTCTAGTTCGCGCAGTGTGGGGGTGGTCATGGGCATGGCAGGAATTAGGCGGGTCGGCAGGAATTAAGCAGTTCAGGCAGCGGAGAACGAGGTGTAGCTGGTCTCGTCCATTAGCGCGTCCAGTTCCGCAGGCGCAGACAGCTTGACCTTGAAGAACCAGCCCGCGCCCATGGGGTCGGTATTGGCCAGTGACGGGTCGGCGCGCAGGGCTTCATTCACTTCGGTGATTTCGCCGGTGACCGGCATGTACACGTCGGCGGCAGCTTTGACCGATTCGACCACGCCAGCGATGTCTTTGGCTGCGAAAGTCTTGCCCACTTCGGGCAGGTCCACAAAAACCACGTCGCCCAGAGCGTCTTGCGCATGGTGGGTGATGCCGACGACGGCCGTGTCGCCTTCAACGTTCAGCCATTCGTGATCGGGGGTGTATTTGATGGACATGGAAGACTCCTGAGAAAAATAGAAGAGTTTGAAAAAATGAACCAGAAAAACGGAAAATTGCCACCGCTGACTTTAGCCGCAGGGTATGTGAATCAACCAGCGTGGTTTACCCTCTGTAATACCGTGTCGGCACAAACGGCATGGCGCAAACCTCCATCGGAACGGGTTTCCCCCGCACGATGGCGACCATCTTGGTGCCCAGGGCGCTGAACGTGGAATCCACATAGGCCATTGCGACGGGCTTGTCGATGGTGGGGCCCAGCAGGCCACTGGTGACCTCTCCGATCTGGTTGCCTTGACCATCTTGCAGTTCAGTGTGGTCGCGTACGGGGACACGTTCCAGTGCCATGAGGCCAACACGTTTTCGGGTTCCAGCCCCCGTGGAGTCTGCGAGAGCAGCTAGGATTTTAATAGCACCCGGGAAGCCGCCTTCGCGTGCGCCACCGGTGCGGCGCACTTTTTGCATGGCCCACAGCAAGTTGGCCTCCACCGGGTGGGTGGTCTCGTCAATGTCATTGCCATACAGGCAAAGGCCCGCTTCCAGGCGCAGGGAATTGCGCGCGCCCAGGCCAACCGGCATCACCTCGGGTTGCGCCAGTAAGGCACGGGCCAGCGCTTCAGCATGGTCGTTGTGGACCGAGATTTCAAATCCGTCTTCGCCGGTGTAGCCGCTGCGGGTGAGGAACACATCCATCTTCTGTGTGCCGCTGCCTGTGTCGATCTGCACCGTGAAGTTGCCGCCGGTCATGAATACCAGCTTTTCCACCCCGGGTGCCAGGCGCGAGAGGGCGGTAGCTGCCTGCGGCCCCTGCAGTGCCAGCAGCGCGCGCTCGGGCATGGAGATCACTTCACAGCGGTGGCCGATGCGGTATTGGATGTGGGCAATGTCGTTGATCTTGCAGGCGCCGTTGACGATCACGAAGATTTCATTGTTGCCCTTGTTGAAGAACATCAGGTCGTCAATGATGCCGCCGTCATCGTTGAGTAGCAAACCGTAGCGCTGCTTGCCCACGGGCAGGTCGACAACGTCTACGGGCATCAACGTCTCGAATGCGGCTGCTGCATCCGGCCCCACCAGTCGCAATTGGCCCATGTGGGAGACGTCAAACAGTCCGGCGGCCTTGCGCGTGTGGTGGTGCTCGGCCATCAGACCGGCGGGGTACTGCACTGGCATGTAATAGCCGGCAAAGGGCACCATGCGCGCTCGCAATTCGACGTGCAGGGCGTTGAGCGGGGTGGTCAGCAGGGTTTCAGTAGGGGCAGACAAGGCGGTCTCCAGTGGCTTGGCGCCAAGGGACTATTTGGCGTCGGGGGCAATTGACTATCCGCGGTACAAACGAAGTAGTTTGTGCCTTGGGCTTTGCCCCCGCTGTCCGCTTTACCTGAGAGATTCGCCGGGTCTGCATTGCGGGTGGCGCGCAGACTGCGGTTTGCTCCTTCGGTGGGCGGCATCATGTGCCGCCTCTCTCCAGTGGGGATCGTGCTGCAGCGCTACCGCCACAACCCGTTTGTCAGTCCTTTTGCCTGAGCGTTCAGACTGCTGCAATCAGCAGTCCTGCGCCTTCGGCGGCTCTCTCTGGGAGGGCTCTCTCCTGACCGCGTGAATTCTAATCCAAGCGGGAGGCATGCCCGTATTGCTCAAAAAGGAACGGGGCCCACATGGCCCCATCAAACGATCTACAAGGACGCTACATTCCTGCGTAATTCGGCCCGCCACCGCCCTCGGGTGTGACCCACACAATGTTCTGCGTTGGGTCCTTGATGTCACAGGTCTTGCAGTGCACACAGTTCTGCGCATTGATTTGCAACCGGTCGGTGTTGTCATCGTTTTTGACGAATTCATAGACACCCGCCGGGCAGTAGCGCGCCTCAGGCCCCGCGAATTTCGCCAGATTGATACGCACCGGGACCAATGGGTCCTTGAGCGTCAAATGCGCTGGCTGCTGCTCTTCATGGGCCACATTGCTGATGAACACGCTGGAGAGACGATCAAACGTCAGCTTGCCATCGGGTTTTGGATAGTCAATCGGTGTGCACTCGGCGGCCGGCTTGAGGTATTCGTGGTCGGCCTTGGTGCGGCGAATCGTCCAGGGCATATTGCCGCGCAGGGTAAATTGCTCCAAGCCGTTCATCAGCGTGGCAACCGTCAGACCCCATTTGAACCAGGCCTTGAAGTTGCGTGACTTGTTCAGCTCCTTGAACACCCAACTCTTTTCGAAGGCTTCAGGGTAGGCTGTCAGTTCATCGTGCTGGCGGTTGGCCTGCAACGCCTCATAGGCGGCTTCGGCTGCCTGCATGCCGGTCTTGATGGCCGTGTGGCTGCCCTTGATGCGGCTCACGTTCAGGAAGCCCGCATCGCAGCCCACCAGCGCACCACCGGGGAACACGGTCTTTGGCAGAGACATTAAGCCACCGGCGGTGATGGCGCGCGCGCCGTAGGACAGGCGCTTGGCCGTTACTTCACCCTTGGCGTTTTCCAGGTAGTAGCGAATGTTAGGGTGAGTCTTCCAGCGTTGGAATTCCTCAAACGGACTCAGGTAGGGGTTGCTGTAGTTCAACCCGGTGACAAAGCCCAGAACGATCTTGTTGTCTTCCATGTGGTACATGAAGGAGCCGCCATAAGTCTGCTCGTCCATGGGCCATCCCGCGGTGTGCATGGCAAAGCCCGGTTCATGGCGTGCGGGGTCCACTTCCCACAACTCTTTGATGCCAAGGCCGTAGGACTGCGGGTCACAGCCTTCGTCCAGCTTGAACTTGGCAATCACTTGCTTGCCCAAGTGACCGCGAGCCCCTTCGGCAAACACGGTGTATTTGCCCAGCAACTCCATGCCGATCTGGAAGTTCTCACCGGGGCTGCCGTCCTTGCCGACTCCCATGTTGCCGGTGGCCACCCCCTTGACCGATCCATCGGCGTTGTAGAGGACTTCGGCAGCGGTAAAACCAGGGAATATCTCCACGCCCAGGTTCTCAGCCTGCGTGCCGAGCCACTGGGTCAGTGCGCCCAGGCTGATGATGTAGTTGCCGTGGTTCTGTGAGCAAGCCGGTAGCATGAAGTTGGGCATCCGAAAGGCCGACTTCTCGCTCATGAACAGGATGGCGTCATCTGTCACGGGCTGGTTCAGGGGCGCGCCGAGTTCTTTCCAGTTAGGGAACAGCTCATTAAGGGCAATCGGGTCCATGATGGCACCGGAGAGGATGTGGGCGCCTGGTGCAGAGCCTTTTTCCAATACGACCACAGAGACCTCTGTGCCTTTTTCAGCGGCCAGTTGTTTCAGGCGGATCGCGGTGGCTAAACCCGCTGGGCCGCCACCGACCACGACCACGTCGTATTCCATCGCTTCGCGCGGGCCAAATTGGGCAAGAATTTCTTCGTTGGTCATGGTGTGTCTCGTTCAATAATAGGAGCAGGTTGGTTTGAGCCAAAACGCATTCTTCAGTGCAGGCATCTTCATTTGATTTTATGCGCTGATTCAGCACAATAGCACGGTCGTACTTTTTTATTCGTGGAGGTTCTCTAAATGGCTTACAGCATAGATCTTTCAGGGCGCGTCGCCTTCATCACTGGCGCGTCCAGCGGCTTGGGAGCGCAGTTCGCGCGCACCCTTGCATCGGCAGGTGCAGCAGTCGTACTGGCCAGTCGTCGTGTCGAAAAACTCAAAGAGTTGCGCGCCACTATCGACGGGGATGGCGGCGATGCGCATGTGATCGAACTGGATGTGACTGATCATGATTCGATCAAGTCTGCGGTGGCGCATGCGGAAACCGAAGTGGGTTCGATTGATATTTTGGTCAACAACTCGGGCGTGAGCACGACGCAGCGAATTCAGGATGTCACGCCGGACGATTTTGATTACATCTTCAACACCAACGTAAAAGGGGCTTTTTTTGTTGCTCAAGAGGTTGGCAAGCGCATGCTCGCGCGAGCGAAGGGGACTGCGCCCGGCAACTACACGGGGGGGCGCATCATCAATATCGCATCCATGGCCGGTTTGCGTGTTTTGCCGCAAATCGGCGCTTACTGCATGAGCAAGTCCGCCGTGGTGCAGATGACCAAGGCGATGGCATTGGAGTGGGGTCGTTTTGGCATCAACGTGAACGCGATTTGCCCCGGCTACATCGATACCGAAATCAACCACCGCCATTGGCAAACGGAAGCGGGACAAAAACTGATTCAGATGCTGCCCCGCAGGCGGGTGGGTCAGCCCCAGGATCTGGATGCGCTGCTGGTGATGCTGTGCTCTGACCAAAGTCACTTTATCAACGGCGCGGTCATCGCCGCTGATGATGGTTTTGGTGTGTAGAGCCTTGGACTATTAGCGTGGAGCCAGGCGAATGGCGCCATCCAGACGAATGACTTCGCCATTGAGCATGTCGTTCTCAAAGATGTGCAGCGCCAGTTTGGCGTAGTCCTGCGGTGTACCCAGGCGTGAAGGGAAGGGCACGGCCGCAGCCAGTGAATCTTGTACTTCCTTGGGCATGCCAAACATCATGGGTGTGCCAAAGATGCCGGGTGCAATAGTCATGTTCCGAATACCATTGCGTGCCAAGTCGCGGGCAATCGGTAGTGTCATGCCGACTACGCCGCCCTTTGACGCGGCGTACGCCGCCTGTCCCATTTGGCCGTCATATGCTGCTACCGAAGCGGTGGAAATGATGGCGCCGCGCTCACCCGTTGCTTCTGGTTCGTTCTTGGCCATGGCGTCAGCAGCCAGGCGAATCATGTTGAAACTACCGATCAAGTTGACAGTAATGGTTTTGCTGAAAACGGCCAGGCTATGGGCGCCCGTTTTACCGATGGTCTTTTCGGCCGGTGCAATGCCTGCGCAATTGATCAGGCCCATCAGCTTGCCCATGGAAACTGCTTTTGCCACAACAGCTTGCCCGTCAGCCTCCTGGCTAACGTCACATTTCACAAAGGCGCCGCCCAGTTCTCTGGCAATAGCCTCGCCTTTTTCGACTTGCATGTCGGCAATGACGACCTTGCCGCCCTTGGCGGTCAACATGCGCGCTGTGCCTTCTCCCAATCCAGAAGCGCCACCGGTGACGATAAATACTTTGCCTGAAATTTCCATGGTGATTTCCTTGTTAATGATTGTGTGATGAGGAGTTGACGTTTACGTAAACGTCAATTATGACTTAAGACCAGACTGTGGTGGCAGTCGTCAAAGGACCTACCTATTTACTGCTATACTTCGGCCTCTCGAATACTGTAGGCGCGTAGCTCAGCTGGTTAGAGCACCACCTTGACATGGTGGGGGTCGTTGG
>JBAWYQ010000229.1:0-6124 GCA_037143475.1 Burkholderiales bacterium | reverse complement strand
GGCAAGACCACGCTGATCAATCTGCTGACCGGGGTGCTGCAACCCACCGAGGGAAAAATCATTCTGGAAGGCGTTGACATCACCACGCTGGCACCGTACAAGCGGGTCGGGCGCGGCATGGTACGCACTTTCCAGATCAACCAGCTGTTTGACACGCTCACGCCACTGGAAACCTTGGCCATGGTGGTGTCGCAGCAGCAGCGCCTGGGCGGTCACTGGTGGCAGGCGTTGGGTGGCTCCAAGAAGGTAACCGATCGCTGCGAACAGTTGTTGGAGCAGTTTCACCTGACGGCTGTGATGGACCAGGAAACCCGGGTACTGGCCTATGGCAAGCGCCGCCTGCTGGAAATTGCCATTGCCCTGGCCTGCGAGCCGCGCGTGTTGTTGCTCGATGAGCCCGTGGCCGGCGTGCCGGCGGGCGAGCGCGAGGAGTTGTTGCAAACCGTGGCTGCGTTGCCGGCCGATGTTTCTATTCTGTTGATCGAGCACGATATGGACCTGGTCTTCAGCTTTTCAAAATTCATGACCGTGCTCGTTAATGGCACGGTGCTCACTGAAGGCGAGCCCGACCAGATTGCCAACGACTCACGGGTCAAGGCGGTCTACCTGGGTCATGGCGATGAAATCGACGAAGGCGCGCACGGACGGGGATTTGCAAGCCATGGCTGAGTTACTCAAGGTTGACAATCTCAGTGCAGGCTACGGCGAGGCCGTTGTGTTGCACGGTGTATACCTGTCCATTGACGAAGGACAAACGCTGGCCCTCCTGGGGCGCAACGGCACCGGCAAGACAACGTTGATTAACACCCTGGCCGGCGCTACCCGTCAGCATGCCGGAACGGTGGCGCTGGGTGCCGGTGCGACCTGTGTCGCACTGCACAAGTTGCCTTCCCACGAACGGGCCGCAGCCGGCATCGGCTGGGTGCCGCAGGAACGCAATATCTTTAAGTCGCTGACTGTCGACGAAAACCTGACTGCTGTGGCACGCCCGGCACGTGCTGGCCGCGCCAGCAGTCCTTGGACCCCGTCGCGCGTTTACGAGTTGTTCCCCCGGCTTGCCGAACGCAAGAGCAACTTGGGCACGCAGCTGTCGGGCGGCGAGCAGCAAATGCTGGCTTTGGGTCGTGCATTGGTACTCAACCCCACATTACTGTTGCTAGATGAACCCTGCGAGGGGCTGGCACCCATCATCGTGCAGGAGCTGTTGCGCGCCATCCGTCGCATCACCCGCGACGAGGGGCTGTCGGCCATCATCGTGGAGCAGCACCCGCAGGCCATTCTGGCCATTTCGGACACGGCGGCCGTGCTGGACCACGGCACCGTGGTTTACAGCGGAACGGCACGCAGTCTGCAAGAACAGCCAGCGCTGCTCGATAAGCTGCTGGGGGTGGCGCGATAGCACCAGGTTTGCTCCTGAATTGGTAGCTGTCTAGGCATACTTCACGGGGCTAAAGTACATTTTTATCAACAAAAACTGAAGAAACGACGTTACTGAAATTGAAATGACGGCATTCGTTAGATCTGACCCCAAACTATAAGGAGCAATCATGCGTACACAAGTGGCCATCATCGGCGCCGGCCCATCGGGCCTTCTTCTGGGTCAATTACTGCACAAGGCAGGCATTGACACGATTATTTTGGAGCGACAGACTGGCGACTATGTATTGACACGCATCCGCGCTGGCATTCTGGAGCAGGTCTGCATCGACATGCTTGACGAGGCCGGCGTTGGCGCACGCATGCACAAGGAAGGGCTGGTACACGGCGGCTTCGAGATGCTGTACAACGGCCAACGCCACCGCATCGACATGAACAAGCTCACCGGGGGCAAGAATGTCATGGTGTACGGCCAGACAGATTTGACCAAGGACCTTATGGACGCGCGTGCGGCAGCGGGCCTGACCACGGTGTACGAAGCTCAACACGTCGCCATCCACGATTTCGATACCAAGAAGCCCCGTGTGACCTATGAGAAAGACGGTCAGAAGTTTGAGATTAGTTGCGATTTTATTGCCGGCTGCGACGGCTTCCATGGCGTGTGCCGCGCAAGTGCACCGCGTAGCGCGATCAAAGAATTCGAGAAGGTCTATCCGTTTGGCTGGCTGGGGTTGCTGTCCGACACCCCACCTGTGCACGACGAACTCATCTACATCAACAGCCCGCGCGGTTTTGCCTTGTGCTCGCAGCGCAGCAAAACGCGCAGTCGATACTACCTGCAGGTGCCGTTGACCAACACAGTGGAGGAGTGGACCGATGCGGCGTTCTGGCAAGAACTGAAACTGCGTTTGGACGAAGAAGGCCGCGAGAAACTCATCACCGGCCCGTCCATTGAAAAGAGCATCGCGCCTCTGCGCAGTTTCATCACCGAGCCCATGCGCTTTGGCCGCATGTTTCTGGCGGGGGATGCGGGCCACATCGTTCCGCCTACTGGCGCCAAGGGGCTGAACCTGGCGGCTACTGATGTCAAATACCTGTCCCAGGGCATCATCGAGTTCTACAAGGACAAGAGCGAGGCCGGCATCGACACCTATTCCGAGAAATGCCTCAAGCGAATCTGGAAGGGCGAGCGCTTCTCATGGTGGTTCACGCAGCTCATGCACCGTTTTCCGGACGATGGCGCCATCGTCGCCAAGTTCCAAGAAGCCGAATTGGACTACCTGATCCACAGTGAAGCAGGCTCGCGGACCATTGCCGAAAACTATGTGGGGTTGCCGCTGGATTTTGGGCATTGAGCACAGGGTCATGCCGCCTAAGCTGTGAGGTATCTGATCAGCGATTAAAAAGACGCTGGATGTCCATATCCATGTTCTTCCATTCGCTAAAGCCATTCATCGCAACAATTCGCCCGGTTTTCTGATTGATGCCGACACGCTGTGCGCCATGGCCAAAAAACCAGATATTCTTATCTGCGCCAATATGGAGACCAAGGCCCCAATATGGGGCAGACAACCAATAGCCCTTGGCAGTTCTGGGCTGCGCAGCCTCATTGACAAATGTGTTCATGCACGAGTCACTTGACTTACCGGTTAGACGCTCCAATGTGTAAAGCCCAATTCGCAGAAAATCCCTCGTGGTTATCCAGACTAACGCCTCGCCAATACCGTTACCGTCGTTGTCGGTGAACCAGGCGGCGGGATATTCCCCACCTGCCTTTTGCCAAACCGTGCTTTCAAACCATTGCGGTAGTGGCATACCTGTTGCGCCACGAACAACAAGACTGAGCGATTCAGAGTCGAGTCCGTTGTAAATGAATTTATCTCCCTGTCTGTATTGGCTATGGTCACCGTGTTTCTTCATGAGATCGATCAGTCCAATCTCTTGTCGCATCATTGAGCTGAAGTCGCCGCTGTTATGTATGCCTGAATAGCCCGTGCCGCCAGGATCTTTTGCGCCACTGGTATAGCCAAGCAAATTGCGAATGCTGGCGGCACCATAAGCCGTCCCGATAAGCGCAGGTACATAGACAGAAGCTAGGTCATCCAGACTTTTGATCTTTCCTGCGCACAAGGCTTCACCAACTGCCAATGCCGTCAGACTTTTGGTAGCTGAGTAAAGATTGACAGGTGCACTGGCGTCTGCGCCATTTGCGTAATTCTCGCTAACTATTGCACCGCTCTCCAACATAACTACCCCAAATACGCCCTTGCTGAGCGTCTCCAGTTCTGCTTTAAGGCGTTGGGTGTCATGGGTCTGACTAACAGGTAATTCTCGAACCCGTTGTGCAGGCTGTAACTTGTATGTGCGTGGGGCGTATTGTCTAACTTGCCCCAGTATCGATTCAGCTGACTCGTGGTCTGCCAAAGCTGGAAAGGCAAAAAGAATGAGAGCAGTACAAAAAATTCGGTTCATCATGGCGAGTGCAATCAGTAACTTGCAACAAAAAGCGATGGGCAGCAATCGCAACTGCGAAGAAGGAGGCAAAGCTACGATTGGTTCGGGGTCAACGCCTGTCCATTTGCACGTCTCCAAACAGTTACGGGACTTTCGTCAGTTTAGCGAAATGCAAGCAGAAGTGGCTCCACATATTCGAATATTCGCGCCCCAACAGGTAGTGTGTCTTTGAAGGGACACTGCCGCCGCTATGGGCACCGATGGGACCGCCAGAAACGGCATTTGACGGGCAATGAATTGGGTAACCCGAAAGCTGTCGTTCGTGTGCGACTCCATGGCGTCTTTGAAGCTGAAAGTCAGTTTGCTTGCAATAACCCGTCACGAGTGCGATCGGAATACCCAATACACGCAGCGCCAAGCGACCCGTCTACCGTCTCTCGTACTTTCCTTTGCACTAGGGTAAACACCGACAAAAACGGCTAAAAACGGTCTTGAACTAATTACTTTTTATAATCATAATTGGATCACGACTGAAAGAAAACATGCGCAATAAAGACCTCCACTTCGAACTTTTAGGCGAGCAACAGGAAGTTGCCGTCATCCGTCTCACCCGTGGCAAAAAACGCAACGCGCTGAACGACGCGCTCATTTTGGCGCTACGGGATCTGTTTGAGAAGATGCCCGCCAGCGTACGTGCCGCCGTCATCGATGGCGAGGGTGACCACTTCTGCGCGGGGCTAGATTTAAGCGAATTGCAGGACCGGGATGCCGGCCAGGGCCTGTACCACTCCCGCATGTGGCACGCCGCGCTGGAGCGCGTGCAATACGGCCCGGTTCCGGTGATTGCCGCATTGCACGGCGCGGTGGTGGGCGGCGGGCTGGAGCTTGCCAGTGCTTGCCACATCCGCGTGGCGGATGACACCACGTTCTATGCGTTGCCTGAAGGCTCGCGCGGCATTTTTGTCGGTGGCGGTGGCTCGGTGCGCATACCGCGTCTGATTGGCGCGGCGCGCATGACGGACATGATGTTGACCGGTCGTGTGGTCAATGCAGTTGACGGCGAGCGCATTGGACTGGCTCAGTACCTTGTGCCGACCGGCACTGCCTTTGACAAGGCGTTTGAACTGGCGGTTCGCATCGCCCAGAACGCGCCATTGACCAACTACGCGCTGACCCACGTGCTGCCCCGCATTGCGGAGCAGCCGGCAGACCAGGGCTTTATGACTGAAGCCATGATGGCGGCGATTGCCCAGAGCGCGCCCGAGGCCAAAGAGCGCGTGCGCGCCTTCCTGGAAGGCCGCGCCGACAAGGTCAAGAAGGCATAAAAAATAGATAGCCGGAGACAAAATATGACAAACGCAAAGTACCGGGCGCTGGAGTTTGGCGTCACCCGGGTCGCCCTGCGCGACGGCCCTCCCGGCGTGCACTACCTGCGTGCCGAGCAGCCCTTGCAGGAATTTCCTGCCCGTATGACGGATCGGCTGCAACATTGGGTGAAGGTCGCGCCTGAGCGCACCTTCATGGCGCGTCGTGCAAAGCTGTCTGGTGGCGGAACGGGCGATTGGGTGAAGGTGAGTTACGCCCAGGCCTGGGCCTGCGCGCGCTGCATTGCCCAGGGATTGATCAACCGTGGGCTGAGCGTTGAGCGCCCCGTGGTCATCTTGTCTGAGAACGACCTGGAGCACGCGCTGTTGGCCCTGGGTTGTCTGGTTGCCGGTGTGCCCTTTGTACCCACGTCGCCTGCGTATTCACTGATCAGCCAGGACTTTGACAAGCTGCGCCATGTGCTCAAGACCGTGACACCCGGTCTGGTGTTTGCGGCTGACGCGGCACGCTATGGCAAGGCGATCGCGTCTGCGGTGGGTGCCGATGTGGAAGTGGTTCTGAGCGGCGGGGCGCTGGAGGGTCGCTCCAGCCTCTCATTTGCCGACCTGGTGGCCACGCCAACCACAGAGCAAGTGGAAACCGCCATGACCGCCACCGGCCCTGACACGATCGTGAAGTTTCTGTTTACCAGCGGCTCCACCAAGCTGCCCAAGGCGGTGATCAACACCCAGAGCATGTGGTGCGCCAACCAGCAGCAAATGGCCCAAAGCATGCCGGTGCTGTCGCAAGAACCCCTGGTGCTGGTGGACTGGCTGCCCTGGAATCACACCTTTGGTGGCAACCACAACTTCGGCATGGTGCTGTACCACGGTGGCACGCTCTACATCGATGATGGCAAACCCACGCCCGCCCTCACGGGTGAAACGCTGCGCAACCTGCGCGAGATCGCGCCGACCGTGTACTTCAA
>JBAWYQ010000228.1:0-6226 GCA_037143475.1 Burkholderiales bacterium | reverse complement strand
GCGTGAGAAGAATGTCGTCGGCGTCAACGCTTCAGGCCAGGTGCGAGAGTTCCAGTTGAAAATCCGCATCCAGTTCCGTATGCGCACGCCGGATGGCCGTGACCTGATTGCACCCACCGAGATTTCGCAACAGCGTGACATCAGCTTCAACGAGTCAGCCGTGCTGGCCAAAGAAGCTGAAGAGGTGCTTTTGTTCCGCGACATGCAGAGCGACCTCCTCCAGCAATTGCTTCGACGACTGGCTGCCATCAAGACACTGGATGGAGCCTGAATGCAAATTGGCGCGGCCCAACTTGGTAACCACCTAGAGCGCGGGCTCAAAAGCCTGTACACCCTGCACGGTGACGAACCGCTGCTACAGCAGGAAGCGTTGGACGCCATACGTACCGCAGCGAAGGCGCAGGGCTATACCGAGCGCACCTCGCACACCGTGGCCGGTGCCCACTTTGACTGGAGCGAAGTGCTGGCCTGCGGGGGATCGTTGAGCCTGTTTGCCGACAAGCAGATTGTCGAAATCCGCATCCCCTCTGGCAAGCCGGGCAAGGACGGCAGCGCCGCCTTGCAACAACTGGCCGATATGTCGCAGGGCAACGATGCGACGCTGACCATCGTCTTGCTGCCGCGTATGGACAAGATGACCAAATCGAGCGCCTGGTTTGCCGCACTGGAGGGCGCTGGCGTGACCTTGCAGGTCGAACCGGTGGAGCGCGCGGCCTTGCCGCAGTGGATTGCCCAGCGTCTGGCCGTACAGAGCCAGCGCGTGGTTGCGGGTGAAGAGGGTCAGCGCACGCTGCAGTTTTTTGCAGATCGGGTCGAGGGCAACCTGCTGGCGGCGCACCAGGAAATACAGAAGCTGGGCCTGCTGTTCCCCGTTGATGATGCAGGTGGTGGAGTGCTGTCGTTCGACCAGGTCGAGAGTGCGGTGATGAATGTGGCGCGCTATGACGTCTTCAAGCTCAGCGAAGCCGTGCTGGGCGGCCAGGCGCTGCGCGTGCAGCGCATGCTCGATGGCTTGCAAGCGGAGGGCGAAGCCGAAGTGCTGGTGCACTACACGTTGAGTGAAGACATCCGCGCCCTGAAACGCGTCAAGGACGCCATGAGCCAGGGCCGACCGCTGCCCATGGCACTGCGGGAGCAGCGCGTCTGGGGCCCCAAGGAGCGCCTGTTTGAACGCGTGCTGCCGAGGTTGACCGACGCCGCGCTGTCGCAGTTGCTGCAATCGGCCCATGTGGTGGACGGCATCGTCAAAGGACTGAAGCAACCCGACTGGCCCGCCTCAGGCTGGCAGGCGCTACACCGGCTGGCATTGCAGTTGTGCGCACTGTGTGCAGTGGCGCCGGCAGGCGGGGCTGCGGCCGCTCGCCAGCGCTGAGAACGGGCGCTGTGTCGGCGCGGGCAACGAGTTCTGCCAAAATCGCGCTATGAACGCGCTCAACATCACCGAATACACCCAAACCTTGGGATCGCAGGCAAAAGTGGCCTCTGCCCTCATGGCTGCTGCGTCAGCAGCTACTAAAAACAGAGCATTGCGCCTGTTGGCCGGGTTGCTGCGCGCCAATGTGGATGGGCTGCAGGTCGACAACGCCAAAGACCTGGACCGCGCCATTGCGGCAGGGCTGGCCGCACCGATGGTGGACCGGCTCAAGTTGACACCCCAAGTGCTGGAGACCTGCGCCCAGGGTTGTGAGCAACTGGCGGCTATGGCTGACGTGATTGGCGAAATCATTGGCATGAAGCAGCAGCCCAGCGGTATCCGCGTGGGCCAGATGCGGGTGCCGATAGGCGTGTTCGGCATGATTTTCGAGAGCCGCCCCAACGTCACCATTGAAGCCGCCAGCCTGTCGATCAAGAGCGGAAACGCCTGCATTTTGCGCGGCGGCTCGGAGGCAATTGAGTCGAATAAGGCGTTGGCCAAACTGGTGCAACAGGCGCTGGTCGAGAGCGGTTTGCCCCTGGATGCGGTGCAATTGGTGCAAACCACCGACCGCGCTGTACTGGACCAGTTGATCGCCATGCCGCAGTTTGTGGATGTCATTATTCCGCGTGGCGGCAAGGGCCTGATCGAACGCATCAGCGCCGGCGCCAAGGTGCCGGTTATCAAGCACCTGGATGGCAACTGCCATGTCTACGTGGACGACCCCTGCGATATCGACATGGCGGTCAAGGTGGCTGACAACGCCAAAACCAGCAAATACAGCCCTTGCAATGCGGCCGAGAGTCTGCTGGTCGCCCGTGGCATGGCCGATGTGTTCTTGCCCCGTATCGGCGCCGTGTTGGCGGCCAAGGGAGTAGAAATGCGCTGCGATGCCATTGCGCTGCAAATTCTTCAGTCAACGTCTGCCAAGCTGGTGCTGGCGCAGGAGAGCGACTGGTATGAGGAGTATTTGGGCCCCATCATCAGCGTCAAGGTGGTGGAGGGCCTCGACGAGGCTATTGCGCACATCAACCGCTACTCGAGCCACCACACCGACGCCATCCTTACGCGGGACCACATGCACGCCCAACGGTTTTTGCGCGAAGTGGACTCGGCCAGCGTCATGGTCAACACCAGCACCCGCTTTGCTGATGGCTTTGAGTACGGCCTCGGGGCGGAAATCGGCATCAGTACCGACAAGTTTCATGCGCGTGGCCCGGTCGGTATTGAAGGTTTGACCTCGCTTAAGTACGTGGTGCTGGGTGACGGTGAGGTGCGACTCTGAGACACCTGATGGCGTCAAACTTGCAGGCCGGTCTTGCAACGGGTGTTTCGGGCCCCACCTTCTAGAATCAGCTGATCTTTTCATTTCCTTCAAGAGGGCCGCATGGTTCCCCATCTCGTTACTGCCCTCACTGGCCCCATCAACGAACTGGAACAGCGCATTCTGGACTCCATGCCAGCCATCGAGCGCTGGTTCCGACTCGAGTGGATGGAGCACACGCCGCCGTTCTACAGTTCGGTGGATGTTCGCAATGCTGGTTTCAAGCTCGCGCCCGTGGACACCAACCTGTTCCCTGACAGCTGGAACATTCTGACGCCGTCCATGTTGCCACTGGCGGTGCAGGCTGCCATGGCGGCCATTGAGAAAATCTGTCCCGAGGCGCGCAACCTGCTGATCGTCCCCGAGAACCAGGTCCCCAGCACCTCCTACTTGAGCAACTTGGCCCAATTGCGCCGGGTGTTCCATATGGCAGGCTTGAATGTGCGCATTGGCTCCATCAGCCCTGACATCAAGAAAATCACCACCATAGACCTGCCCGATGGTGAAAGCATCACGCTGGAGCCGGTGGTGCGCACCAAGGGTCGCATTGGCGTCAAAAATTTTGACCCCTGCACCATTTTGCTCAATAACGATTTGCGAGCCGGCGTTCCCGGAATTCTCGAGGATCTGCACGAGCAGTACTTGCTGCCGCCCTTGCAGGCAGGTTGGACTACGCGGCGCAAGAGCACGCATTCCAAGTGTTTTGAGGAAGTCTCCAAGCGCTTTGGAAAGCTCATTGGCGTGGACCACTGGCTGATCAATCCGCTGTTTGATAAATGCGCCCTGGTCGATTTTTCGACCGATGTGGGTGTGCAGGACCTGGCCGTGCGGGTCGATACCCTGCTGGGCAAGATCCGCAAAAAGCACAAGGAATACGGGATCAAGGAAAAGCCGTTTGTAGTGGTCAAGGCCGACAACGGCGATGCCCGCATGGGTGTGCTCACGGTACGTGACTCCAAAGAGCTTGAAGCCCTGCGTCAACAAGTGCCGGGTCGGGCCGGGGCGGCAAAAGCCGCCTCCAGCGTCTACGATGTCATCCTCCAGGAGGGCGTGTTGACCAGCGAACGCGTCAATGACGCGGTGGCCGAGCCCGTGGTCTACATGATGGACCGTTACGTGGTGGGCGGTTTTTACCGCGTGCACGCCGAGCGCAAGGTGGACGAGAATCTCAGCGCCCCGGGCTCCAGCTTTGTTCCATTGGCATTTGCCGAGAGTACGCACTTACCTCAACCCGGAATAAAACCTGGCGCCAGTGCACCCAACCGGTTTTACATGTACGGAGTCATAGGCCGCTTGGCCATGTTGGCGTCTAGTTACGAGCTCGAAGCCACCGATCCGGACGCAGAGCGCTACGACTGACGGACGGGTTCCCGTGCTGACCACAACCGGGCGCCGCCGGCGGCAAATTCTTACAACTTCCTGTCGGTGCATTGCGAGTTGTTGCATTGCAACATGTTTATCAATTCATTGGAAATGGTCTCTGCGGTACTTGCATGCCATGGCTGGAGGCGCAAAATAGCGATCCCAAATGAAATGGAACCCGCGCCAAACAGAAGCCGGGTGAACTTGTGTCAGCATCCAAATCGACTCTACCGGCGCTAACTCTGGGCGCCATCGGCGTGGTGTACGGCGATATCGGAACCAGTGTCCTCTACGCGGTCAAGGAAGTCTTTGGCTCTGGCCATGTCCCTTTTACGCCCGACAACGTCTACGGAATTTTGTCGATCTTTTTCTGGACACTGACCGTTATCGTGTCCCTCAAGTATGTGTCGCTGGTGCTGCGTGCGGACAACCACGGAGAGGGGGGGTTGGTGGCCATGCTGGCCCTGGCGTCGGTGTCCGTAAAGGACCGCCCGGAACTGCGCCGCATCCTGTTGCTGGTCGGCATTTTCGGCACTTGCCTGTTCTATGGCGACGGGGTCATCACCCCCGCGATTTCGGTGTTGTCGGCAGTCGAAGGCATGGAGGTCATATCTCCCGCCCTGCATCGGTTCATCATTCCCATCACCCTGGTCATTCTGCTGTGCCTATTCATGGTGCAAAAGAGGGGCACCACGGGCATTGGCAAGTTTTTTGGCCCCATTACGCTGGTGTGGTTTGCCTGCATTGCCGTGTTGGGTGCGGTGCACATTGCGGACCGGCCCAGCATTTTGCTGGCCATCAACCCCTTCTACGCGCTGAACTTCATCTGGAACCAGCCGGGCATCACCTTCATCATCCTGGGCGCGGTCGTGTTGTGCGTGACCGGTGGTGAGGCCCTGTATGCCGACATGGGGCACTTTGGCAAGAAACCTATCCGCATAGCCTGGTTTGCCATCGTCATGCCCGCGCTCACGCTCAACTACTTCGGCCAGGGCGCCTTGTTATTGGATAACCCTGAAGCGGTCAAAAACCCGTTTTTCATGATGGCGCCGGACTGGGCGCTGATGCCACTGGTTGCGCTGGCGACCATGGCCACCGTGATTGCGTCGCAGGCGCTGATCACCGGTGCCTTTTCTGTCACCAAGCAGGTGATCCAGTTGGGCTACTTGCCCCGCTTGCAGGTGCAGCACACCAGTGTGAAAGATACCGGCCAGATCTACCTGCCGTTTGTGAACTGGGGACTTTTCGTTCTGATCGTGTTGGCGGTCGTGATGTTCCGTTCTTCCAGCAATCTGGCTGCGGCCTACGGCATTGCCGTGTGCACCGACATGCTGATTACCACCATACTGACGTTCTACGTGATTCGCTATAGCTGGAACTACCCGTTGGCTTTGTGCATTGGCGCAACCGGTTTTTTCTTTGTCGTGGACTTTGCCTTCTGGGCCTCCAACCTGCTCAAGCTGTTTGACGGTGGCTGGTTTCCGCTCGCCATCGGCGGTGCCATCTTTACCCTGATGCTGACCTGGAAAGACGGCCGGCGCCTGCTCAATGAAAAGTTGCGCGCCGATGCCATTGACCTGCCCAGCTTTCTGGAGGCGGTATTCGTCAGTCCGCCAGCCCGCGTGGAGGGTACTGCCGTGTTCCTCACCGCCGAGGTGGGCACAGTACCCAACGCCATGCTGCACAACTTGAAACACAACAAGGTGCTGCACAACAACAATTTGTTTGTGACCGTGCGCAACCACGAAGTGCCCTGGATTGGTTTGGGCAAGCGCCTTGAAATTGACTCGCTCGGCCATGACTGCTGGCAAGTAGTGCTGAATTACGGTTTCAAGAACGACCCCGATGTTCCAAAGGCACTTCAGCAGATCAAAGGACGAGGCTGCGAGATGAACACGATGACCACGAGCTACTTCCTGTCACGCGATACCGTGGTTCCCACCATCGGCGATGGCATGTCGCACTGGCGCGAAAAGCTGTTCGCACAAATGCACCACAACGCCAGTGGTGCTGCCGACTTCCTGAACCTGCCCAACAATTCGGTGGTGGAACTGGGTTCCAAAATCGAAATATGAAACCTTGCGGGACAGACCGTAGCGCAGCGCAGCTCTGTCCCCAACTGATCA
>JBAWYQ010000227.1:0-6236 GCA_037143475.1 Burkholderiales bacterium | reverse complement strand
TGGCGGAATCGGAGAGATTCGAACTCTCGATGAGGCTCTACACCCCATACTCCCTTAGCAGGGGAGCACCTTCGGCCACTCGGTCACGATTCCTAAACGAGCCACATTATCGCACGACTCGAAGTACTTTTCAGCGCGGTGGCTGATCCAGGTCAAAAGCTTTATGCAAGGCACGCACCGCCAGTTCCATGTACTTCTCGTCAATGACGACAGACGTCTTGATTTCAGAGGTGGAGATCATCTGGATATTGATGCCTTCTTCACTCAGGACGCGGAACATGCGGCTCGCAATGCCAACGTGACTGCGCATACCAATGCCCACAATGGAAACCTTGCATATCTTGGTGTCACCAACCACCTCTTCAGCGCCCAGGCTGGGTAAAACCTTGGTTTTAAGCATATCAACCGTCTTCGCGTATTCCCCTCGATTGACGGTGAAGCTGAAGTCGGTCTTACCGTCTTTGCTCAGATTCTGAATGATCATGTCGACTTCAATATTGGCGTCGGCCACAGCACCCAGAATCTGGGCAGCGATACCTGGCTTATCGGGTACACCCATCACAGAAATCTTGGCCTCATCACGGTTAAATGCGATGCCAGAAACAATGGCTTGTTCCATTTTCTCGTCTTCCTCAAAAGTAATCAGAGTGCCGGATTTGGCTTCCTCGTTGATGTCAATATCCCAATCGGTAAAGCTGCTCAAAACGCGCAACGGAACCTTGTATTTGCCGGCAAATTCGACCGAGCGAATCTGTAGCACCTTGGAACCCATGGAGGCCATTTCCAGCATTTCCTCAAAGCTGACCGTCGTCAAACGACGCGCTTCAGCAACGACACGAGGGTCGGTGGTGTACACGCCATCCACATCGGTGTAGATCAGGCATTCCGCAGCCTTCATGGCAGCGGCAACTGCCACAGCAGACGTGTCAGACCCCCCGCGACCCAAGGTGGTGATATTGCCTTGATCATCGACGCCCTGAAAGCCGGTCACGATCACCACTTTGCCCTGAGTCAAGTCGGCGCGCACGCGGGCGTCGTCAATCGACTCAATACGGGCCTTGGTGTAGGCGTTGTTGGTACGAATCGGCACCTGCCAGCCCGCGTAACTGACGGACTCCATGCCCTCCGCCTGAAGCGCAATGGCCAGCAACGCCGACGAAGCCTGTTCACCGGTGGCGGCGAGCATATCGAGCTCGCGGCCGTAGGCGTGTCCCTGCTTGGCAGGCGCCAGTTCTTTGGCTAAACCCAACAGGCGATTGGTCTCGCCACTCATGGCCGATGGAACCACTACCATCTGGTGACCTGCGCGCGCCCATTTGGCTACGCGTTTGGCAACATTGCGGATGCGCTCGGTAGAACCCATCGACGTGCCGCCGTATTTGTGAACAATCAATGCCATGAAATCAGATTTTTTGAAGCAAAACCTAGGGATTGTACCAATTCAATATCGCACCTACCCGTTGGACAAACCCGGCTCCTACTTTGATATGGATTCTGTGGCCTCGCGTCGTGCAAACTTGGATCTGGTCAAGCAACTCGTTTAGTTGGGCTGTGCTGGGAATCGTTTGAAATCGGCTTTTCAGCCAAAACCGCAATGCATTGGCCTGGCGTGCGCGACTCAACGACTGAAGTAGCTTGATCAGTAGCAAACCGTCTTCGGCTCGCGCCACCCGTTGGCAATCCTGCAAGGCCATCTCATCCAATACCTGCTGGGCCTGTGCGGCATGCGACGCGCTGCGAGCAAATGCGTCCAAAAAATTGGGAAAAGCCGAGCGCAGGGCTGGCATGATGCGCGCCCGTATACGGTTGCGGGTGAACTTTTCGTCCGAGTTCGTCGGATCCTCCACAAAAGGCATACCTCGCGCGACCAACCAACGTCGAATGTCAGCACCCGCTACCTGAAGGAATGGCCGGTGGTAATGCAAACCGTCGCGCCGCCAGTAGGCGGGCATGGCGCTTAGACCCGCCAGCCCTGAGCCCCGGCTCAGTGCCAGCAGCAGGGTTTCAATCTGGTCATCGGCATGCTGGGCAACCGCTATTGATTTAATAGCGTACTGCGCATATTCCACGAGGGCTGCAGAAGAAAATGCCTTGTAGCGCGCTTGCCGGGCAGCGTCTTCCGGGCTTTGCCCCAACTGCTTGCCAGCATCTATCTTCTGCACCAGAAGAGGCACATTCAACTGGCGGCAGACGGTTTGGCAGTAGGCTTCGAATTCTGCAGCGGCACTTTGCAAGCCATGATTGACATGCAATGCCACAACCTGCCCTGGCCACTTTTCGGCACATGCCAGCAGCAACGCAACCGAATCGGCGCCACCGCTCAATGCCACAGCCAGAGGAAATTCTGGGCTAAACCCCTTCAGCGCATCGTCGACCGAACAAGTCACTGTGGCCTAACGGCCAGACGCCTTGGTGTCAGTAAAACGCCCGTAACTTTGCAAACGCTCATATCGGCGATCCACCAACTCCTTGACCTTCAAGTCGCTGATTTGGCGATACGCGTCCGCCAGTGCACGTTTCAAAAACGCAGCAGCCTGTTTGTGATCACGGTGCGCGCCACCCACCGGCTCATTCACGATCTTGTCGATCACCCCCAGCGCTTTGAGTCGGTGGGCCGTAATGCCCATGGCTTCCGCCGCGTCGGAGGCCTTGTCAGAGGTCTTCCAGAGAATGGAGGCGCATCCTTCCGGGCTAATGACAGCGTAGATGGAGTACTGCAGCATGATCAACTGGTCAGCAACCGAAATCGCCAAAGCGCCACCGGAGCCGCCCTCACCGATGATGGTGGTGATGATAGGAACCTCCAGTTGGGCCATCTCAAAGATGTTGCGCCCAATAGCCTCGGATTGGCCACGCTCTTCAGCATCAATGCCAGGGTAGGCGCCTGGCGTGTCGACGAATGTGAACACCGGCAGTTTGAACTTCTCAGCCAGCTTCATCAGGCGCAGCGCCTTGCGATACCCCTCGGGCCGACTCATGCCAAAGTTGCGCAAGCCACGTTCTTTGGTGTCGCGCCCTTTTTGGTGACCCAGCACCATGCACGGCGTGCCATTGAAACGAGCCAACCCACCCACGATGCTCAGATCGTCTGAAAAATGCCTGTCACCATGCAATTCAACGAAGTGGGTGAACAGCTCATTGATGTAATCCAGCGTGTAGGGCCGCTCTGCATGGCGCGCAATTTTTGTAATCTGCCATGGAGACAAATCCGTGTAAATATCTTTGGTGAGTTGCTGGCTCTTTTTGCTGAGTTGTTCAATTTCGGCGGAAATATCCACCGCAGACTCGTTTTGCACATAACGCAACTCTTCGATCTTGGATTCGAGTTCAGCAATGGGTTGCTCAAAATCCAGAAATGTTTTTTTGGCCATGGTCACATCCTTTTCGGTTGAGGGCAGCTACTGCGCATCGCGCCAACGCAACCCACAAGGTTTCAATATTCCACCGGCACGGGGTCCAACGAGCGCCAAATATACCAAGTTGCCACGGTACAGTACGGTGCCCATGCGGCAGCCACCTCACGCGCGTCACTGCGGCTAACCAAATCGCCCGAAAAATAATTTTTGCTGATTCCGTTGATCAGCCCCACATCGTCCAACGGGAGCACATTCGGACGCATCAAATGAAAAATCAAAAACATCTCGGCGGTCCAGCGACCAATACCGCGTATGGCGATCAATTCGGCCACGATCTCATCATCGCTCGAGGTATCCCACGCATTCACGTGCAGGGCACCATTATCAAAGTGCAAAGCCAAATCAACCAGATACTCCACTTTACGCGCACTCAATCCGGCAGCGCGCATGTCATCAACTTTGAGCTTGAGTACATTGCCAGGGGTCATCTTGCGTGGCAACAACGAAAATCGATCCCACACGGTTTGCGCCGCCTTGACCGAAATTTGTTGACCCACAATGCTGCGCGCCAAGGTAACGAAAGCATCGCCACGGGTTTCGAGGCAAGCGTCCCCAAACTGAGGTATCAGGCGCTTCATCACCCGGTCTTTCTTGACTAGGTGCTTGCAGGCCTCATCCCAAAATTGCGGGGTCTGCTTCCCGCTGTCCGGGTTCTTTACGATCGCCATCATTTGAGTACTTCCCAACTGGTGCCAGACACCGAGTCTTTGAGCGCGATGCCTTGCTCCAGAAGACTCTTGCGAATGCTGTCCGCGAGGACAAAATCCCTGGCCGCCTTGGCAGCTGCGCGCTCTTCAATGCGCTGCAAAATAGCCGGCTCGTCTAGCGCAGAACCTGCCTGCAAAAAGACCTTCGGGTCGCCCTGCAACAAGCCAAGGCAAGATCCCAACGCACGCAGCAGGCCTGCAGCTTCTACCGACTGTGTGCGATTCACTTCAGTGGCCAGGTCAAACAACACAGCCACGGCGTCCGGAGTCCCAAAGTCCTCGTCCATGGCAGCCTTGAAACGCGCCGCAAATGGATTACTCCAGTCAATCGAATCCATCGCTTGTGCGGGCACGAGATCGAGAGCCGTGTATATGCGCTTGAGCGCCATGCGGGCGTCGTCTAAATGGGCATCGCTGTAATTCAATGCGCTGCGGTAGTGGGTTCGAATCAGGAAAAACCGAACGGTCTCGGCATCGTACTGACGCAGCACGTCACGGATAGTGAAAAAGTTTCCCAAGGATTTGGACATTTTTTCGTTGTCCACGCGTACAAACCCGTTGTGTACCCAGAAGTTGGCAAGCGGTTTGCCAGTAGCACCCTCGCTCTGGGCGATTTCGTTTTCATGGTGCGGGAACTGCAAATCTGCACCACCACCATGAATATCAAAAGTATCTCCCAGTGTCCGGCAACTCATGGCCGAGCACTCGATATGCCAACCAGGACGCCCCTTGCCAAACGAATACCCCAATGCGTTGCTATCCCACTTTGCGTCTTCGGGCTCAGTCTCCTTGGCCGACTTCCACAAAACAAAGTCCAACGGGTCTTCCTTGCCGTCCTGCACGGCCACGCGTTCGCCCGCACGCAGTTCATCCAGCGATTTTCCAGACAACTTTCCATAACCCGGAAATTTACGCACCGAGTAATTCATGTCGCCGTTAGTAGCCTGATAGGCCAACCCCTTTTGCTCCAATATTTTGATAATGGACAGCATCTCGGGAACAAACTCTGTGGCTCGCGGCTCCAGGCTCGGCGGCTCGATGGCCAGGGCACCAATGTCCTGATGCATGGCCGCAATCATCTCGTCGGTCAATGCCCGAATGGTGATTCCGCGCTCGACCGCACGCCGGATGATCTTGTCATCAATATCGGTGATGTTGCGCACATAGGTCACTTGCATACCACTGAACTTGAGCCAACGCTGCACCACATCAAAAGCCATCATCATGCGGGCGTGCCCAATATGACACAAGTCGTAGATGGTCATACCGCACACGTACATACGCACATGGCCGGCTTCAATTGGGGTAAATGGCTCAAGCGCACGCGACAGCGTGTTGTATATGCGCAAACTCATGGGTATTTCGTTACCATCGCGCAAGGTCTTTTACTCCCGGCAATGGCGTCTCTGGTACTGATCTTGTAAGGGTAAATCTCGGTCTTAAGCCAACGGGGCGCTTCCACCCCTCAGCTACAATTCACAGCAGTATAAAGCCCCTTCCAGAGGGCCTATTTCCATGCCTGAGAATCTGAAAGCTTTATGACGCACTTCCGTTTAACAGTACTTGGCCCCCTGCGACTGCTAGGCTTAGCCGCCGCCTTGGTGTTTTCCGTGGCGCATGCCGATGAATACTCCGACGTCTCCCAACTGGTTCGCACAGGCAAGTTAGCAGATGCACTAACCAAAGCCGACCAGTATCTAACGACCAAACCGCGCGATCCGCAGATGCGGTTTCTCAAGGGTGTCATTCAGCGCGACTCTGGTAAAACTACAGACGCCATTGCAACCTTCACTCGATTGACGGAAGACTTTCCGGAACTACCCGAGCCCTACAACAACCTGGCGGTCCTATACGCAGGGCAAAGCCAGTTTGACAAAGCCCGCACCGCGCTGGAAATGGCGATTCGAACCAATCCCAGTTACGCGACTGCCCACGAAAACCTGGGTGATGTTTATGCAAAACTGGCCAGCCAGGCGTACAACAAGGCATTGCAACTCGATGCCTCCAATCCGGGCGTTCCTCCCAAGCTGGCCTTGATTCGTGAGCTCTTCAGCCCAAGCGCAGCCAAGAGCCAGCGCCCCAACGCGACCCCGACCCCCGCCCCGACTGCACC
>JBAWYQ010000226.1:0-6245 GCA_037143475.1 Burkholderiales bacterium | reverse complement strand
GGTCAGCTCATGCCCATCATGGAAGACGAGCACGGCACCTATATCATGAACAGCAAGGACCTGCGCGCCGTGGAGCATGTGGAGCGGCTTGTCAAAATTGGGGTGGACTCGCTGAAGATAGAAGGCCGCACCAAGAGCCTGTACTACGTGGCCCGCACCGCACAAACCTACCGAAAAGCCATTGACGATGCGGTTGCAGGACGCCCTTTCAATCCAAAACTGATTACTGAACTTGAGGGTTTGGCCAACCGGGGCTTCACCAGCGGTTTTTTAGAGCGCCGCCCCTCACAGGACTATCAAAATTACGAGAGCGGCCACTCCGACATCGGCCACAGCCACTTTGTCGGCGAAGTGCGCACGGTAACCGACGGTTGGGCCGAGGTGGAGGTCAAAAACAAATTTCTGGTGGGCGACCAGATTGAGGTAATTCACCCCAGCGGCAACCATGTCGTTACGCTGGAGCAGATGCGCAACCTGGACGGTGAAACTATCGCAGTGGCACCCGGCAGTCCACTACAGGTGCGCATACCGTTGGATGCGCGCTATGAAGGTGCACTATTGGCACGATTGATGCCCGCCTGACCACGGCTCTTCACGCGGTACATCGCGTCATCCGCACACCGGGTCAGGGTGAGTTCGTCGCCGCCGTCCTCGGGGTACACGGCAAACCCAAGACTTGCGGAAATATGCATTTCGTGGCCATCAACCACAAACACTTGCCGCAACGATTGGTTGATTTTTTCAGTCAAGGTGAGAACGAAATCTTTGCCGCTCAATCCAGCGACCAGAATGACGAACTCATCCCCACCAATGCGCCCTACCGTGTCGACAGCACGAATGGCGCTTTGCAAACGCAGTGCCACCTGCTGTAGCAGTTGATCACCAATTGCGTGACCAAAGTTGTCGTTGACGGGCTTAAATTCATCAAGGTCAAGAAAAATCACAGCGAAACGGGTACTTTCGCGTTTGGCGCGGGCCAGTTCCTGATTCAAACGGTCACTGAACAACGCACGATTGGGTAGGCCGGTTAGAGGGTCGTGTTGCGCCATCTCACGCAGCTCCTCGGTCATGGCAGCGGCCAAACGCAGGGCTCGCGTTCGCCCATTGACCATCAACCAAACCAGCACCGCCAATGCAAAACTCAGGGCCGCGCCTGCTACCGCGGTCACATTTGTTGCATCCTGGCCAGTCCGCGCTCCGAATTCTGGCAAGGAAGCCAGGGAAAGCGTCCAGCTGTGGCCAGCAACGACCATGTACTCGCTGGCACTCAAAGCTACAGTCCGTCTCGAAGCGGGCCCACCTACGCCATCGGCGGTTCGGTACAGGAGCGTAGATTCGTTGGTGTCAACGCCATCGTAGATAGCCATCGAAAGTCCGGGCGACTGCTTGCCGTACAGACTGGCCATGAAGTCGTTGACGTGAAAGGCTGCATAAACCCAACCAATGAGATTCGCGCGCCGCTGGGCAACACTGTCGTGCGGCAGGTCGCTTGCAAAGACCGGCAAATACATCACGAACCCGGGTAGCGCATCTGCCTGCCGGTCAATGGCCAGGCGTAGCTTGCCGGAAATAGCCGCCATGCCAGAGTCACGCGCGGCCTCCAGCGCCACCCGACGAACGGGGTCCTGCCAAACATCGAGCCCCAATGGAGCCCCCGTGTTGCCGAACGAGGGCTCACGCTGGACTATTGGCGCATACAGCGGCCCGGTACTCTCGGGGTAAATGGCATAGGTAGGCAGACCTGCCTTGCGCATTGCAGCGGTGTGGGCCGCCTTGTCCTGCATGGGTACCCGCTGGACAATTCCGATGACCTTGACGCCGGCGAAGTTGGCATCGAGCTGCAACGCGTCAACGTACCGATGAATGGAGGCCTGGTTGTTCAGATCGGTGGTTGCCAGCACGCCTTGCACGCCGCGCAACATTTGCTCGTAGGCAGCGGCACGCTGCTCGATCCGGCTGACGGTCTCTTTGAGCGCAAAGTCGAATTGTGCGTGCAGCGCATAGCGGGCGCTTTGTCGCTCATGGTCCCAGACGATCCAGGTTACCGACAAAGTAGCCACCAAAACCAGCCATGGCAACAGACGTAAACCGATTGCGGTTTGAACGCTGCGAGCACTTGTCACGGCAACGACTAGAAATTGACCAAAGCGGCAGCCAGGTCCGGTTTGAAATATTTTCCGAAAATGCGTTGCAGGCTGCCATCCGCACGCATCGCGTTGACCAGTGCACGCCAGTGCTCCTGCTCGGCTGGCGTCAGCGCTTTTTTCGACATGATCAGGCCATGGGGAACCGAGGGATCATTGAATTCAACAATGCTGGTGATGTCGCGAATCCTGGCTTCCTCCAGCGCCGGAAAGTCGAAGGGCTCGATGATCATGCCCTGAATGGCGTTGAGCATCAATGTTTGGTACAACGGCGCCAGACCACCGCCCTGGCTGACCCGATTACCGGTTTGCAGACGGTCAACCAGTTGATTGGCTGTTTCGCTGTACCGAAAACTGCGTATGGTGCCAAGCTTCAATTGGTCATTGCGCTCAAAATCAGCCAGGTTGCGCACACCCGAGTCTTTGCGTACCAGCAAATAGTATTTGTTGCTGAAATACCAGGCAAAGGATGCGAACTTGTCGCGTTCTGCATTGGTAATGCCCGACAGGCTGAAATCCAGCGCACCGGATTCAATGAGCTGCCATATGCGGGATCGCGGCATCAGGCTGACCGTGACTTTGCATCCGCTGCGCCGAACCAATTCGTCTGAAACATCTTTGTCAATACCGCTATCGGTAGCGGCCGAGTACAACAGCCCGTGGTCGTGCAATGCGAGGGTGTAGGAGCGTGAGCACTCGGGAGTTGCCGCCTGGGCCGCACAGAGATTGCCAACAAGAGCCATCACAGTGACAAAACTGCGGATCTTCATGCCAGCTACTCTTTCAATCGAAATGCGGCGGGTCAATACGTGATGCTGAGTGCATCCGCATCGACATTGATCACCTGCTTGCCCAGCACAGCGCTGGCTGACTGGGCAAAGGCCAGCGCCCATGCAGGATCGGCAAACTTGGCTGGACCGGCCGCTTGCGCCACGACCACCACGCGATCGGCCATCAGCAGTTTGCCCGTAGCGCGCAGGGGCTCACAGTCCATTTCGGTGAACTGCGTGTCCAGCCATTGGCGGGCTGCTTCACGATCCAACGCCTGCTCGGGACCGAGTTCTATACGTACCGGGGGAATGTTTTTAAAGGTGACACTAACTTGACTTCTCATGATTTACTCCTGTTGGCACAATGATAGAACCAAAAAGGCAGGAGTCATGCTGAAATAGGCGCCTGATCCCATCTCCATTTGACCTGTAGCAAGGGGCTCGACAATGCGATTTGCTTTTTTTAAGACCTTGATAGTCGCCGCAGCTGTGGCATGTATGACACCCTTGTCAACGTGGGCTCAGACACCCAAGCGCGAAGCCGTGCGGGAGATTGCACGCGACCTGACCATAGAACTGCGCCAGGTGAAAGACGGTGAACAAGACAACCCCAGTCCGGCGAGCGGTGCCTACAGCGTGGGCACCGCCAACCGCGCGGTGGACTTTGCTGCGCAGCAGGTGCGGGTGCGCAGTGGTGAAAAGGCCAGCCTGCAAATCAACCAGTCCATGCCCATGCAGTGGGTACAAAAGATCGAATCGCAAAGTGCCACCCTCAGTGCAGCCAGCGCATCGGCCAGCAGCAGCGCCGGTGGCGTGACGCAAGCCATGACCTGGATGGAGTCGGGCCAGAGCTTCACCGTCACTCCACACTGGCCAGGCGGCAAACAAGCCGTGAAGGTCGAAATTGAAGTGCAATCGTCGGCCGTAGAGGAGCGCACCGGCCCGGACCTCCCCACCACCGCACGCCAACGCTACAGCACCACCGTGACTGCGCAGCTGAACCAGTGGATCACCATTGCCACCAGCGGAAACGTGGCGCGGTCAGGCAGTTACAGCAGCGCCGGCACGTCTGATGGGCGCAGGTTGGTCCAGATCCGTGTTACTGCGGACTGATACTGCCCGGTCGCATGACGACAAACGTGCCCATGGCCACCAATGAGAGCAGGGCCGCCATACCAAACGCCATCTCGGGCGCAACCGTCCACAATGCACCTGCGATCAGCGATGCAGGCAAGTAGAGCAATCCGGTTACAAAGTTGTAGGCCCCCATGGCGGTTGCACGGCGATCGTGCTCCAGGTCGGCAATCAGGGCCTTGCTCTGGGAATCTTCAACGGCGTAGAAGAGTCCATAAAACGCAAACACCGCGATGATTTCCCATCGGCTGCTGGCAAACACCAGTGCCAGACTGATGGAGCCATACAGCGCATAGCCCAGCAACACGACACGGCCACGGCCCACGGCATCGCCCAGCTTGCCCGCCAGGGGCGCCGCCATCACGCAGGTGGCGTTGAACAAGGCATACAACAGCACGATCTGACTGGCGCTGAACCCCACGGCATGGGCCTTGAGCAGCAAGAAGCCCAGGCTGAAATACCCCAACGCAAAGATGCCGGCCGGAAGCAGGAACCGCTTGAAACCCGGGCTGAGCAATTTCCAGTTGTCGACCACACTCTCACGGGCATGGCTGGTACCCGGTTTGTCCTGAATAAACCCCAGCACCACGACAGCCAGCACAGCTGGAACAAATGCCACCCAGAACAGCATGCGGTAACCCTCGGGCGTTTCGCCCAGCCACGACAGCAGCGCATAGGCGACCAGCGGACCCAGCACCGCACCGGCTTTGTCCAGCGCCTTGTGCACACCAAACGCATAACCGCGCTTGTTTTTGGGGGCAATGGACGACAACCAGGCGTCGCGCGGCGGGCCACGAAAGCCTTTACCTAACCGCTCGATAACCCGAAACAGGCTCAACCCCACGATGGACGTGCTGACCAGCAAAATCGTCTTGGCTACTGTGGAAAAGCCATACCCGGCAATGGCGAAAATCTTGCGCTTGCCACCCCGGTCTGATAACCAGCCCGCCAGGTAATTCAACGACGAGGCCGAAAAGTCTGCCAAGCCTTCGACCAATCCCAACAACGATGCCGATGCCCCCGCCACGGTGGTGAAGAAAATGGCGAACACCGAAAACACCATCTCGGAGCTCAGATCGGTCAAGAAACTGACCAGCCCGAGCTTGAGGATGTCGGGGTGCAGACGCTGCTTCAGGCCAGTCGGCGGCTCGAGGGGGGTGGGCAGTGGCTGGGCGTTGTTTGGGGTTGTCATGTTGGCGCCAGCGCCCATTGCGGCGACACGGCACAATGGTTTTAACACATCGCTTCGCCCCAAGGAACCCATGACCGACACCACCACCCACCAACGCATCTGCCCCCTGTGCGAAGCCTGCTGCGGGCTGGAAATCAAGGTCCAGGCCGGCAAGGTCATCAGCATCCGCGGGCACGAGGCCGACGTATTTAGCGCCGGCTACATCTGCCCCAAGGGCGTGGCCCTGAAAGACCTGCACGAAGACCCGGACCGTCTGCGCACACCGCTGATCAAGCGCAACGGCGTCTTTGAAGAAGCGACCTGGGATGATGCCTATGCCGAGATCGCGCGCCGCTTGCCGCCGCTGATGGCGCAGCACGGGCGCAACGCCACTGCGGTGGTAGTGGGCAACCCCTCGGCCCACAAAATCGGCTTGCTCACTTACTTTGGCAAACTGGCCCGCGCCCTGGGCACCAAAAACGTGTTTTCTGCCTCCACGCTGGACCAGATGCCCAAGCAACTCGCCAGCGGCCTGATGTTTGGCCACTGGCTATCGGTGGCCCTGCCCGACATTACCCGCACCGACTATCTGCTGGTGCTGGGCGCCAACCCTCTGGTGAGCAATGGCAGCATGTGGACGGTGCCCGACTTCAAAGGCAAGGCCAAAGCGCTGCAGGCACGCGGCGGCAGACTGGTCGTCATTGACCCGCGCCGCACCGAGACCGCTGCGGTGGCCGATGCCCACCACTTCATCCGCCCGAACTCTGATGTGTTTTTGCTGGCCGCCATGGTCAACACGCTGTTCGCCGAGGGGCTGGTGAAACTGGGCGCGGTGGCTGATTGGGTCAAAGGCTTGGCCGAAGTAGAACTCGCTGTTGCGCCCTTCACACCCGAAGCCGTGGCCGCACGCTGTGGCATCACCGCCGACACGATACGCGCCCTCGCCCGGGATCTGGCCGGCGCGCCGCGCGCCGCTGTCTACGCCCGCATCGGCACCTGCACGCAGGAGTACGGCACACTGGCCAG
>JBAWYQ010000225.1:0-6269 GCA_037143475.1 Burkholderiales bacterium | reverse complement strand
GGCGCTGCCACACCATCAGGCGCGGTGTGGCTTCTCGGCCCCATTTTTTGGCCACATAGGCCAAAAGGTTCTCTGAAAAATCCACCAGCCCGGCACGCCCTGGCCACGCGGCAGCCCACAGCAAGCAAGCTGCCGCCATGCACCACACCCATCGCCTGCCAGACCATCCGCTAAACACCATGCTGCCCTGCCCGTAAACTCAGGCGTTCATCTTAACGTGTGGTGCCATGTGCCTGCACCCGGCGTGATACGCTTTGTGCCGTTCACCAAAGGGAATTCTTCATGCATTCAACAGAGCGCGTAGCGCCAGCCAGCACCATCATCCCCGTCATCATGTGTGGTGGCAGCGGCACCCGGCTGTGGCCGCTTTCACGCAAAGCACTGCCCAAACAGTTTGTGCCCCTGATTCAGGGCAAGAGCCTGCTGCAGCTCACGCTGGAGCGCGCCAAGCTGCTCAACCCTGAGCAACTCATCGTCGCTGCCGAAGACCACCGCTTCCTGGTGCAGTCGTGCGCCACCGCGGCTGGTGTGCAATGCACCATCCTGCTGGAGCCCGTGGCCCGCAACACCGCAGCCGCCATGGCTGTGGCTGCACTCAACGCCGCGCCAGACGCCTTGCTGCTGTTTCTGCCCGCAGACCACCACATCCCCGACGCGCAAGCCTTCGCTGCCACCATCCGCACCGGCGTGGCAGCAGCACAGGCGGGCTCCATCGTCACCTTTGGCGTGCAGCCCTCGTTCCCCAGCACCGCCTATGGCTACATCCAGCAGGGTGCGGCACTGGCAGGGCAGGGCGCGGCCCACGCCGTGCAGTGCTTTATCGAAAAACCCAACGGTTCCCGCGCCCAAGAATTGCTGCTGGCCGGCGGCCACTTCTGGAACGCCGGAATCTTTTTGATCCAGGCCAGCACCCTGCTGAGCGCGCTCCAGGCGCATGCAGCCGACATATTGGCCGCGTGCCAGCAGGCCGTGGCCGCCCAAGCGGCAGATGGCGACTTCCGCCGCCTGGGGCAGACCGCCTTTGCCGCCTGCCGGTCTGACAGCATTGACTACGCCGTCATGGAAAAAGCCGCCAACGTCGCCGTGCTCCCCTTTACTGCCGCCTGGAGCGATGTTGGCAGCTGGAACGCCGTGGCCGACCTCACTGCGCCCGACGCCTCTGGCAACCGCGTCCACGGCCAGGGCCACACCGTCCACTCCACCAACACCTTCATCCACGCCCCGCACCGCCCCGTGGTCGCGTTGGGTACTTCCAACCTGCTCATCATCGACACCGTAGACGCCCTCCTGGTGGCCGACGCCGCGCACGCCGAGCAAGTCAAAACCGTGGTCGCCCAGCTAGAGGCCGCGGGCGTGCCCCAGGCCCAGCACCACCGCCATGTGGCGCGCCCCTGGGGCACCTACGACAGTGTGGACAACGGTGAACGCTTCCAGGTCAAACGCATCGTGGTCAAGCCCGGCGCCACCCTCAGCTTGCAAATGCACCACCACCGCGCAGAGCACTGGGTGGTCGTCAGCGGCACGGCCGAGGTCACCAACGGCGACAAGGTCATCCTGCTTAGCGAAAACCAAAGCACCTACATCCCCCTGGGCCAGGTGCACCGCCTGCGCAACCCCGGCAAAGTGCCTTTGGAAATTATCGAAGTGCAGTCGGGTTCGTACCTGGGTGAGGACGACATAGTGCGCCTGGAAGACACCTATGGGCGGGTTCAGTAGCCAAAAATTGCGTTTCGCGTGTTGATCAGAAGTGTGGCTTTACGTATATACTCGTATCAACATTTCGAAGGCCAGTCATGACTACCAACGTAACAGCAGACCAAACCATTCAAGAGTGGGGCAACGGCCTTGCCGTGCGCATCACAGCACCCGTGGCCAAGGCGGCACGTTTCGCGCTGGGGTTACCGATCAAGGTCGAAGTGGTAGAGGGTGGTGTCTTTCTGCGTGCGGTCGGCAAGCCTAAATTGACACTTGCGCAGAAGCTCAAGGCTTTCGACCCTGCCATCCATGGTGGTGAGGCAATGGCTACCGGGCGCGTTGGTACCGAGGTTTTTTGATGCCCACATGCAAACCGTGGGTGCCAGATCGGCGTGACATGGTCTGGATTGATTTCAACCCGCAAGCCGGCAATGAAATGAGGGACGAGCACCCCATGCTCGTATTGTCGACCAGGGCTTTCAACGAGCGCACGGGCATCGTGATAGGGCTACCCATGACGCACGCACAGTCCAACGAAAGCAACCCATTTGCCGTCAAGTTCACCACCAGCAAGGGCGAAGTTGGCTACGTGCTGGCACACCAGCCAAAATCGTTCGACTGGCGCAAGCGCGGCGCTCGCCCGCATCCGTGGAAGCACGCGTTGCCCACCGTATTTGAGTCGGCGTGCGAAGAACTGAATGGAATTATTTCAATCGGCTAAACAGCCGCATCCTGCTGTTCGTGAAACCCGTGCACGCACACCAGCAGCACGGCCTTGATGGCGGCCACGTCTTCAATGGCGGCGGCGGCCTCTAGCAAGACCAGCTGAATTTGAAGCTCGGGCCAGTGCATGAAATCTTCATGCGCCTTCATGATGCGCGGGTGGGTGGTCGGTGTGGGGTTGTCGCCAATCAGCAGCTCCTCGTACAGCTTTTCACCGGGGCGCAGGCCCACAACGGTAATCTCAATGTCGCCATCGGGCTGCGCCGCATCACGCACCTGCAAGCCTGACAGCGCCACCAACCTGCGTGCCAGGTCAATAATCTTGACCGGCTCACCCATCTCCAGCACAAATACATCGCCCCCCGTGGCCATGGCACCGGCCTGCAGCACCAGCTGGGCCGCCTCGGGTATCGTCATGAAATAGCGGGTTACCTCCGGGTGCGTCACCGTAATCGGCCCCCCATGCGCGATTTGTTCCCGAAACATCGGCACCACGCTGCCGCTGGAGCCCAGCACATTGCCAAAGCGCACCATGCCAAAGCACGTAGCGTGCGCATCGGCCTGGGCCGCCAGTGCCTGCAACACCAGCTCCGCCATGCGCTTGCTCGCACCCATCAGGTTGGTGGGGCGCACCGCCTTGTCGGTGGAAACCAGCACAAAACGCTGCACCCGGGCCGCCACCGCCGCTTGGGCCATGTTCAGCGTGCCAAACACATTGTTAAACATACCCTCAGACGGGTTGCACTCCACCATCGGCACATGCTTGTAGGCGGCAGCGTGGTACACCGTGTGGGGCTGGTAAGTGGTGCAAATCCAGTCCAGGCGGCGGCGGTTGGACACACTGGCCAGCATGCACACCAACTCAATCGACGAGTCCTGCGTCTTGCACCACCCCGACAGCTCCCGGTGAATGGTGTACAGCGCAAACTCATTGTGGTCCAGCAGCACCAGCCGTTTGGGGTGCTCATGCAAAATCTGGCGGCACAGCTCGCTGCCAATGCTGCCCCCCGCACCGCTCACCAAAATAGTCTGCCCCTGCAGGCTGCGCTGCAACAAGTCCGCCTGGGGCGGCACCGCCTCGCGGCCCAGCAAGTCTTCAACATCCAACTCACAAAAATCTTGCACCGTCACCCGCCCGCTCGCCAAGTCGGACAGGCCGGGCAGCGAGCGCGTGTGCACCGGCAGACTGCGCAGGCTCTGAATAATCTTGTTGCGCCGGTCCCGGCTGGCGCTTGGCATGGCCAGCAAAATGTCGGTCACCAGCAGGCTCTGAACCACCGTGGGCACATTGCCTGGCGCATACACCGGCACCCCGTTTATAGTCTGCCCCAACTTGGCCGCATCGTCGTCCACAAACCCCACCAGCTTGAATTGGCGGGTAAACGCCATGGCCGATGACGTCTGCACCCCCGCAGCCCCCGCACCGTAAATCAGCATGCGGCCCTGGCCCACCAGACCCCGGCTGCTAAAGCTGCTCAGCCACAGCTGCGCGGTCACGCGGCTAATGCTGACCAATGCAAAAAATATCAGCGGCAGCAGCACACCCAGCGTCAGTGGAAACACCGGCCAGCGGCGCCACCAATGCACCGCAATCAGCGCCACGGCAAACGCCGCAATCGCCAGCCCCGTCTTGAACAGCGAGTGAATGCCGCTGTAGCGGAATATGGCCCGGTACAACCCAAACCGCGCAAAAATCGGAATCGCCAGTGTCGGGCTTATCGCATAGGCCCACCACTCATCGCCCTGGGGCCAGTGCAGAGTCTCCATCCGCAGCGAGTAGGCCAGCCAGGTGGCCAGCAGCACCAAAGTCACGTCGGTAGCAACCACCACCCCGCGCTTGATGGGGCGTGGCCAGTCAAGCATTTTCAAAAGCATGGGGGTCACAGGTTACCGGAAGTACCAAATGGTACCAGCAGCCCTTCCAGTGCTGCCGTCACAACCTGCTGCGCCCGCTCCAGCAAGCTGGCAGCGTGCCCCTTGGCAATCAATTGCTTTTGGCGGTTGATGGATAGCTTTCCATCATTTTGCAGGCACGCCCGCACCAGCAGCACCAAGTCGTTGTTGTTCATATCCATGGCGTCATTCACTGCCTTGTAAACCGCGTCAAAACGCCGCAAAAATTCGCTCTCATCGCGCAAATCGTGGTCCAGCGCTTCCGACGCCATTTGCAAGCCAAAAGCCACGCATTCTGTGGCATCCCAAAACCGATAAATGGCGGGGTCACCGATGAACGCGGCATCCACCCGAACGTCGTCGATGGCGGTCACCTGCCAAAGCGCTCTGGCCGGCTTTGAAAACGATTGCAAGACCTGAAGATAGCGCTCCTCATGGCGTTTCATCGCCACCGAGACCGGTAAAACCATCCCATCTGACAGCCGCCCCTGGCCGCACACCACTTTGTGGAACAAAAAGCGCGAAAGACGCCCATTGCCGTCCATAAACGGGTGCGCAAACACAAACCCAAAACTCACCAAGGCGCCCAGCACCAGGGGGTCAATGCCACTGTCGGCGAGGTTTGCCAACTCCATTACCGCCTCCATTAGCGATACCATCAAATCCGGTGGCGGCGGCAGGTAAGTCACACCCAGCGCGCCTGGCAAGGCATTTCGTAGCCAGTTCTGCCCGGTGCGAAACTGCACCGCCCGATCCAATGGGTTAGAAATGGTCAGGTTTTGCAGTGCAACCAGATACTCCTCGGTAATGCGTTCAGGCGCATGTGCGCGCGAAAGCAAAGCCGCAAACGCCTCTGCCTTGCTGCTGGTTGGCGTCTCGTTCTCAATCGCATACGAACCCTGGGTCTCACTCAAATAGGCCCAACGCACCGCACGGTCAAGCACCGACCTGTCCAGCCCGTCTATGAATTTGCTGGCCGAACCCAAAATGTCCTGGTCCAGTAGCGCCTGTATTTGCGCAGTGCGTCGCACCGTCGGGCAAAAATTGGTCGGCCCCAAGCCATTGAAGTCCACCCGCCAGCGTGCATTGCGCCGTTTGCTACCGGTTACATACTTTGCCGGGTCAAACAGCGGCGTGTAGGGGCCGGTTGCCGCGGGCAACCCCGCCAGCACCACACCATTGGCAAGCTCCCACAGGTAACAAATCTGGCGCAAATAAGCGCTACTGGGGCTGCTCTGAAATGCCTGGCCAATGTCCAGGCGGTCCATCTTCTTTAGTGCCAAGATGGCGGCCTGCAGCTGCAAGCCCTCGTGCTTAAGCGCAAACTGCAAATGCTCCAGCGGTGCATCGCTGGCCGGTGCAACGCCTGGCGGAACGGCCAACGCATCGGTCGTGCTGGTTACTTTGGTAACCGAAGCCACCCTGGCGGGGCGCTCCATCGGGAAGGCAGACGTTGCCAGCAACTCTTTCAGAAATTCATAGCCAATGAGTCTTCCGCGCATTTTTTCTTCCAATGAACCAAGAAAATTTTAATTTTAGCAAGTTTCATCAAGAAAATACTACATTCAAAACACGTTCTTGTTCTCAATCGCCGCCAGCGGCGTCAGCGCAATGATCTTGATGTCCAGCCAGATCGACCAGTTCTCCAGGTAGAACAAATCGTGCTTGATGCGGCCCTCCATCTTGTCTATGGTGTCCGTCTCGCCCCGGTAGCCGCAAATCTGGGCCCAGCCGGTCACCCCCGGCTTCACCTTGTGGCGCAGCGCGTAGCGCGGAATCTGCTGCACATATTGGTCGTTGTGCGCCAGCGCATGGGGCCGGGGCCCCACCACAGACATACGGCCCTGCAGCACGTTAATGAACTGCGGCAGCTCATCCAGACTCGTCTTGCGAATAAACCGCCCCACCCGGGTCACCCGTGGGTCCTGTCGCTTGGCCTGCGTTACCGTGCCCGCCGC
>JBAWYQ010000224.1:0-6273 GCA_037143475.1 Burkholderiales bacterium | reverse complement strand
CGCGAAGGTGGTCGTACCGTGGGTGCGGGTGTGGTTGCCAAGATCATTGCGTGAGGATTCGCGAAGGGGTATAGCTCAATTGGCAGAGCGTCGGTCTCCAAAACCGAAGGTTGTAGGTTCGATTCCTACTGCCCCTGCCACCCGGTTTCAGTGAATCCGGTGGCACCCAAGCCCGCTACGCAGTAGCGGGCTTTGGCGTCTTGAGTAGAGTAAGTTTGAATCGAATCAGAAACGCGAATTACAAAAAATATGGCCACGACACAAATTGAAACCGTCAACACCGGGGCGGATAAAGCCAAGTTGGCTGCCGCATCCGCTTTGGTGGTGGCTGCGTTGGCTGGCTTTTATCTGCTGGACAAGCAAGGCCCATTGGTTCAGTGGGCTGCATTGCTTGTGGGTTTGGGTGTTGCGGTTGCTGTGTTCTTTACATCCGAAACGGGTAAAGAGTTGATCGCCTTCGGTCGCGATGCATGGCGCGAGGTCAAGAAGGTCGTATGGCCTGCCCGTAAAGAGGCAATCCAGATCACGGCTTATGTATTTGGTTTTGTGCTGATCATGGCAATGTTCTTGTGGCTCACGGACAAGACGCTCGAGTGGTTACTTTATGACTTAATTTTGGGGTGGAAAAAATAATGACTGATGTCGTAGAAACCCCAATAGTTGAATCTGTGGCCGCGCCAGCGGTCAATCCAGATCTGCGTTGGTATGTTGTGCATGCCTATTCAGGTATGGAAAAAGCAGTTGAGCGGAACATTCAAGAGCGTATCACACGCACCGGAATGCAGAATAAGTTTGGCCGTATCCTGGTTCCGATGGAAGAAGTCGTTGAGGTCAAGAATGGCCAGAAGAAGACGACCGAACGGAAATTTTTTCCAGGCTATGTGCTGGTCGAAATGGTGATGGATGACGACACTTGGCACTTGATCAAGCACACCAACAAAGTAACCGGATTTGTTGGTGGCGCGAAGAATCGCCCCGCTCCAATTTCAGAAGCCGAAGTGCAGAAAATCGTTCGCCAAATGCAAGAGGGTACCGACAAACCCCGGCACAAGGTCGAGTTTGTGGTGGGTGAATTTGTTCGGGTCAAGGAAGGTCCGTTTACCGACTTCAATGGTTCGGTCGAAGACGTGAATTACGAGAAGAGCAAGGTGCGCGTATCGGTCACTATTTTTGGACGCTCTACACCGGTTGAGTTGGAGTTTTCTCAGATCGAGAAAACCTGAAATATTGCGGAACTGATTAGAGGAAGTTCACATTTTTCGACTCGATGTGAACAGTAAAAGAGAGTCTTTAACCCCGGGAAGCTTGGCCTGAATTGTTCAGTCGCTAGGCGTTATTACCCGTTAGGAGAAATCATGGCGAAAAAAATCGTCGGTTTTGTCAAGCTGCAAGTGCCAGCTGGTAAGGCCAACCCATCCCCACCCATCGGCCCAGCTCTGGGTCAACGTGGCCTGAACATCATGGAGTTCTGCAAAGCTTTCAATGCGCAGACCCAAGGTGTTGAGCCAGGACTGCCTTTGCCTGTGGTGATTACGGCTTATGCAGACAAGAGCTTCACCTTCATCATCAAGACGCCGCCAGCGACTGTGTTGATCAAGAAGGCCATCAAGCTCGACAAAGGCTCGGCCAATCCGCTGAAGGACAAGGTCGGAAAGATCACCCGTGCCCAGCTCGAAGAGATCGCCAAGACCAAGATGAAGGACATGACGGCCGCCGATCTGGACGCCGCTGTTCGCACCATCGCTGGTACTGCCCGATCCATGGGCGTGAATGTGGAGGGCGTATAAATGTCCAATTTGACCAAGAAACAAAAGACCCAAGTCGGCAAGATTGACAGCAACAAGCTGTATCCGCTGGCCGACGCGCTGGGCTTGGTGAAGGAATTCGCCACAGCCAAGTTTGACGAGTCGATCGACGTTGCGGTACAGCTCGGTATCGATGCCAAGAAGTCGGACCAAGTGGTTCGAGGTGCTGTTGTGTTGCCTAATGGCACCGGCAAGACCAAGCGTGTCGCGGTATTCGCCCAAGGCGCCAAAGCCGAAGAAGCCAAAGCAGCCGGTGCTGACATCGTCGGTATGGACGATTTGGCTGCAATGGTCAAGGCTGGCGACATGCCTTTCGATATCGTGATTGCTGCTCCCGATGCCATGCGCGTTGTGGGTACCTTGGGCCAAATCCTGGGACCACGTGGCCTGATGCCTAACCCGAAGGTTGGTACCGTCACGCCAGACGTTGCAACAGCAGTGCGCAATGCCAAGGCCGGTCAGGTTCAGTTCCGTGTCGACAAGGCTGGAATTGTGCATTCGACCATCGGTCGTCGTTCGTTTGAGTCTGACAAGTTGCAAGGCAACTTGGCTGCGCTGGTGGATGCGTTGCAAAAGGCCAAGCCGGCTTCGAGCAAAGGCGTGTATTTGAAGAAGGTTGCGGTTTCGTCGACCATGGGTGTGGGTGTTCGTGTAGACATCCAGTCCATCGCGGCGTAATTGCAAGAATTTGGGTACCTCGAAAGGGTGCCTGATGTGGTGGGCTGCTGGAACTTGACGGTTTCAGGAGGCCATCCTAGACCGTTGGTGTGCAGTTTGACTGTGCTTAATTAGTGGGTTTGCGGGTTCGCCCAAAGGCTCTGACCAACGCAGATGGCGATCCCGCTGCAAATGGAATGTGAGTTCTGTTAACAGTTGGTCGCTGCAATGTGGAGCGTAGTGTGGCGTGAGCCGCAAAGCGCAATTAAAGGAGTAGACCTTGAGTCTGAATCGCAGTGAGAAAGAAGCGGTCATCAGTGATGTGACCGGCCTCGCCGCTAAAGCTCAAACGCTCGTGATCGCGGAATACCGCGGCATCACGGTCGCTGACATGACCAAACTGCGCAGCACCGCGCGCAGCAACGGCGTGACCCTGAGTGTGTTGAAAAACACCCTGGCTCGCCGTGCTGTAGCAGGTAGCGCATTTGAAGTTGTGTCCGACCAGATGACCGGTCCTCTGATCTATAGCTTTTCCGTTGATGCAGTGGCTGCCGCGAAAGTGGTGGCCGAGTTCGCGAAAACCAACGATAAGTTGGTGATCCGTGCTGGTGCATATGGCGGAAAAGTTCTGGACGTGAACGGCGTTAAGCAGCTTGCAAGCATCCCTTCCAAGGAAGTGTTGCTGGCACAGTTGTTGGGCTTGATGCAGTCCCCCATTTCGCGTACAGCACGTGTGCTGGCCGCATTGGCGACGCAACGTGGCGCTGGCGCAGCAGAAGCTGCTCCCGCAGAGGCAGTTGCGGCGTAAGCGCCCCTGTCTGTAGTAACCAAACTTGTTAGGAAATAGATATGGCATTCGATAAAGACGCATTTTTGACCGCGCTGGATAGCATGACGGTCATGGAACTCAACGACCTGGTGAAAGCCATCGAAGAGAAATTTGGCGTGAGCGCCGCAGCTATGGCTGGCCCTGCTGCTGCTGCTGGCCCTGCTGCTGCTGCTGAAGAGAAGACCGAGTTCAACGTCGTTCTGCTCGAAGCTGGTGCTCAAAAGGTATCGGTCATCAAGGCAGTGCGTGAAATCACTGGCCTGGGCTTGAAAGAAGCCAAGGACCTGGTTGACGGCGCTCCAAAGAACGTCAAAGAAGGCATTGCCAAAGCGGACGCTGAGGCTGCCTTGAAGAAGCTGATTGAAGCCGGTGCTAAGGCTGAATTGAAGTAATCGACTTGTTCGTTCAGGCTGGGAGCTCCATCAAGGGCTCCCAGCCTTTGCCGCTTATAAGAGCGCACTAAAAAATGGTTGTTGACCCTTTTTTAGTGTCTTCTGATCCGACTGCAGAAGACGCCTTGGAACGGGTTGTGTGCAATGCGCAACCGTCCGCCAATGATTGGTAGTGGCCAATCGCCAAGAATAGCCGAGCTTTTTGCTCGAAACGACAGTCGCCTAGGACCCCCAGGATTCCTCAGTCTTTGCCCGGAGATCTAATGGCTTATACATACACTGAACGCAAGCGGATTCGCAAAAATTTCGGAAACCGCGATAGCGTGCTCGAAATTCCATACCTGTTGCAAATGCAGAAGGATGCTTACACAGCCTTTTTGCAAGCCGATGTGGCACCCAAAAAGCGGACCGTTGAAGGTTTGCAGGCTGCGTTCGAAGCGGCATTCCCCATTGTCTCGCACAACGGTTTTGTCGAGATGAAATACCTGGAGTACGGGTTGGCCAAACCGGCGTTTGACGTGCGCGAATGCCAAACCCGTGGCTTGACATTTGCCTCAGCTGTTCGTGCGAAAGTGCAATTGATCATCTATGACCGCGAGTCTTCCACATCGCAGAACAAGGTCGTGAAAGAAGTCAAAGAGCAAGAAGTCTATATGGGTGAAGTTCCGCTCATGACGGGTAAAGGCTCCTTCATCATTAACGGCACTGAGCGCGTCATTGTGTCGCAGTTGCACCGTTCGCCTGGCGTGTTTTTCGAACACGACAAGGGCAAGACCCACAGCTCTGGCAAGTTGCTGTTTTCCGCGCGGATCATTCCTTATCGCGGCTCTTGGCTCGATTTTGAGTTCGATCCCAAAGATCTGCTGTACTTCCGTGTCGACCGTCGCCGCAAGATGCCGGTCACGATTCTGCTCAAGGCCATCGGCCTGACCAATGAATCCATTTTGGCCAACTTCTTCGTCAACGACAACTTCCGTCTGATGGACAGTGGTGCACAGATGGAATTTGTGGCGGAGCGCCTGCGCGGCGAGGTCGCCCGGTTCGATATCACCGACAAGAGCGGTAAGGTTGTCGTCGCCAAAGACAAGCGCGTGACAGTGCGCCACACCCGCGAATTGGAGCAGTCAGGTACCACGCACATTAGCGTTCCCGAAGACTTCCTCGTTGGCCGCGTAGTGGCCTGCAATGTGATTGATGGTGACACCGGTGAAATCGTGGCCAAGGCTAACGAAGAGCTTACCGAAGCGTTGCTTAAGAAGCTGCGCCTCGCTGATGTGCGAGACCTGCCATGCATTTACACGAATGAGTTGGACCAAGGGGCCTACATTTCGCAAACCCTGCGTACCGATGAGACGGTCGATGAGTTTGCGGCCCGCGTTGCCATCTACCGCATGATGCGCCCCGGCGAGCCGCCAACGGAAGACGCTGTGCAGGCGCTCTTCCAGCGCTTGTTCTACAACCCCGATACATACGATCTGTCTCGCGTTGGACGCATGAAGTTCAACGCCAAGATGGGTCGCTCGGAGTCCACGGGTCCTAAGGTGCTGACCAATGAAGATATCTTGGCTGTCGTCAAGATTTTGGTCGATCTGCGCAATGGCCGTGGCGAAGTCGACGACATCGACCACTTGGGCAATCGCCGCGTTCGTTGCGTGGGTGAGTTGGCTGAAAACCAGTACCGCACTGGTTTGGCCCGTATTGAGAAGGCGGTAAAGGAGCGTCTGGGTCAAGCCGAGCAAGAGCCATTGATGCCACATGACTTGATCAATAGCAAGCCCATTTCGGCTGCGTTGAAAGAGTTCTTTGGTGCGTCGCAGTTGTCCCAGTTCATGGACCAGACCAACCCGTTGGCTGAGATCACGCACAAGCGCCGTGTATCGGCTCTTGGCCCAGGTGGTTTGACCCGCGAGCGAGCAGGCTTCGAAGTGCGCGACGTGCACGTGACCCACTACGGTCGCGTGTGCCCAATTGAAACGCCCGAAGGTCCAAACATTGGTCTGATCAATTCGTTGGCACTGTACGCCCGTTTGAATGAGTACGGTTTCATCGAAACACCGTACCGCCGTGTGGCCGACAGCAAAGTGACCAATGAGATTGACTACCTGTCCGCTATTGAAGAAGGCAAGTACGTTATTGCCCAGGCCAATGCGACATTGGACAAAGACGGTGTGTTGACTGGTGACTTGGTTTCGGCACGCGAAAAAGGTGAATCGATCTTGGTGGGTGCTGAGCGTGTTCAATACATGGACGTGTCGCCCGCTCAGATTGTTTCGGTTGCGGCTTCATTGGTTCCATTTCTGGAGCACGACGATGCCAACCGCGCGTTGATGGGCGCCAACATGTCGCGTCAGGCGGTGCCTGTGCTGCGTCCGGAAAAGCCCATGGTGGGCACCGGCATCGAGCGCGTTGCCGCTGTTGACTCAGGCACCGTGGTCGTGGCAACACGTGGTGGTTTGGTCGATTACGTCGATGCCACCCGCGTGGTGATTCGTGTGAATGATGCGGAAGCGCAAGCCGGCGAAGTGGGTGTAGATATCTACAACCTGATCAAGTACCAGCGCTCCAACCAGAACACCAACATCCACCAGCG
>JBAWYQ010000223.1:0-6292 GCA_037143475.1 Burkholderiales bacterium | reverse complement strand
GTTACCGTATGTCGGTGCACCCCGTCGAATACGACATGTACTTCTCGCTGTGATGGATTGGCTGCCCGATGGGCAGTCTTTCTCACTCACCCCAAGGGACGGCAACAGCCGTCCTTTTTTTTTGGGGGAACCTGTTGCAGAGAAGCGCCTCAAATACCGATATTGGCTTGCGGGGTTTTGTGTTTGCCACTTTTTGACGCATACTGACCAACCAGCCCTGCATATGGATGCGTGGACATAGAATGAAAATTGATTTATTGATTCCTTTGCTGGCGATTTTGGTGGCCATACCCGTTTGGGCACAGGAGCGCATTTACCGTTGTGGCACTGAATACACCAACACCGTAACCGAATCCCAGGCGAAGAATTGCAAGTTAATTTCATCAGACAGTGAAAGGGAAGTGATTATTCAACGCGGGAAGAATGGGCATTTTCAAGTTAGCGGAAAAGTGAATGGACAGGCGGCCCTCTTTTTGGTTGATACAGGGGCCAGTTTTGTTTCTATATCGAATGAACTCGCGACGGCGGCCAAGATTGTTGGCGGGGAGCCCATTACTTTACAAACAGCCAACGGGTCTCGCGCAGGTAGACTTGTACGGAACGTTTCGATCGTGGTTGGAAATGTAATGTTGACAAGCGTGGCCGTTTCAGTTGGATTGGCCGGGGGTGCAGTTGACGAAGTTCTCTTGGGTCAAAGCGCTCTTTCGAAATTTGAAATGAGTGTTGTCGGGAACAAAATGGTATTGCGCAGGGCACATTAGGTCCATAGTTTTTTGGTCTTACTCGACACTACTGTATTGATTACTTTCGATCAATTACGAAATGCGTCTTTGTAACGGTGACAGGGTTTGTATAAAGTGGGAATTTGAACAATGTTGATTTGTCGTACTTCAATTCGCGTTGTGTTTAGAGTGGCCGGGTTTGCGTTGCTTTTAGTTTCTTGTGCCGGAAGTTTTGCGCAAACCCCCGTATACGTGTGCGTGATTGACGGAAAGACTACGTATACCAATACAGTGTCTCAATCGGAAGCCAAGACCTGTAGACAAATGTCAGGCGGCAATGTGACGGTGGTCCAGGCCAACAAGCCCAATGCCAATCGCATTGCATCCGCGACCCAGCCCGGTCAACGGGTGGACGCAGGGGACCAGCGCGCCAAAGACTCCGATTCCCGGCTGATTCTTGAGTCTGAATTGAAGAAGGCGGAGGCGCGCCGGGCTGAACTGCTCAAGGATTTCAACGGTGGATCTCCCGAGAAGCTCGGCCCTGAGAACAGCAATCAACAAAAATATCTTGACCGCGTGGCCGAACTTAAGGCCGCCATCAGTCGCAATGAGAGTGACATCGATGGCATTCGGCGCGAGTTGAGTCGTGTTCCAGCCGCTGCTTCCAGTTCTCCAGCGAAATAAGCCGATTGGACGCGTCCACCCGGTTCCAGCCATTTGATCTGCTCGCCACCCTGGTGGCTGTGGTGACTCCTGACGCAACCGTCGTCTTTTCCAATTCGGCTCTGGAGGATGCCCTCGGGATATCCAAGCGTGCGATTGTGGGGATGAACCTGGCAGATGCCTTTACCGAGCCCGCCCAATTGCAGAGTGCATTTGAAGGTGCGCGCGACAATGCCTATGCGGTGTTGCGCTATGACGCCTGGATCAAGCGCGCAGGGGCCGAGCCCATGCCGGTGCATATCATCATTTCCTGGACCGAGCCGGTGGAGGAAATCATTGTCGAGATGGTGCCTCTTGAGCAGCAAACCCGTCAGGATCGTGAGGAGCGTTTGGCCGAACAGGCGCAGACCAACAAGGAACTGATCCGTAATCTGGCGCACGAGATCAAAAACCCCTTGGGCGGTATACGCGGAGCGGCGCAGTTGCTGGAGATGGAAATGGAGTCCACCGAGCTGACCGAGTACACACAAGTCATCATCCGTGAGGCGGACCGTCTGCAAAGTCTGGTGGACCGCCTGCTCGCACCCCACCGTCGGCCCCACATGGTCAGCGACGTCAATATTCACGAGGTTTGCGAGCGCGTGCGTTCCTTGATCCTGGCGGAATTCCCCAAGGGCTTGAAGGTGGTCCGCGATTACGACACGTCCATTCCAGAGTTTCGTGGCGACCAGGAGCAGTTGATTCAGAGCGTGTTGAACATCGCGCACAACGCCTGTCAGGCGCTCGTGGAGCGCATTGCTGCAGGGGATGCCAGTCTCACATTTCGTAGCCGCGTGCTGCGTCAAATCACTTTTGGCAAGCAACGTTACCGGTTGGCATTGGAATTGCATGTCATTGACAACGGACCTGGTGTGCCAGATTCGATCAAGGACCGCATTTTCTATCCGCTGGTGTCGGGCAGGGAAGGCGGTTCTGGCCTGGGGCTGACATTGGCGCAAACCTTTGTGCAGCAACACCATGGATTGATCGAGGTCGACAGCGTGCCAGGCCGTACGGATTTCAAGATACTGATTCCGCTTCCGTAATTGCCGAAACCTGGGGACATAAAGACAATGAAGCCGATCTGGATAGTAGATGATGACCAGTCCATTCGCTTCGTACTGGAGAAGGCTCTGTTGCGCGAGCACCTGCCCACGCGCAGTTTCTCCAATGCCAGAGACGTATTGACGGCGCTGAATACCGCTGCCGACGATGAAGGGCCGCAAATACTGGTCAGCGACATCCGCATGCCCGGTGGCTCGGGTCTGGAATTACTTGAGAAGGTCAAGGCCAAACACCCGGGGCTGCCGGTCATCATCATGACCGCGTTCTCTGATCTGGACAGTGCGGTCAGCGCCTTTCAGGGCGGCGCGTTCGAGTATCTGCCCAAACCCTTTGATCTGCCCAAGGCCGTCGAACTGATCCGTCGCGCCGTTGAAGAAAGTCAGCGCGAAGAGGTTGCCGAGGAGCGCATGGGTGAGGCGCCCGAGATGTTGGGTCAGGCCCCGGCCATGCAGGACGTTTTTCGCGCTATCGGCCGCTTGAGCCAGAGCAATGTTACTGTCATGATTACAGGCGAGTCTGGCTCCGGCAAGGAACTGGTGGCGCGTGCCCTGCACAAGCATTCGCCGCGCGCCAATGGCCCCTTTGTGGCCATCAACACGGCTGCTATTCCCAAAGACCTGCTGGAGAGCGAACTCTTCGGCCATGAGCGCGGAGCCTTCACTGGCGCGCAGACCATGCGCCGTGGTCGCTTTGAGCAGGCAGACGGTGGCACGCTGTTCCTGGACGAGATTGGCGACATGCCGTTTGAGTTGCAAACCCGCTTGCTGCGTGTTCTCAGCGACGGGCATTTCTATCGGGTCGGTGGTCATAGTGCGGTCAAAACCAATGTGCGCGTGATTGCAGCCACGCACCAGAACCTGGAGCAACGGGTCAAGGACGGCGCGTTTCGCGAAGACCTGTTCCATCGCCTGAACGTGATCCGCCTGCGCCTGCCGGCGTTGCGCGAGCGCAAAGAAGATATCTCGGTGCTGACGCGGCATTTTTTACAGCAAAGCGCGCAGCAGCTTGGCGTTGAACCCAAACGCATCTCCGACGCCGCATTGGCATGGCTCGAAGTCTTCAATTTTCCGGGCAATGTGCGACAACTCGAAAACATTTGCCACTGGCTGACCGTTATGGCTCCGGCGCAAATGGTGGAGGCCAAGGATTTGCCGCCCGAAGTGGGTGTCTCGCTGACGGAGCCCATCGCGGAGAATGCGCCGGTCGGTGCAGCCACACCGACGCCGTCAGCGCCTACTGTTCCCATGACGGCGCCACTGGTTTACGCTGGGGGTGTTGGTGGGTGGGAGTCTGCGCTGGAGGCAGAGGCCATTACCCTGCTGGGCGCGGGCAGTCCTGATGTGTGGGATGCGTTGACACACCGCTTTGAGTCGCGCCTGATTCTGGCTGCGTTGGCTAATACCAAGGGACGCCGTATCGAGGCGGCACAGAAATTGGGCATTGGCCGTAACACCATCACCCGCAAGATCCAGGACCTTGGTTTGGAATGAAATAGGCCGGTAGCCTTCGTGGATACTGCATAAGCCGCTATCTAAAATATAGCGGCTTCGGTTCGTCTGGGCGGGATGATTTGGTATTCTGCTCGGTTGGGTCAAATTTCACACCGCAAAATATTATCAGTCGTTCTAATGTTATTGATATTAAATTCATAATACTACTATTGCTGAAAAAATTGAACACAATGGCGTGTCATTCAAACAATCACAGGAGATCGCCATGCTTATCGGAGTACCCAAGGAAATCAAGAACAACGAGTTTCGCGTCGGTCTGACGCCGGCCAGTGTGCGTGAACTCGTCGCCCATGGCCACAAGGTTCTGGTGCAGCAGAACGCGGGTACGGCCATCGGCCTAGACGACGCCCAATACCTGGCCGCTGGCGCTGAGCTGGTTGCAACGCCAGTCGAAATTTTCAAGCGCGCCGAGATGATCGTCAAGGTCAAGGAACCCCAGCCGGTCGAATGCGCCATGCTGCGCCCCGGCCAGATCCTCTATACCTACCTGCACCTCGCACCTGACCCTGAGCAGACCGCGGCTCTGGTCAAGTCGGGCGCCGTCTGCATTGCCTACGAGACCATCACCGGTGCCGGTGGTGGCTTGCCGCTGCTGGCCCCCATGAGCGAAGTGGCCGGCCGCATGGCCATTCAGGCTGGTGCCACCCATCTGGAAAAAGAACACGGCGGACGCGGCCTGCTGCTGGGTGGCGTGCCCGGCGTGGCACCGGCCCACGTGGTCATCATCGGCGCCGGCGTGGTCGGCACCAATGCGATGCAGATGGCCGTCGGACTGGGTGCACGCACTACCGTTATCGACAAGAGCATGGACCGCCTGCGCCAGCTCGATCTGGTGTTTGGCAACCGCATCAGTACCGTGTATTCCACGTCCGCCAGCATTGAAGAAGCCGTGCTGGACGCCGACCTGGTGATCGGTGGCGTACTGATTCCTGGCGCAGCAGCTCCCAAGCTAGTGACGCGCGACATGATCAGCCGCATGAAGAAGGGTGCCGTCATCGTGGACGTGGCCATCGACCAGGGTGGCTGCTTTGAGACCTCACATGCCACCACCCACGCTGAGCCCACCTATGTGGTCGACGGCGTAGTGCACTACTGCGTGGCCAACATGCCCGGCGCCGTGGCCCGCACATCGACCTTTGCGCTGAACAACGCCACCATTGGCCACGCCGTGGCGCTGGCCAACAAGGGCTGGAAGGCGGCGCTGCTGGAGAACGTGCACTTGCGCAACGGCCTCAACGTCTGCGAAGGCAAGGTCACCTACGAAGCCGTGGCGCGTGACCTGGGCTACGCCTACGTAGCCGCCGACAGCCTGCTGGGCTAATGGCTTAGACGAGCGTCAGGACGACCGGAGCATGGTCGCTGGGGCGCTCGTTCTTGCGGGGGGCGTTGTCCACGACGCAAGCCTGGGCCAGCGGTTTTAGTGCGTTGCTGATCAGGATGTGGTCGATCCGCAGGCCGCGGTTGCGCCTGAAACCCATGTCGCGGTAATCCCACCACGAGAAGCTCTTGGGCGGTTGCTCAAACAGCCGGAAGCTGTCGTGCAAACCCAGCGCGATCAGTGCGCGCAAGTGGTAGCGCTCTTCCTCGGTGCAGTGGATGGTGTCTTTCAGGCCCACAGGATCCCACATGTCGAGTTCATCAAAAGTGATGTTGTAGTCGCCCATTAGCACCAGTTTGGGGTGCGCCGCGAGTTCCGCCTTGATCCACTGGCGCAGGCCTTTGAGCCATTCCATCTTGTATTCGAACTTTTCGCTGCCCGGCTCCTGGCCATTGGGGAAATAGGCACCGATGACGCGCACCCCGTCCACCGTTCCAGCAATTACGCGCGCCATGTCATCGTCAAAGCCAGGGATGTTTTTCACCACGTCGGCTGCCGGTGTGCGCGACAGCAGGGCCACGCCGTTGTAGGTCTTCTGGCCAAACCACTGGGCGTTGTAACCCGCATCAAGAAATGCTGCGTACGGGAACTTGTCGTCCGTCATCTTCAGTTCTTGCAGTGCCAGCACATCGATTGGGGTACCGGCTGCCTGTTGGGCTCCCAGCCAATCCAGCACCTGGGGCAAGCGCACGGACAGGGAGTTGACGTTCCAGGTGGCGAGCCGCATGATCACATGTGCAGAGCGGCCATCACGCCGACGGCCAGGCCTGCTGCGCCGGCCCCAAACATGGCGTATTCCAGCCACTTCTTTTTGGTTAACAGCGCAATGGCGGCCAGTGCAATGCAGACCTGGAGCACTGTGGTGGACTGCGCCCAGCGGTGGTGCTGGTGCATTTGTTCATCGCTTTTATGGT
>JBAWYQ010000222.1:0-6292 GCA_037143475.1 Burkholderiales bacterium | reverse complement strand
CTCAACCTTGGCAAGGTTGCGCTCTACCAACTGAGCTATTCCCGCGTTTCAAGCCATAAATTATACCCTGGATTTTTTCAAATCCAGAACTTTTTAAAGCAGCAAATATATATTTGTGAAGTCTAAATCAATGCTTAACCGTACCCTGCAAATCAGACGACGGGACGGCTGTCGAAACAACTTCAGCTGCAGGAACAGCTTCGTCGTCCGGCAAAGGAACCGGTTTTGTTTCCAGTGCCAGTTCTAGCACCTTGTCAATCCAACGCACAGGAATGATTTCCAAACCATTCTTGACATTGGCAGGTATGTCCTGCAAGTCCTTTGCATTGGCCTCGGGAATCAGCACCGTTTTTATTCCACCGCGCAATGCGGCCAGTAATTTCTCTTTCAGGCCACCAATCTCGGTCACCTCACCGCGCAATGTAATTTCACCAGTCATGGCAACATCACCGCGCACAGGAATTCCGGTTAAGGCCGACACAAATGCCGTCGTCATGGCTGCACCAGCGCTAGGGCCATCCTTGGGAGTGGCTCCATCCGGCACATGGATGTGAATATCTTTTTTCTCAAAAATCTCGTCTTTGATGCCCAATCGCCGAGCACGACTGCGCACCACCGTACGAGCCGCCTCAACCGACTCCTTCATAACGTCACCAAGCGAACCTGTGCGAGTAATAACACCCTTTCCGGGCGTTAGCGCGGCTTCGATGGTTAGCAAGTCGCCGCCCACTTCCGTCCAAGCCAGGCCCACTACCTGCCCGACTTGGTTCTGCTGTTCAGCACGACCGTAGGTGTACTTGCGAACACCCAGATAGTCGTTCAGGTTGTCCGCTGTAACAATGACCTGAGGTTTGAGTTTCTTCAACAGTAAACCTTTAACAACCTTGCGACATATCTTGGAAAGTTCGCGTTCAAGCGAACGGACTCCCGCTTCCCGTGTGTAGTAGCGAACAATATCCCGCACCGCATCTTCCGCAATCGACAACTCGGCATCTTTAACACCGTTGCTCTTCATCTGCTTGGGAAGCAAATAAGTAATCGCGATATTGGTCTTCTCGTCTTCGGTATAGCCTGATAAACGAATGACTTCCATTCGATCCAGCAAGGCCGAAGGGATGTTCATGGAGTTGGACGTGGCCACAAACATCACATCACTCAAGTCGTAATCCACTTCCACATAGTGGTCTCCGAACTTATGATTTTGCTCCGGGTCCAACACTTCCAGCAGAGCGCTGCTGGGATCACCCCGAAAATCCGTGCCCAGCTTGTCAATCTCGTCCAGCAAGAACAACGGATTGCGCGTGCCGACTTTCGACAAACTCTGCAAAACCTTGCCAGGCATGGCTCCGATGTAGGTACGACGATGGCCACGAATTTCCGCCTCGTCACGCATGCCACCCAGAGCCATCCGGACATACTTGCGCCCGGTTGCCTTGGCGATGGACTGCCCCAATGATGTTTTACCCACACCAGGAGGTCCCACCAGACACAGAATGGGTGCCTTCAGCTTGTCCACACGTTGTTGAACCGCGAGGTATTCCAGAATGCGGTCTTTTACCTTGTCGAGGCCGTAGTGATCCTCATTGAGGACCGCCTCAGCATTAGCGAGGTTGTGCTTGATCTTGGTTTTAGCGGCCCATGGCAGGCCCACCAACACATCGATGTAATTGCGAACCACCGTGGCTTCAGCCGACATCGGCGACATCAGCTTAAGCTTCTTCAATTCGCCTTCAGCCTTTTTGAGCGCATCCTTGGGCATCTTGGCCGCCTTGATCTTCTTCTCGATTTCGTCGATGTCGGCGCCTTCTTCGCCCTCACCCAATTCTTTCTGAATAGCCTTGACCTGCTCATTCAAATAGAAATCGCGTTGATTCTTTTCCATTTGACGTTTAACGCGCCCTCGAATCTTTTTATCCACATTCAGGATGTCAACTTCACGTTCAATCTGTTCGAACAGATTCTCAAGGCGCGCCTTGACACTCGACAAGCCCAATACAGCCTGTTTGCTATCGAGTTTGAGCGGTAAGTGCGCGGCGATGGTATCTGCCAAACGTCCCGCGTCATCAATGCTTGAAATGGATGTCAGAATTTCTGGCGGGATTTTTTTGTTCAATTTGACGTACTGATCAAACTGCTGCATTACTGCACGACGCAGAGCTTCAACTTCGCTGCCTTTTGCACGACCCTTTTCAGGCACTTCGACGACCACTTCAATTGGCGTTACATTGGCGGAAAAATACAATTCCCCCTCTTCGATCTTATTAACCGATGCACGCTGGTGGCCTTCCACCAATACCTTCACGGTACCGTCCGGCAGTTTGAGCATCTGCAAAATAGTCGAAACGCACCCGACATCAAACATATCGGATACCAGCGGATCGTCTTTGGCGGCTGTCTTTTGAGCCACCAACATAATTCGCCGATCCGTTTCCATCGCGGCTTCGAGCGCCTTAATGCTCCTCGGACGCCCCACAAACAAAGGAATGACCATGTGGGGAAAAACAACCACGTCGCGCAGCGGCAGCAGCGGCAGGTCTATGGGGGTAGCAGGCAATGGGGAATGGCCAGACATGGGGGAGATCCTCTTGGTTACCTGGTGAATATGGACCGTTAAACCTGAAATTCAAGCGAACTGCCATTATCAAAGCAGTGTTCGTTCAAATATCCGACTTAACCCGTACAAAAACCCGTCATATCGGATTTTTATAAAAAGTCACTTCAAGCTTTCTTGGCAATCTCGCGATAGACCAGAAGCGGTGGCTTGTTCTCATCAATCGTAGATTCATCCACGACGACTTTTTCGACATTGGATGCGTTGGGTAGTTCGTACATGGTGTCGATCAAGGACTGTTCCAGGATCGACCGCAATCCACGTGCACCCGTTTTCCGGGCTAGCGCTTTTTTAGCAATAGCTTTCAGAGCAGAAGGTCTGATTTCCAGCTCGGCACCCTCCATGGCCAACAATTTTGTGTACTGTTTGACCAGCGCATTCTTGGGCTCCGTCAAAATTTGCACCAACGCGTCCTCAGTCAACTCGGCCAAGGCAGCAACCACGGGCATACGACCAACCAGTTCAGGAATCAAACCGAACTTGATCAAATCTTCGGGCTCCACTTCCTTGAATACATCCGTCAGACTGCGCTGCTGCTTGCTCTTGACCGTTGCCCCGAAGCCTATTCCAGACGATTGGGTACGGTTCTCAATGACTTTCTCCAAGCCCGAAAAGGCACCACCACAGATGAACAGTATGTTGGTGGTATCAATCTGAACAAAGTCCTGGTTCGGGTGCTTGCGACCACCCTGGGGCGGCACACTGGCCATCGTGCCTTCAATAAGCTTGAGCAAAGCCTGCTGAACACCTTCACCCGACACGTCGCGCGTGATGGAAGGATTGTCAGATTTTCTGGAAATCTTGTCGATCTCGTCGATGTAAACAATGCCGCGTTGCGCGCGCTCCACTTCGTAATTGCAGCTTTGTAGTAGCTTCAAGACGATGTTCTCAACGTCTTCTCCAACATAGCCCGCTTCTGTCAAAGTCGTTGCATCCGCCATCACGAAAGGCACATCCAGCATACGCGCCAGTGTTTGCGCCAACAGGGTTTTGCCTGAGCCCGTTGGTCCAATCAACAAAATGTTACTTTTGGCCAACTCCACTTCGTCCTTCTTGGCCTTTTCTTTATGACGAAGTCGCTTGTAGTGGTTGTACACAGCCACAGCAAGAATTCGCTTGGCGGGTTCTTGTCCAATGACGTAGTTATCCAGATTGGCTTTGATTTCTGAGGGAGTGGGCAGATCACCTTTGGCGTCCTTGCCTTCTGTTGTAGCTGGCAATTCATCACGAATGATTTCATTGCACAGTTCAATGCACTCATCGCACACAAAAACAGAAGGTCCTGCTATCAGTTTCTTGACCTCGTGCTGACTCTTGCCGCAAAAAGAGCAATACAGTGTTTTTTCGCTGGAAGAGCCTTTTTTCTCGGCCATGTGACGCTTGCCTTTTCGGTTAATGTCCGAATGATACTCAAATAAAAACGGCACTTGCGTTGCCGCAAAACACCGCCAGTGGAAGTGCTAAGGTCGATCAGGCGCGCTTGGATATCACCTGATCTATCAACCCGTACTCTTTTGACTCGTCTGCCGACATGTAATAGTCGCGCTCGGTGTCGCGTGCAATGCGCTCCAACGGTTGACCGGTGCGTTCAGCAAGAATCTTGTTCAACTGCTCACGGGTCTTCAAAATCTCTCTCGCCTGAATTTCAATTTCAGTCGCCTGTCCCTGGCTGCCACCCGACGGTTGATGAATCATGACCTTGGAATTCGGCAAAGAAAACCGCTTGCCTTTTGCTCCAGCAGCCAACAAAAATGCGCCCATGCTCGCTGCCATGCCGATGCACAGTGTTGAGACATCGGGCTTGATGAAATTCATGGTGTCAAAAATGGCCATTCCTGCGCTCACTGACCCGCCTGGGGAATTGATGTAGAAAGAAATGTCCTTGTCAGGATTTTCACTTTCGAGAAACAGCAACTGCGCCACGACGAGGTTTGCAGTCTGGTCATTCACTGGACCGACCAAAAAAATAACACGCTCTTTCAGCAGACGAGAATAAATGTCGTACGAGCGCTCTCCCCGACCCGACTGCTCGATAACCATGGGAACCATGCCCAGACCTTGCGTTTCCATGCCGCCTGACAATCCGAATTTCACATTCATAGCATCTCCAAAGAACTGTGGTGACTGTACCGAAAAATCCCAACCCTGAATGCAAATGGGGCTTGCCTGCAGAACTGCAAGCCCTGCCCAAGCCCCATACCCAGAGAATTCAAACGCTATTTAAGCGATGCAAAGCTCAGTTTTGCGCCATCAATTCGTCAAAAGTGATCGCTTTCTCAACAACATTCGTGTTCGACAGCACAAATTCTGTCACGTTGTTTTCAATCACGATGCCTTCAACTTCGGCCATGCGGCGGTTGTCACCATAGTACCAACGTACAACGTCGGCTGGCTTCTCATAGCTGGCAGCCAATTCGTCAATGTGTGCCTTGATTTGCTCAGGCTTAGCATGTAAGGTATTGGCACGAACCAACTCACCCACCACCAGACCCAGACGCACACGACGCTCGGCCTGAGGGCGGAAGATGTCGTCAGGGATCGGTGCGCTGTCTGCGTCCTTGATGCCGCGTTGCTTCAGGTCAGCACGGGCGCTGGCAATCATGCGATCCAGTTCAGCCTGAACGCTGGACTTTGGCAAGTCAAGTTCTGCCTTAGACAACAGCGCGTCCATGGCACCTTGCTTATTGCGTGCCAGCAGGCGGTGCTTCACTTCACGCTCCAGATTTTTGCGAATGTCGGCGCGTAATCCTTCAACGGACGCATCAGCAATACCCAACGACTTGGCCAAGGCACCATCCACCTCGGGGAGATGAGCTGCTTCAATCTTTTTAACTGTAACCATAAAGTCTGCAGTCTTGCCAGCAACGTCTTGACCGTGGTAGTCGGCAGGAAAAGCCAACTGAAAGGTCTTGCTTTCGCCCAATTTCATACCACGCACAGCTTCTTCAAATTCCTTGAGCATCTGTCCATCGCCCACGATGAACTGGTAGTCTTCCGCCTTGCCGCCCGCGAAGGGCTCGCCGTCAATCTTGCCTTCAAAGTCGACCACCACGCGGTCGGTGTCCTGTGCAGGGGCATCTTTCGCACGCAAAGCAAACGTGCGTCGCTGCTTGCGCAAAATCTCGACGGTCTTGTCGATGGCGGCTTCGGTCACTTCTGCACTGACTTTTTCCACCTCGGCGGTAGACAAATCAGCAATCTTGACTTCAGGATACACCTCGAAAACCGCATCAAACGCCATCTGACCATCGGGGGAGCTTTCACTTTCGGTAATGCGTGGTTGGCCGGCAACGCGCAACTCGGCCTCATTGGCAGCGGTAGCAAACGCCTGACCAACCTTGTCGTTCATCACTTCATAGTGGACTGAATAGCCATAGCGTTGGGCCACGACGTTCATTGGCACCTTACCGGGACGGAAACCGTCCATCTTGACGGTGCGTGCCAGCTTGCGCAGACGCGAGTCTACTTCGGACTGAATCACACCGACAGGCAGAGTCAGGGTAATCTTTCGCTCCAGCTTGTCCAGAGTTTCAACAGTAACGGCCATGATCAGTCTCCTAAACTAAATGGATGCGGACAGGGAACGACGCCAAGCGACTTCAGACTGTCCAACAATAATCAAATACGTGGTGCGCGGGGGGGGACTCGAACCCCCACAGTGTTGCCACCGTCAGGACCTAA
>JBAWYQ010000221.1:0-6297 GCA_037143475.1 Burkholderiales bacterium | reverse complement strand
AACCAATCGTTGTCGTCTTTCCAAATCCGTCGGTAAATACCACCACATGGTCAGTGGGATCGAAAGAAAAGGTTCCACTCGAAAACTCCCGACGCAGGCGTGCACCGTGGGAGCTAAAAACGAAGTCGGCTGCACCCTCTACGGCCGCACTAACGTTGATTTTGGCAGTGAGACCGATTGCAATTTGTTGCTCCAATTCCTTTTTCTCGGCCAATGATTGGCCCCACACCTGTATCGCATGTTGCCGAGACGCTTTAATGCGCGGCAACAGGCCCTTGGGGTCTTTCATGGCGGTCACTTGCTTCATCAGTTTTTCAAGCGCTTCTTCATTGGCTTTCTCTAGCTCAATGCGCTTTTGAAGATCCGAATAGCGTGCCGAAAGCTCAGCATTGGTGCCGACCACAACGGTGGTCACTGCTCCATTGGCCGAGCCGAGCACGGGTACGCTAACTAGCATCATGGCGGTTGTGGTGCCTCCCACGAGACGCCCGTGGCCCGGATTTTTGATGCCGATGACGATCTGGTTAAGAGACTGCAAATCGCATTCCAGTGCCATATCGCTCAACGCCAAAACCGTCCCTGCATGTATCTGCACACCCTGCGCAAACCGAGCACTGACAGCCCCAGCGGCTTGAACTCTGGCATTTGCAATCACGCCTCCGGCTATTCGGATGTCCCCACCTGCCTCGAGGATTCCGCCGTCCACCATGCCAGATACAACAATATCGCCGCTTGCCTGAACTTTCATGCCTTGAAGCACATCGCCTTTGACTTGGACAGAGCCGTCGAAGTGAATATTCCCGGTGGCCATGTTCACTTCGGCAACCTGGAGGACTTGTTCGACCATGACCCCGTTGTTCACTCGGACCGGTTGCCCGGTGACCGCCGCTTCCAGCAGGTTGGGGTCATTTGCCGGATGTTGGGTCCCGGGAAGTTGCGGCGCAAAAGGCTCATCATGTCCAGGGCGTGCAGGCAGTGGACGCCCGCGCACGGTGTGACCCTCTAAACCCGGGGTGGCGGGGTGGCGACGCATCAACACTGTGCCCGCCGTCACAACATCGATGGATCCATGTTCGCGGTAGTCAATCAACCCGTTTTCATCTAGTTTAGGTGCGCGGTCTGCCGGGTGTGGGATCAGTTCTTCAAAGACCGAGTCGGTGCCGTCTTGTTGAATGGTTCCGTGAGCTATGGGGATAGGGCAGGAGCTTTCTGACTGATAGGCTTCAAGCAGCGCGGCTTGGTCGATGCCAAACAACACGCCAGCGGCCTTCAGTAGCTCGATGATGTCCTCAAAGCTGACCTCTTTTCCCCCTTGAGCGCGCGCAAGGGTGACCTCAGCGCTCATGTCGTCCGCCGCGATCGTCACGTCGACCCTGGCGTCCTTGCGGTCGCCAAGTTGTACCAAAAATGGCTCTTGCCTGGTGTTGCAATATTCTGCGGCGGTAGCGATTGCCACGCCGTCAATTGCGCAACTCTCGTACCCAGACTCTTTCAGCAATGCGTGAATTACATTGGCATCCACGGTCGCTCTGTCGCCATTGCGTTGACCACGCAAGAAAATCTGACCGTCAGCTTCAGTGATGGATATGCCTGGTAGGACCATACGGCAGCCTCCGGTGTGATCGTTGTTGACTACTCTTCAACCTTAGCACCTTGGGAGGTGTTTCTCAAGTCAAAATGCAAATCAAAACGTCAATCAAATGCCAATAGGCAGAAGGCGCTATTCAAAACATAGCAATTTGACTAAACTATTTGCCATTGTCAAGGTTGTCACGACATTGCCATCGTCAGTGCCTGGAGTCCAAAGAAGGTGTTCATTTATGAAACTGCTAAGGCTTCCCTCATCTAAAGTTCGTCTGGGCATGACATTGCCATGGAATGTTCGGGACGAACACTGTTTACTGTTGTTGTCAAAGGGGCATTTGGTCATCGATCAGCACTTGATGGATGAACTGCTGTTGCGAGGTGCATTTGTCGACGAAGAAGAAGTCAGGTCCGCAGTGGCAGAAGCGGCGGCACAGAAATTGTTGATATCCGGCGGTGATCCGGTCAAGTCGATGGGTACGGTGACAAGCGTTTTCGAACTTTGGGACCAGACGACGGACACGTTGAAGGCATTGCTGAGCGATCCTTCAAGCGAGCCAGATTTTCCAGCGCGGATGCATGCGTTTGCATTGCATTTGGTGGAAATATTTGATATCAATCCCAACATCGGCATTTATCGGTCGGTGCGGCAAGACAACGCCCAGCATTATTACTACGGCTACACCCACGGAGTACTTACCGCCATGGTGTGCATCCTGGTCTCACGTCATTTGAGTTGGCCAAAGGATGCAATCATGAGCTTGGTGAAGGCCGCATTGACCATGAATATGACGGTTTTCGAGCTGCAAGGTCAAATGGCGAGCCAAGATCATCCTGAAAGAGACAAGCAGCGAGCTGCATTAATAATTCACCCGAGCCAAGCGGTCGAAATACTGGAAAAAAATGGGGTTACGGATGCCGACTGGTTGAACGCTGTGGCTCAGCACCATGAACATCCGGATGGAACAGGCTACCCAGCGGGAATCAAAGATATCTCAGAGATCGCTACTACCTTGCGGTTAGCGGACGTATTCATGGCAAAAATCACACCACGTACTCTGCATGCTGCAATCGCACCGAAAGAAGCAATTACCCAACTGTATCGTGATGACAAGGGCGGGCCACTTTCGACTGCCTTGATCAAGGAATTTGGGATATATCCCCCGGGCGATTTTGTGCGCCTCGCTTCAGGAGAGTTGGGCCTTGTGGTTGAGCGAACGGATAACGCGCGGGCCCCCATCGTTGCGTCGATTACCGACCGAATGGGCCACCCCACTCCCAAGACTGTGCGCCACGACACTGGGCAAGCAGAGTTTGCGATCGTGGGAGAGGCTACGGACAAGGCATTACTTAAACGCTTGGCGCCTGAACGTCTTTACGGCTTTGCTTCAGCCCCGGCGGCGTCCACATAAGCGGGCCGAATTGGTTGGAGGCCCTCTGAAATCGCTCAGTGCCGGGCGTACACGCTACTCCGCCCATCTGGGCCCACCAGCATCGTGTTAAAGGCTTCGCGCCGGATTTCTTTGGGTTGCCCGCCGTTGTCCAGAATCGTACAGGCCGTGTCGCAGATGGGGTTATAACTCTCTCGACCAGGCGCGCCGCCCGGCAGTCCTGGCACGGCCAGGCCACGGGCATTGGGTTTCTCCTGCAGTAGCATCAAGATGTCTGCTGCTGGCACATGGCCCTCTAGAAAATAGCGGCCCACTTTGGCGGTGTGCACCGATTCGAGTGCGGTTGGCACGTTGAGCCAGCGTTTGATCCTGGGCATGTCGGATTGCAGCTTTTCTTCCAGAGTCACAGTGAATCCGTTTTGGCGCAAATGGTCGGCCCAGTCAATGCAGGCCAGACAAGGACTGGGCGCATACAGGACCACGCTCGGCAGCGCAGCCGCGTCAGCCGGTTCAGCCGCGGGCGTGGCTGTAATGGACCACGGCATAAACAGTAGGGTTACGGTGCAGGCAAAGGCGCGCATCAGCAGCCCTTGACCGGTTTACCGGGCTTGCAACCCTTGAGAATCCACAGCGAAATCTCACCGGCCAGTTCATCAGCACGTACTTTTCGTGCCATGCTCAACACGTCGCGCCCGTCGTTGGTCTTGATCATCGGGTCGGCGCCCGCTTGCAGGAGCAGCATGGCGTTGGCATTGCGTGTGGCAAACGCTGCCATATGCAAGGGAGTGCGCCCATCAGTGTCGCGGGCATTGGGGTTGGCTCCGGCGGCGAGCAGGGCCTTGAGCGGCCCGCTGTCGCCGTTCATGGCTGCGTAGTGCAGGGGGCTGGCCCCTAGCGGTGTGCGGGCGTCGCGGTTTTGCGCAGACGCTTTCAGCAGGCGTTCCACATCGGGGCGTGTGCCCATACGCGCAGCATCGTGGATCGGCCCTTCGTTCATACCCGGCAACACGCCAGTGGGTTGCTCGGCCTGTGCCCAGACGGCGGGGAGGGTCAGCGCTAGAGTCAGCGCTACCAGCGACGTTTTCAAAGTCAGCAATCGATTCATGCGGTAATCACCATGCAATACCTTCAAATGAGGTGACGAATTTAACCGTTCAGGGTTGACCTGACTGGATCAGGGTCAAATAGGCCAGGATGTCTTGCAGGTCCTGCGCCTTGAGTTCGTTCAGAATGCCGCGCATCTCCACCTCGTCATGCGAACGCTCGCCTTTGAGGAAACTGGAAATTTGCTTCATCAGGTAACTGGTGTACTGCCCCACCAGGCGTGGAAATTTGCCTCGACCCATGCCGTCCTTGCCATGGCAGGCAAAACACTCTTTTTTGTATATTTTGCCGCCGTTGTCGATGTCACCGGGCGCGCGCGGAATAATCATGACCTTTTCCATCGCGGTCAGGCGCGTCAGGGCGTCGTCATCGGGCTTGAATTCCGGCCACTCAGTCGGTAGCTCAATGGACGCCAGGTAGGCTGACACATCTTCCACATCCTGGTCTGACATTTCACGCTCTTGCGTGTAGGGGAACATGGGCAGGTTCAGGCGGGTGCGGGCGCGAAAGGCCTTGAGCTGGTCAGCAATATGGGCAGCACGCTGACCTCCGATGCGTGGATATTCGCCCTTCTTGCCGCCTTGGCCGAACTCGCCGTGGCATCCGGCGCAGGTGGCGTTGATATCTTTGCCCTTCTCAAGATTTTGGGCGCTTGCCATCGGCATAGCAAGCATCAGAAATACGCAGAGCAGCAGAGTTTTCATCATTCGTTCGAAACTATCCCTCCATGGGACATGGGCACGTGGATTGTGCCCGTGTTCAATTCTGAGCGAATTGATGAAGAATAAGTTTTTAGGCGGTCTTGCTACATCAGCAGGTGTTCACCCGCGTTGTCTCCGCCTAGCGTGACGTAATTGACCTTACGAATGTCCATGAGCTTCTTGCCGCCCGAGTAGCTAATGGAGCTTTGCACGTCCTGCTCCATCTCCACCAGCGTGTTGGCCAGCTTGCCTTTGATGGGCTCCAGAATGCGCTTGCCTTCAACGTGCTTGTATTCGCCTTTGTTGAAGTCGCTGGCCGAACCGTAGTATTCCTTGTACAGCTTGCCGTCCACCTCAACGGTCTGGCCCGGGCTTTCTTCATGCCCCGCAAACAGCGAACCTATCATCACCATGGTGGCTCCAAAGCGGATGCTCTTGGCAATGTCGCCGTGGTCGCGGATGCCACCGTCGGCAATGATGGGCTTGGTGGCAACGCGGGCGCACCACTTGACGGCGGAGAGTTGCCAGCCGCCCGTGCCAAAGCCGGTTTTGAGCTTGGTGATGCACACCTTGCCTGGGCCAATGCCGACCTTGGTGGCGTCTGCGCCCCAGTTTTCCAGGTCAATCACGGCTTCGGGTGTAGCCACGTTGCCGGCGATGATGAAGGTGCTGGGCATCTTGCTCTTGAGGTAGATGATCATGTCGCGCACGCTGTCGGCATGCCCGTGGGCAATGTCGATGGTCACGTACTCGGGTGTCAGGCCCAGTTCGGCCAGAGTGTCCACGGTGGCATAGTCGGGCTTCTTGACGCCCAGTGAAATCGATGCAAACAAGCCCTTGGCCTTCATGTCTTTGACGAACTGCACGTTGTCCAGGTCAAAGCGGTGCATGACGTAAAAGTAATCGTTTTGTGCCAGCCAGACGCATATGGATTCGTCCACCACCGTCTTCATGTTCGCGGGCACGACAGGCAGGCGAAATTTGCGCCCGCCCAGTTCTACACCTGCATCACATTCAGAGCGGCTCTCCACACGGCACTTGCGGGGCAGCAGCAGAATATTGTCGTAGTCAAAAATTTCCATGGTCCAAGCTCCAAAAAAAACCGGGTTCCAATTGCTTGGGCCCGGTGATTGATTTTACGCACGTTGCGGATCAGGTTGGCGGCGCCTTTTGCTGTGTGTCCCCCGCCAGCGCTGCTGGCTCCTCCTTTACCTCCGCAAAATGCACCACCAACCCGATCTGTGTCGGCTTAGTTGTTGTGCCCGCGGCTACGGTCCTTTCTACAATCAAGCCATGCAACCCACTTTTGCCGCTTTTGACACGTCGCTGTCGCCCCTGCTTTCCACCCTCAACCCCGAACAGTGCGCCGCCGTCACGTTGCCCGCCGAGCACGCACTGATCTTGGCTGGAGCCGGGTCGGGCAAGACCCGGGTGCTCACCACGCGCATTGCCTGGTTGCTGCAAAATGGGCATGTGTCCTCAGGCGGCATTTTGGCAGTGACCTTTACCAATAAGGC
>JBAWYQ010000220.1:0-6438 GCA_037143475.1 Burkholderiales bacterium | reverse complement strand
TCGGCAAGATCACCAACATCGCCGACTACGGCGCGTTTGTGGAACTCGAACCCGGAATCGAAGGCCTGGTCCACGTGTCCGAAATGGACTGGACCAACAAGAACGTTGCACCTTCCAAGATCGTTGCCCTGGGTGACGAAGTCGAAGTCATGGTTCTGGAAATCGACGAAGACAAGCGTCGCATCTCCCTGGGCATGAAGCAGTGCAAGGCCAACCCATGGCAAGAGTTTGCTCAGAACACCAAGCGCGGCGACCGCGTGAAGGGCCCGATCAAATCCATCACCGACTTCGGCGTGTTCGTCGGTCTGGCTGCTGGTATCGACGGTCTGGTGCACCTGTCTGACCTGTCCTGGAACGAAACCGGCGAAGCTGCCGTTCGCGAATTCAAGAAGGGTCAAGAAGTCGAGGCTTTGGTCTTGGCAGTTGACGTGGACCGCGAGCGCATCTCCCTGGGTATCAAGCAGTTGGATTCCGACCCATTCACCACCTTCGTGTCGATAAACGACAAGGGCCAGGTTGTGACCGGCAAGGTCAAGACTGTTGACCCCAAGGGCGCTGAAATTGATCTGGGCGACGACATCATCGGCTACCTGCGTGCTTCCGAAATCTCCCGCGACCGCGTGGAAGATGCCCGCAACGTGCTGAAAGAAGGCGACGAAGTGACCGCTGTGGTTGTCAATGTGGATCGCAAGACCCGCAATATCCAGTTGTCCATCAAGGCCAAGGACGCTGCCGACCAGAGCGAAGCCATGCAAACGCTGAGCCAGCAGTCTGCGCGTGAAAACGCTGGCACGACCAGCCTGGGTGCATTGCTGCGCGCCAAGCTCGACAACAACAATTAGTCAGTTGGGGACAGAGCTAAAGGTCTGTCCCACAAGATTATTAACATGCTGTTGAATTGAACAAACGGCTGGCTACCCCCGCAAGTGTTGGGGTACCGGTCGTTTTTTCTTGGATAAACCTCCCCACCCATGACACGCTCCGACCTTGTTGAAGAATTGGCCAACCGTTTTGGCCAACTCACCCATCGCGACGCTGAATTTGCCGTCAAGGCCATTCTGGACGCCATGAACGATGCATTGGTTGCTGGGCACCGTATCGAGATTCGCGGTTTTGGCAGCTTCTCCATCAGCCATCGACCTCCCCGCATGGGTCGCAACCCACGCAGCGGCGAAAGCGTGGCGATTCCCGAGAAGCGTGTCCCCCACTTCAAGCCAGGCAAAGCTCTACGCGAATCGGTCGATCAGCGCACCGCTGAACTCGAAGCCAAAATCAAACCCTGAGGTACCCGGCGGCTATTAGAATTCCTAGCCACCACAAGGGAGATTGATGAAACAGATTGCATGGTTCTTTAAGTGGATGCTTAAAGCAGCCATTTTTTTTACCCTTTTTGCTTTCGCGCTGAACAACCAGCACGATGCCACAGTGCGCTTTTTCTTTGGACAGCAATGGACCGCGCCGCTGGTTCTAGTGGTGTTGAGTGCCTTTGCGATTGGGCTGCTCATTGGCGTTTTAGGCATGGTGCCACGTTGGTGGCAGCACCGCAGAGCTACAGCCCTGGCACGACGGTCTGGGGAACCAGCTCAAACTGTGACAACTGAAAAAGCAGCGCCCACGCAGCCTCCTTATGGAATTTGATCTCAGCCTGATCTTGTTGGCGCTACCAGTGGCCTTTGTATTGGGCTGGATGGCATCACGGTTCGACGTGCGACAGCTTCGCATGGAGAACCGGCAGGCACCAAAAGCCTATTTCAAAGGTCTGAATTTTTTGCTCAATGAGCAGCAGGATCAGGCCATTGATGCCTTCATCGAAGCCGTTCAGAGCGATCCTGACACCTCTGAATTGCACTTCGCACTTGGGAACTTGTTCCGTCGACGTGGCGAGTACGAACGGGCGGTGCGGGTTCACCAGCATCTCCTTTCCCGTGGGGATCTGAGTCCGGATGACCGTCACCGTGCGCAGCATGCACTGGCACTGGACTACCTCAAAGCCGGTCTTCTGGACAGGGCTGAGGACGCCCTTCTGAAACTGGAGGGTACCCGTTTTGAGGGGCAGGCGCGCCTGGCCCTACTTGCCAACTACGAACGCTCACGCGACTGGGAGCACGCGGCTCATATCGCTCAAAAGCTCGAATCCAATGGCCAAGGCAGCTTCAAGGGGCGCTTGTCCCACTACCTTTGTGAGCAGGCTGTTGCCTGTGCCGCAAACAATAACTTGGAACAAGCGTTGACCTACCAGACGCAGGCCATGCACATTGCCCCCGATGCCCCAAGGCCCCGCATGGATCTGGCCCGGATCCAATATTTGCAGGGCAACCCCGCGCTTGCCTGCGACACTCTGACCCAGGCACTCACCACGGCGCCTGGCGCCATTTCTCTCATTGCACCTCCGCTCGCCCAATACGCGATTGCCTGTGGCCAAGGTGCACACGCCTTGGCCCGCCTGAAAGCGGTCTACACCCATACGCCCTCACTGGACGTACTGGATGCCATCGTCGCCCTGGAGGCCGCCAGTGGCGCGCCGACTGCCACCGCCCGCGAATGGTATGCGCACCACCTTGAAAGCGAGCCATCATTAGTGGCAGCTGCCAAATGGATTGCAGACGAAAAGCTGGAACACGAACAGTTTCACCCCCAGGTCCAGCGCGCGCTGGATGCGGCAGTCAAGCCCTTGACCCGCTACCGCTGTGCGGCCTGCGGATTTGAGGCCAAACAACATTTCTGGCAATGCCCAGGTTGCCAAGCGTGGGACAGCTACCCCGCCCGAAGAGTAGAAGAACTATGAACATTTCCAAAGACCAAATGGCCAACGCCCGCGTGCTGGTTGTCGGCGACGTCATGCTGGACCGCTATTGGTATGGCGCGGTCGACCGCATCTCCCCTGAAGCCCCGGTTCCTGTGGTGCGCATCACCCGGGAGGAAGAGCGCAATGGCGGTGCCGCTAACGTTGCCTACAACGTTGTCACACTGGGGGCGCAAGCCTCCTTGCTGACCGTAGTGGGGGACGACGAGGCCAGCCACAAGCTCGAAGCGCTGGTGGCAAAAACCGGCATTCACCCCCACTTTGGCCGTGATGCAGAACTCACGACCACGGTGAAGCTACGGGTGATTGGCCGCCAGCAACAACTATTGCGCCTGGACTTTGAGAACACCCCAAAAAACGAGCTGCTGGCATCGCAAACGGCAGCTTTCGAAACACTGCTCCCCCTGCACGGTGCGGTGCTGTTCTCGGACTACGGCAAAGGCGGCTTGGGCCACATTACCGACATGATTGCGCGCGCGCGCGCGGCAGGCAAGCCTATTCTGGTCGACCCCAAGGGCAGCGACTACACCCGCTACCAGGGAGCCACCGTCATCACCCCGAATCGCGCCGAACTCCAGCAGGTCATCGGCCCATGGCGCGATGAAGAAGATTTGCGCAGCAGGGTTCGCGCACTGCGAGCACAACTGAACGTGGACGCCGTGCTGCTGACCCGCAGCGAAGAAGGCATGACACTGTTCGACGGGCAGGGGGAATTGCATGTCCGTGCCCAGGCGCGTGAAGTGTTTGACGTGACCGGCGCGGGCGACACGGTCATTGCCACCATGGCAGCGCTGGTGTCTGCAGGCGTGAGTCTGCGTGACGCGGTACCTGTAGCCAATATGGCGGGGGGCATTGTGGTCGGCAAGTTTGGTACCGCCACGGTGAGCTACAACGAATTATTTGCAAAGAATTAAGTAGAGGATTTCCATGACCCGCATCGTTGTGACCGGCGCCGCCGGCTTTATCGGCAGCAACATTATCAAGGGCCTGAACGCTCGGGGCATCGATGACATCATTGCCGTGGACGACCTCAAACAAGGAGACAAATTTCGCAATCTGGCCTCGCTGCGCATCGCCGACTATGTGGATGCCGACACTTTCTATGATGCCTTTGCGGGTGGTTCCTACGGCCAGATTGAAGCGGTCTTCCATGAAGGTGCCTGTAGCGACACCATGGAGATGGATGGCAAATACATGATGGCCAACAATTACACACTCTCCTGCCATCTGTTTCAAGCCTGTCAAAAACGCGGTGCACGCCTGCTGTATGCATCTTCTGCCGCAACCTATGGCGGCTCGGACACTTTCCGCGAGGACCCCGCTTTCGAGCGCCCTCTCAATGTCTATGGCTACTCCAAGCTGCTGTTTGATCAACGCATGCGACGCGAGTGTGGGCACGACTTCCAGCGCACCAAGGCGGGCAAGACCAATCAGGTGGTCGGCTTTCGCTACTTCAACGTCTATGGCCCGCAGGAGCAGCACAAAGGCCGTATGGCCAGCGTTGCTTTCCACCAGTTCAACCAGTTTCAGGCGGATGGCAAGGTAAAGCTGTTTGGCGAATACGGGGGCTACTCCGCAGGTGGCCAGATGCGCGACTTCGTTTTCATCGATGACGTAGTTGCGGTCAACCTGTGGTTCTTCGACCATCCCGGCGAGTCTGGCATCTACAACCTGGGAACCGGCAACGCTCAGCCATTCAATGACATAGCCATCACGGTTGTGAACACCCTGCGCGAACAGAAGGGAGACACCGCGCTGACGCTGGCGCAAGCGGTTTCAGGCGGACTCATTGAGTACATCACATTCCCCGAAGCGCTACGCGGCAAGTACCAGAGCTATACACAGGCTGACCTCAGCGCACTGCGAAGCACAGGCTGTGACCACGCATTCGCCAACGTGCAACAAGGTGTTCGCAGCTACGTGCATGCCCTGTCGGCCGTGCATGCATGACCGTTTGCCCTTCAAGGTTTTCCTGACCCTAATTCGGTATTCACGTCAACGCTACCGACGGTCGGTTCGTTGTATGCCAGTGGCGCCGGTTAATCGGTACCATTTTTTCACCCACTCCACTCTTGAAGGAAACCCCTCATGCTGAAAAAAATTCTGGCCATTGTGACCATGCTGTACGCAGCCGTTGCTTTCGCTGCCGTAGACGTCAACAAAGCTACCGCTGCTGAACTAGACGGCATCAAAGGCATCGGCCCCGCCATTTCCACAAAAATTCTTGATGAGCGCAAGAAAGGCAACTTCAAAGACTGGAACGACTTTGTCGAGCGCGTCAAAGGTGTGGGCGATGGCAACGCAGCCAAATTTTCTGCTGAAGGCCTGACCGTTAACGGCGCTGGATTCAAGGGTGCAGCTGCTGCGCCTGCTGCCAAGGCTGACACAAAGCCTGCTGTCGCCGCACCAGTCGTTGCACCCGCAGCCAAGGAAGAAAAGAAAGACCCAAAGGCTGAAGCCAAGATGAAGGCCGACGACGCCAAGAAGGCCAAGGCCGAAGAAAAGGCCAAAAAGGCAGACGAGGCCAAGGCCAAAAAAGAAGCAGCCAAGCAAGCCAAGGCAGATAAGAAAGCCGCCAAAGCTGATGCAGCTGCGCCTGCCGCACCCGCCAGTGCCCCCAAGAAATAGGCATTCATTGCGCTTTCATAAAAACCCGCCGAGGCGGGTTTTTATTTGAACGAATAGTGCGGCCAGCCCTCAGCGTGTACCAAAGCCTCCGCCACCCGGCGTGTGGATTTCGAAAACATCACCCGCCTGCATCTCCGCCTGTCCAATGTGGCCCAGTTCTTCCACCGTTCCATCACTTCGCACCACGCGGTTGATGCCAACTTGTCCCGACTGCCCACCACCCATTCCGAATGCCGCTTGCGTGCGCCCGTTGGAAAGAATGCTGGCCGTCATAGGTTCGAGAAAACGCACACGCCGCACTCCGCCATCGCCGCCCTTCCATCGCCCCGCGCCACCGGAACCGATGCGAATCGAATAACTCTCCAGCCGTACCGGGAAGCGAAACTCAAATACCTCGGGGTCGGTCAGGCGCGAGTTGGTCATGTGGGTCTGGACCACGCTGGTGCCGTTGAAGCCACCCACCACCTGGCCGGCGTTGTCGATCAGGGCACCAGCGCCGCTGCCGCCGCTGATGGTTTCGTAGTACTGGTAACGCGCGTTGCCAAAGGTGAAGTTATTCATGGTGCACTGACTGGCCGCCATCACACCCAGCGCGCCATACAGCGCATTGGTGATGCAGCTCGATGTCTCCACGTTGCCCGCCACCACCGATGCTGGTGAGTTGGGGTTGAGCATGGAACCCGCCGGAATAATCACCTTGATGGGTTTGAGGCAACCCGCATTGAGCGGAATGTCATCATTCACCAGGGTGCGAAACACATACAGCACCGCCGCCATGCACACCGCTGTGGGTGCGTTGAAGTTGTTGGTCTGCTGCGGTGAGGTGCCGGTGAAATCGACCTCGGCACTCCGCGCTTTGGCATCCACGCGAATCGCCACCTGAATTTGTGCGCCGTTGTCCAGTTTGAGCGTGAATTGGCCGTCTTTCAGACGTGTAATGACACGTCGCACTGACTCTTCGGCGTTGTCCTGCACATGCCCCATGTAGGCCTGCACCACGTCCAGAC
>JBAWYQ010000219.1:0-6461 GCA_037143475.1 Burkholderiales bacterium | reverse complement strand
ACCACGATCATGACCACGATCACGGCCACACGCACGCCACCACCCAGTCGTTGCTGTTCATCGAAAACGTGGGCAACCTGGTGTGCCCGGCGCTGTGGGACCTGGGGGAAGAGGCCAAGGTCGCCATCCTGTCGGTCACCGAGGGCGAGGACAAACCGCTCAAATATCCCGACATGTTTGCCGCCGCGCAACTGATGATCCTCAACAAGATCGACCTGCTGCCCCATCTGAATTTTGACGTGGCCCGTTGCAAGGACTACGCACGCCGGGTCAACCCGGGAATCACCATTCTGGAGCTATCTGCCACCACCGGCGAGGGCATGCAAACCTGGCTGGACTGGCTGTTGGACGCGCCAACGCACCACCACGCGCCGGATACGCGGCAAGCCCGCATTGCCCAACTGGAAGCCGAACTGGCGCAACTCAAGGCCGGTCAGCGCTAGCCTATGGCACGCATCCTGGCCTGCGGCGCTTTTCTCAAAAATGCCGCATGTCTGTTCGACACAGACGCTCCCGACGCGCCACTGTGGTCAGTGCAGCATGGCGACCTGTCCGACCCGGCGGCCTGCGAGGCATTGGAGCAGTCTGTGCGCACGCTGCTGGCTCAGGCAAGCGGCCCCATCGACGCACTGGCCCATGACCTGCATCCGGACTTTTTCAGCACCCATCTGGCCCTGCGGCTGGCGCACGAACACGGCTTGAGCGTTCATGCAGTGCAGCACCACCACGCCCATATAGCGGCGGTACTGGCCGAACATGGCGTGCACCGCCCGGTGATCGGCATCGCGCTGGATGGCGTGGGCCTGGGCACGGATGGCGTGGCTTGGGGCGGCGAAGTGCTGCTGGTCGATGGCGCCCACTGTGAGCGCGTGGGCCATCTGAGCCCGTTGGCCCTGCCCGGTGGCGACGTGGCCGCACGCGAGCCATGGCGCATGGCGGCGGCAGCGCTGCACGCGTGTGGGATGGCCGAGCAGATCGTGCCGCGCTACGCGCCAACCGTAGGCGCGCAAGCGGCGCGCACCATCCACACCATGCTCGCGCGTGGCATCAATTGCCCGCAGACCACGGCGGCAGGGCGCTGGTTTGATGCGGTGGCCGGTTTGCTGGGTTTGAGCGTGCGGCAGGAATTTGAGGCGCAGGCGGCCATCGCCCTGGAGCAGGCCGCGGCACGCCACCTACAGTCCCACACCCTTGACGTCCACGCCAGCGACTGGGCAGTGACACCTGACAGCCAGATCGATGTGCGGCCTCTGTTGCTCTCCACGCTGATCGCCGCCAACTGCCACGACCCTGCCGCGGTGGATGGAGCCGCCGCACGCTTTCACCTGACTCTGGCCGACGCCCTGTGCTCCCACACCATCGCTCAGGCGCGTGTGCACCAACTGCATGATGTGGCCTTGGGCGGCGGTTGTTTCTACAACCGCATCCTGACCACCCGTATCGTTTCGCAGCTGGAGTCTGCGGGGTTGAATGTACTGCAAACCAAGAGCCTGTCGAGTGGAGATGCCGGGCTGGCGCTGGGCCAGGCCTGGGTTGCGGCCCGCACGATGACAGCGAGCGGAAGTGTTTTTGGGGTCGGATTCCAATATGCCTGCGAAGCACCCGAAGGGCTGCCCAACGGGCAGGGTTTATTGGACTCTGACCCCAATAACACGAGGAGTAGCACAATTTCACATCAAAACTCAGCCGCAGCCCCCGTGGAATATACGTAAGTAGCTATCAACACAATAGCAACAAAATGCAAACAAAAGAGACCCACCTTTGCCCCAGACACATCAAACATGTCCATCCGCAGCAGGTTGAAGACTTCGCCGCACTTGCTTTCTGGTATCCACTCGGATACATTTAACTGCATGAACACCTTTCAGCGTTCAGATGAATTTGACGCTTGGCTTGCGGCATTGAAGGACCGACTAGGCCGTGCTCGCATCGTTCTTCGCATTCGTTCTGCCGAGCATGGCAACCTCGGGGACTGTGAACCGGTCGGCGAGGGAGTTTCTGAAATGCGCATTCATTTCGGTCCCGGCTATCGCGTCTATTTCACCCGGCGTGGCGAGGTGCTCTATCTACTTCTAGTGGGCGGCAACAAGTCCTCGCAGAAGCGCGACATAAAACGTGCCATTGAGATGGCACGTGCTTTGGATAAGGAGTGAACCATGGCTAACTTTTCCCCGTTTGATGCTACCGACTATCTTGATGATGAAGAAACCATTTCGGAATACATCACCGCAGCGCTGGAAGATTCCAATCCCGATGTATTTTTAACGGCGGTGCGTGATGTGGCTCGCGCCCGAGGCATGGCACAACTCGCCAAGGATGCAGGTCTTGGGCGCGAAAGCCTCTACAAGGCGCTTACGCCAGGGGCCAAGCCGCGCTACGACACCGTACTCAAACTTCTTCATGCGCTCGGTGTCAAGCTCTCCGCTTCCCCCATCCATTCATGAGTTGTTTGGCTTTGGTCTTTAGAGCGCAACCCTTATGAAATACTTGTCACTGTTCCGAATGCCAACCCCAATGAAGATTACTGGACGATCTTCAAGCATTACGAACGCATTCATCAATTCGATAATTCCGGTTGTGCCACCCAGCGCCGAAGAGGCAAAGCGAGCCTTGGAAATTCTCGAAATGACCCCCGAAACATTTCAGTGCGCATACTGTGGCAGTGTGGCGTCGGAATGGGATCACCTCCGCCCGCTCGTAAAAGACAAAAAGCCAACTGGGTACATCTCGGAAATCCACAACCTCGTACCATCCTGCGGAAAATGCAATCAGTCAAAGGGCAACAAGGAATGGAAAACTTGGATGCTCAGCACCGCGAAGCTATCACCCACAGCGCGCGGCATTAAGGACATCCCAGAACGAGTCAAGCGGCTTGAGGCTTACGAGAATTCCAAGGCTCCAACAAAAATGGATTTTGCCGCCATTGTTGGGAGCGAAGTATGGGCACAGCACCAAAGCAATCTAGAGCGAGTGCAGTCACTCATGCGCGAGTCGCAGGCGCTTGCAACAAAAATCAATACTGAGGTCGCCAATGCATACAAAGCGCTCTAACCTGGAAGTCGAGAGGGGCGAAAAAAAGCTGCGCCTGTTGGTTCCCTCCGCGTTGCGCGCTCCGACTGCCCGTCACTTTTACGTTGTGTCTCATCGGTGATGCCCCTCAGCTACACGACTCAGGACATCTTATGACCCAAGCTCTCGCACGAAAGATGCATTTGATCGCAAGCCAGGTGAATGATTTGAATTCCAAGGGAAAGGTAAAGGCTCAGACTGGAAATGAAAAGGGATATGCAAAACTCTGTTCGATCAATAACGGCTGCAGGGTGTGGGCGCATCACACTCGCGATGACAAACTCATTGTTGATCTCATGTACACCGCAAGCGCGGAGGACAAGCATCCCGATGTCGTGAAGGCGGCTGTAGCTACGTTTGAGCGGTTCGCAAAAGACTCCGGCTACCAGGTTTCCCAAGTCTCATGGCAACACTCAATTGACAAAGACAAACCCGAAAGGATGCAGTATTTCTTCGAAATCACCACCGTAGGGGACGATGCCATCGGGGAACTCGTCGACAAAGTTAGGACCGCTTTCAGGAACCAAACTCCCCTGCGCCGGAAGGAGGCCTAGCATGTCTAACTTGGAGATTTCAGGATAGGTGCTCAGCTGCATCATGTTAGACGCCATTCAATCGAGAGCCAGCTATGCCGAAACCGAAACAAAGCCAGTACACCAATGTCACGTTGGTTGATGTGCAACTGGCATCTTCCTACTATCCCATGCTAGTTGACCTCGCAAAGCACAAGCACTGCCTAACGTATGGCGAACTCGTGGAGAGAGCAAAAGTAGAGTACCCGGATCGAGCTGTAGTACAGAAAGCTATCGCTGTCTCCACGGGGCGCCGACTCGACGTAGTCCGCATGTTCACATCCGATCGTGAGCTTCCTGATCTAACTTCTTTGGTTATCAACAAAGGATCAGGTGAATGTGGAGTTGGGTTCACTCGCAGCTTTGATCCAAAGGCTGCGAGGGAAGAAGTCTTCGCATTCGACTGGAACGCCGTGACGACCGACTTCGATGGCTTTGTAAAGCACACCGAAACGGCGATCAAACCACGCAAGCCTGTGAAGGAAGCGAAGGCGCTCGAACTAATGTCCACTCACTATCAGCTGAACAAAGCAAACCTGCCGCCATCCATCCGCGAAAGTCGAGAGCAAGTCGTTGAGCTCATCATGGAAGGCTTCAGCCCGGAAGAAGCCTTTACGCTGGCACAGCAAAATGGCGTCTGAGCCTTCGCGCCCCGGCGACCCAGCCCCTTCCCCGGGTTATGGGGGTCAGAGTCCAAAATCCACCGCACTCCGTGCGTCCCTGCGGGTGCTGCGCATGGATATTGGAATCCGACCCCCAAAACCCTGCGCTGCTGGTGTTCCAACAACAAAACAAGCCGACAGCTTTGTGCAACAAGCGTAAGCAGCTATTATTTACATAGCATTCAAAGGAACCCATCATGTGTCTAGCCATTCCCGCCCGCGTGGTGGAACTCTTGCCCGGTCTGCGCGCTGTGGTTGATCTGGCCGGGGTGCGCAAGGAAATTTCGATCGATCTGGTGGACGACGCGCAGGTGAGCGACTACGTGATCATCCATGTGGGCTACGCCATCGGCAAGATCGACCCCGAGGAGGCACAGCGCACGCTGGCGCTGTTTGCCGAACTGGCGCAGTCGGAAGCCCAGCCATGAAGTACATCGACGAATTCCGCGATGGCGACGGTGCGCGCCACATCGCCGCCAATATTGCTGCCGAAGTTCGCCCCAATATGGTCTACAACTTCATGGAGTTTTGCGGCGGGCACACGCACGCCATTTCGCGCTACGGCATTGCCGACATGCTGCCCGCCAATGTGCGCATGATCCACGGGCCGGGTTGCCCGGTGTGCGTGTTGCCGATTGGCCGCGTCGATCTGGCAATCCGCCTCGCCTTGGAGCAGGGCGTGATGCTGTGCACCTATGGAGACACCATGCGCGTGCCCGCCTCCGATGGTCTGTCCCTGATCAAAGCCAAGGCGCGCGGTGCCGACATCCGCATGGTCTACTCGGCCGCCGACGCGCTCAAGCTGGCCGAGCAAAATCCGGATCGCGAGGTGGTGTTCTTTGCCATCGGGTTCGAGACCACCACTCCACCCACGGCCCTGGTCATTCGTGATGCTGCAGCGCGCGGCGTCAAGAACTTCAGCGTGCTGTGCTGCCATGTGCTGACCCCGTCGGCCATCACGCATATCCTGGAATCGGCCGAAGTGCGCCAGTTGGGCACCGTGCCGATTGACGGCTTTATCGGGCCGGCGCATGTGAGCATCATCATCGGCTCGCAGCCCTATGAGCACTTTGCCGAGGAGTACCGCAAGCCGGTGGTGATCACCGGGTTTGAGCCGCTGGATGTGATGCAAGGCATTTTGATGCTGGTGCGCCAGGTCAATGCCGCTCAAGCCGTGGTCGAAAACGAATTCTCACGAGTAGTGACGCGCGACGGCAACCTGGCAGCGCAAAACCTGGTGTCGCAGGTGTTTGAGTTGCGCGAGAGCTTTGAGTGGCGCGGCCTGGGCGAGGTGCCCTACAGCGCGCTGAAAATTCGCCCGGCGTTTGCCGAGTGGGATGCCGAGCGCAAGTTTGATCTGCACTACGTCAGCGTGCCCGATCACAAGCAGTGCGAGTGCGGCGCTATTTTGCGGGGCGTCAAGCGACCGGCGGACTGCAAGCTGTTTGGCACGGTGTGCACGCCGGAGAGTCCTATGGGGTCTTGTATGGTGTCGAATGAGGGGGCTTGTGCGGCGCACTACTCTTACGGGAGGTTTAGGGATGTTGTTTGATCGCTTTTTCCCCCACTTCCCCCAACCCCCTCGCCCCGCCGGGCGGGGGGGAGCTTAACAGCCACATTTGGCCAACGTTTTGAAGTTACGGAGTTCATCGCCATGGCCAACTTGAGAGATGACTCTGACCCCAATATACCGGGGCATTCCAACAAAATATCCTGTCAGCCCCCGTGGAATATGCGCGAGCAGCTACTAACTTGATAGCAATCATTATGAATCCGAAGAAAAACTATTTGCGGCCTATTGACTTCAAGCATGGGCATATTGACATGACGCACGGCGCCGGTGGGCGGGCTGCGGCGCAACTGGTGGACGAGCTGTTTGCGCGGGCTTTTGATAATGAGTATTTGCGACAGGGACACGATGGGGCTTTGCTGCCGCTGCCCACTACGGGCAGGCTTGTGATGGCTACCGATGGGCATGTCATCTCGCCGCTGTTTTTCCCCGGCGGGGATATTGGCTGCCTGTCGGTGCATGGAACGGTCAACGATGTGGCCATGGCGGGGGCCAAACCTCTGTATCTGGCGGCCAGTTTCATCCTGGAGGAGGGCTTTGCGCTGGCCGATCTGAAGCGCATTGTGGAATCCATGGCGGCGGCGGCGC
>JBAWYQ010000218.1:0-6482 GCA_037143475.1 Burkholderiales bacterium | reverse complement strand
ACCTGCGGCTGTGGTCACGCAACGCAGTTTCCACGGCCGTTGAAATTTGGCAACCACAAGCGTTTGCAGCCGCCACTCGCGATGAGGCCTTCAATTACGGAATTTTTTACGGAATCTATGCCCTGATTTTTATTTTCCATTTGTTTTTTTGGTACTGGACGCGAGAGCTGCTGGGCGGTTGGTATGTCGGGTATGTCGTTTTGAATTGTCTCGCCGCATCAATTTCTGCAGGCTATTTGCAGCGGCAAATAGGTCTACCAAGCAACGCGTCGGATGCGCTGCTGGCCGTCATGCTGTGTTTGCCGCTGGGCATCAGCAATACTTTTACGCTGATGCAGCTTGAGCTCTCGCGCGTGATGCCGCGCTTTAGCCGCATCTACCTGCGGGTGAACTGGGGTATTTGTATTGCCACTATCGTGTTGGCGCTGGTCGTCAACTATGGTGTGGGTGTAGGACTGGCTCAGATGACAACTTTGGTGTGTATTGCCATCCTGATACCACTCGGAGTCTGGTTGGCATGGCGCGGTCACCGTCCTGCGCGCTTCTTTCTGTTTGCGTTTGGACTTTTTTATGCTGCGGTGATTCTGCGATACGGCCGCAACATAGGTTACCTGCCCCCCAACGTATGGACCGAGTACGGCATTCAAATCGGCTCTTTGGTGCATATGGTGGTGATGAGCTTGGGCATTACCGGGCGCTACAACCAGATCAGGCGCGATATGCTGGCAGCGCAGGCGGCGTTGAATCAGTCGCTGGAGGGGCAGGTTTCCGAGCGCACGGCGAAACTCGTTGCAGAGATTGCCAGACGCGAGCAGCAGGAGATTGAAACCCGCCGCGCACTGGATGTGGAGGTGCAGGCCCGACTTGAACAACATAACTTTGTCGCCATGGTGTCGCATGAATTCCGCACGCCGCTGGCCATCATCAACACCGTGACGCAACAACTGGCCCACCAGCTTGATGCGCCGCGCGATAAGAGCTTGCAACGATGTGCCAATATCCGCGCGGCGACGCAACGCATGACGGGCATGATGGATGAGTTTTTGTCCGCTGACCGTGTCGGCGCCGCTTTGCAGCTGAACCCGAGCACGTTTGAGCCCAGGCAATTCATGCACGCGCTGGCGGCCGAGTGGGAGGGTGACCGATTGGTGTTGCAGTTCAACCAGGTGCCCGCCAGCTGTGTGGCCGATGCGGGCTTGCTGCGGGTGGCGGTGCGCAATTTGATCGCCAATGCAATTCAGCATTCACCGGCCACAACGCCGGTTCGGATAACGGTGCAGGGTGTGCCAGATGGTGGGCTTGCCATCAGCGTGTCAGATCAGGGCGCAGGCATTCCCGCAGATGAAATACCCAAGCTTTTCCAAAAGTATTTTCGGGGCCGGGGCGCCCAAGGTCAGCCAGGCGCGGGCCTGGGGCTTTACCTGGTTGAAAGTATCGCGGCGTTGCACGGTGGCGCTGTGGGCGTGGAGAGTGAATTGGGCCGGGGCAGCACGGTGGTGCTTACGCTGCCGGGCAGACAGTTGGTCAAGCTCAGCGTTACTGATTTACCCCTCGAAAAATCCTTCGACGGTCCGTAGACCGGTTACAGACGAATGCGCGGCGAACTTTGCTATGACCCGAGCGCTTCCATGTGTGCCGGCTCCATGGGTTGGATGGCTTGGTGCGACCGCTATGGTGCAAACCTATTTGAAAACTCTACGACCGACATGGGCACGATGAAGTCCCCCACAGCCGTCAACTCCCTGGCATCAGACTGAATCACCAGAAAGCCGACACTCGTCGGTGATTACGCAGCACCTCTGCAATCCCATTGGACCATCAGGCCCCGCCCTGTTGGTCTATCTTGGGATAAGCCCGAGCGGCTAAGGGGAGTTGACCCTGGCGCGAATCGTGGTTGTGACCGCAGGGCACGTTCCGATTCCAGAAGGTTCAACTGCCCTTATTGAGCGTTGCCTGCGGGACCAGGGATTTTGGCCTCGGTCCATGTCGCTCAATAAGGTGCCTCCTTACGAATGCAGGTTTTCAGGCAATTGCAGTTTCAGCGGTAGCCGCTACGGCAATACTTGATCCTTCAAGTGCATGCTGAAACTTTCTGAATGCGGCCACCGGATCCCTCTCATCATCAAACTCCTCGAAGCTGCACCCCACATCCTCCCAGAACATATGAAGAGACTCCCCGCCCCTTTCACAGGCAAAATTGCACTCGCCATCCAGATATAGAAAGGAACAGCTGAAACCGTCAGGCAAATCCTCACCAAAGTACGTTGGCCGAAACAGGATGCCTTCTTCATCGTATGACACCTTGATTTGCAATCCCTCAAATTCCACTACGTCATAGATGTACCTGTCGCGGTAGTCGGTGTCCGTATGCACAAGTCCTCCCGTCATCACGGTATTCAAGATGGCCGGCATGGTGCAAGTCCATTTGGATCCACCGTAAAGTTGCTCAAGGTTCGAGACGTAGCTGATATCCTGCCTCTCGACGGTGATCGCATTGAGCACGTCATCAAGTTCGTTAATGCCATTACCGATTCGGTGATTCTGGATTTCCCAAATGTCTTTGCTTCCTCGGTACACCGTGTCAAAGAACGTATAGCCAATCGGGTTGTTGATGTCCCACTTGGCGACCTTCATATATTCCAGCCGTTCTGTGAGCATGGGTGTCAAGCTGTCAATGTCCTGCACAAACCGATTCGCCATGGATGCCGCCCGAACCATGTCAAATGCATCCAAGGTTTCACAGTCACGGCTCCACCGCAACGAGTAGCAACTCCCCTCCATCGTCACCCTCAGTTCTACACGCCGCTCAATATTGACAAAGTGACTATTGGGCGTGATTCCGTCACCCCAGTTATGCTCGGGAGGCTTTGCCGTTTGCGTGCCGTAATCCTGAACCACAAATTCAGCCTTGGCACCCAGATTTGCCAGCGCATGCAATGGATTGGCGTATTGCGCCATAAGAAAGTCGTTGTATGTTTTCAAAATATTCTCCAAATGTTGATGTTTACTGTCGTCCGGTGGTGGTGCATCTCGCACTTCTGGCGGGGCTGTACCAATCACCGTGGTTGTGAAATCGAGTGCGACGCCCGCCGCTCCCGTCACGGTCTATCTCAAAGTCCGAAGTCCAGGTCGCCACTGGCCAGATGGCTTTCGCTCAAAATCACCAGTGGCTCGCTACCGTCGTCCTGTGCCACCATACCGCTGGCAACCATGGCCACGGCTGACTCAGTTGGCATTGCAACGGCGTTGGCGGAGTTGGCAACCGGCGTAACGGCGACGGCCGGTCGCATCATCAAAGACGCAACACCCAGACCTCGCCAGAAGTTGCCATTGGATTTGACTTCCTTCACAAAGCCCCGACTCTTCATGATTTCGCCAAACTGGCTGACAGGTTTGGGGTAGCGAATGCCGCTTTGACTGCACCACTGCTTGTATTCGTTGTAGGCAACCTGAGCACCGACACGCAAGTCCGCACCCTGCACAAAGACTTCCTCAAGGAACATCTTCATGATGTCCATGGAGTCCCGGTACTCTGCGGTGGCATCGGCCACCTTCTTGGGCATGCCCAGGCCCTCTTTCTGCCATTTCAGACAACCGTCCACCGCCCAACGCAGAATGGCCGGGCCTTCGGTAAGCAGTTTGGAAACCAGTTGGTCGTCCATGCTTTCTTTTGGAAACTGGACATCGAACGGCACCAGGTGCACCCGACGCCAAATGGAATGCCCACCATTTGAACTGATCGTCGGACGATGGTTACCGGCCAGAATCAGCTTGCATTTGGGCTGGAACTCAAACAGACCCTTGTACAGGTTGCGTGCCTGAATGGTTTCTCCACCGGTAAAGTCCTTAATCAAAGGCTCATCCCACGCCTTGTTCTCTCCCGTCTCTCCGGCCGTCACAAATCGTTTGTTGGCCAGCTTGGCGATATCCAAACGGGGACCATCACCCCGGAGCTTGTCCATAAAGGTTTCGTTGCCTGCACGCACCGCATAGCCACCCAGGATTTGGGACATCACGGAGAGCGTCGTCGATTTTCCGTTTGACCCTCCACCGAGCCAAAAAAAGAACACCTGAGCCCGTGTATCCCCTGAAATGGAGTACCCGATCACCTTTTGCAGGTAATCGACCATGGACTGATCACCCCCCATGATTTGGTCCATGAACTTGATCCACATGGGTGCAGGTGTGCCGGGCGCAGCCACCGCCACGGGTGTGGTTACGGTCATATAGTCTTCGCGTGCATGGGGGCGAAGATTGCCGGTGGTCAGGTCAATCGTGCCATTCTTGCAATTGAGCAACATCGGGTTGGCATCGAACTGGTCCCCCGTCATATTCAGTTCGGGCATGGACTTGGCCAGTTCCAGTGAGGCCATGATGCCTGCATTGCTGTGCAAGCGGCCCGCAAACTTCTGCAAGGAGCGAACTTCGTTTTGCGTCGCTTCATCTGTCGGTTTGGGACCATTGGCATAAATCACGGGGATTTCCACGTTCAGAATGTTCTTGGCGATAACCTTCATCTTCTGCACGGCACCCGAATCATTTGCCGTCTCGGCCCAATGTGTGCCTGTCCAATCCATCCAGCGGCTTTGGGTTGCGTCATAGCGGCAGTCCTCACCCCACCAGTCAGCAAACCGTTCAGCGTGGCCGATTTCACCCCAAGAGAATTGGCTTTTGCCCGATGCCGGCTTGGGCTGGGCAGCCGTAACGATCGCGCTCGGCGTAAATGCGATGGTTGCCGGGATTACGGCATTTGAAAAAAGTCCACCGCCATACACCGGCAGCTTGGTTTGTCCAAAGAGGTTGAAGGGAATGGCACTGGTTTGTGCCACGCGATAGGTGTTTTGCATGTTTTCATCTTTAAGTCTGGTTGGTTTGATTCAGCTTTTGTGGTCAACAAGTCCCTGGTCGCTCCCCTCACTGAATCAAGGTGAGGACTTTTCCAGGGACTCTCTCGGAATCCCGATCAGGACGGTATTCGTCGCTTAAAGATGAGCGTTTGCGCGGTGGTGAAAGTGATTTGGAGGGAGGTGTGTGTTTGCATAAGGTTGGACTGTACGCGTTTTCTATCATGATGTCAATATGCCAATGTTGAATTGCATGCAAATATTTTTGACATCGCGATCAGTAGCACCAAATCCAGCCTACTTAGCCCCCTCAGGCAACTCAATCCAAGTCGATCACGTCGTCTGACCCACTCACCACGGTTACTCCCTTCACGGGGTCAGTGGTGACGTTCACAACGCCAGTCTCCAACACGAATGCGGATTTGAGTGGCTTGCCGTTGCTGGTGAACTGCGACACGTTGGCCTTCGTTGCCCTATCTAGTCCACAGAGAAAAAATCCCAAATCCATGTGATGCTCCAGGACGGCAGGAAGGTCATCGGGGAGTTGGCAGCATTCCAGCGCATCCTGGGTGATGAGGACATCCCCATAGCACCAGCCATGGCTAAGGAGGGGTTGCAATTGAGCGGCAGTGATTCTTGAAGCGTACATAGTGGGTCCTTGTGATTCGGTTGGTTGGTAGCCTGCCAGACTTGCTACATCCCTTGGATGTTTGCGCCGGACTGGGCCTTTATCCAAGATAGCAAGTCAAAAATGAAACTGCAAGTTACTTTTTTCGATGTCTTTATGACAATATTTATGTAGCCTATTGCAAAATTCATCAAAAACAGGTACAGTTCGTTTTATGGCAACAAACCACCACTTCAACACCCCCCGAAAACCCATCTGTAACGACCATTGCGCCGGTCGAATAGCTTCATAACGCAAGAGCGAACGTCCCCCTCCCGGTCTCGTTCGCTTCAAAAGGTTTAGGCCAAGGTCTTGGCCCGAATCAGGGACAACCCATTTTTTTGAAAGCGTTTTATGAACTCCACCACCACCAAGGCACGCCGTGCCAAATCTTCTCCCAAGCAACCCACGTCTTTTGACGAAGCGATGGAATTGCTCAATACCAACACGTTCCGGTTCTTGATCAATCCAGACCACAAATTGATGTGGGAAACCATCAACATCCTGCCGGAGACGGTGTACTGCATGCCACAGGCGACAGCGGAAATGCAGATTTCCGCCATGCGCCGTGTTGGCTCCTTGCTGTTGGGAGAAGCCGAATGGAAATTCGACACCGAACAAGTTTTTCCAGGTAGCACGCAGTGGGCGAGAAATGCAGGTCCCAAAATTGCCCCGCAGAATCGGGAACCTGAATCGGATCTCGATGCCATCTTCATTGCCATCGAGGCGAGCTGGGAGCCTTTGGCCAAACTGTCCGTGTTGGCTGAACGGGGTCTGAAGTCCAGCACACGGATGTTTCTCAGGGATGTGGACACTGAGTCCGCAGCGTCGTTTGTGAGCCTGGTGTTGGAAGGGGGTTCGGACTCTCTATCGGTCTTGCTCAATGCCGGAAAAGACGATTGCGCGAACGACGACATGATGGTCATTACAGCGAAGGCGGGGGCATAACATGAAAGCACGTAAACGCGCCC
>JBAWYQ010000217.1:0-6516 GCA_037143475.1 Burkholderiales bacterium | reverse complement strand
ACATCTCGACCCAGGTGCGTTTCCGCAAGGAAGAGGAAATTCGCAAGGGCGAAGCTGCGCTACGCGTGTCGGGTGCGGTTGACAAAACCGCAAACGTCAAGATCCTGACCAGTTGCCCCAGTTGCCTGCAGGGGCTAACCCGTTATGGAAATGATCTGAACAACGGGCTCCTGGAGGCCGACTACATCGTGGTCGAGATGGCCAATCAGATTTTGGGTAAGGACTGGCTGGTGGACTACGTGCAAACCGCCAATGCGGGGGGGATTGAGCGGGTGTTAGTGTGAATTAGGCGCTCTGTTTGAGTGACGACAGGGTCGGGACTTCCAAGCCGCATCCTTTGCAAGTGGTGTTCAAGATGGCGTAGTCACCCGTGTCGTAGCGTACTAGGGGCATGGCGTATTGGTGCATGGCAGTGACAAGAACTCGACCCAGTTCAGTCACTTTTCCTGCCGATGCTGGACTGCATAGTTCGCCTTCTTCGTCAACAACCTCAACCTTTACGTTCGCGACCCCTACATGGAAATTGTCCTCACTATTCGGACATTGAAAGGCGATGGGTCCGCACTCAGGACGTGTATATCGATGGCGCACGCTGGCGCCCAGCCATTTGCGCGCCTTGCGTCTTAGACTATCAGTGGCATCCGCGCCGTAGGTCAATAGTTGTTGGATTTCCGGAAGGGGCTCATTACTGGCCACCGCGTGAGCCAACGCAACCTCAAACCAGTCTGGGCGTACGGTTAGGTACGCTGGCTTATGTAGGGAGAGCCACTTCATGTGCTGCGTCGTAGTGAAGAGTTCAAAATTGCGCATTGCTTGCACTCCCGTTCCATGGGTCAGTGACGCCTCTACGACCAAGTGCTCGCCGCTGTGTAGCGGCACGTCATCGGCAATGTAGGCATGCGTAGCGAAGGGATTTCGTTTTTGCCGCTGATGGTCTGCATACACAGCATGGTCACACATGCGTTGGGCAAAATCTGAAATGAAGTATCGCGTTGATACCTTGGATGAGGTCACAAATTGACTGACCGTAACCAAACCGTGATGTGGAGGCGTGCGTGATGCTCCATGCATGGCCACCATCTTTCGCAAATCGAATTGTGTCAATGCTGGTAACGACGACAAACACTCCATATTTGTGCAGCTAGCCAATCTCTCATGCCACCAAGGAACATGCTGATGCAACCATTGAAGCAATTCGGCTATCCGCAAGGCTTGCCATTCGGAAATGAAGGTTAATCCGCTGTGTTCGAGCGACAGAAATCCTTGTGAGTCCACTGCACGTTGAATGGATGCACCATTCATTTCATTTGGCCAAATCATGAAGCCAGCCCCACAAACTCATGGCGCTTGCTATTGGTCCAGGGTATGGCATTCAATTGTGCAAGTTCTATGGTGAATTCCGGACCGATCAGCTGTGAAAGCATGGTCAGAAGTGCACGCTGTTCACTGTCAGTCATGACCCGGTCCAGTACCACCTCGGCCCGGAACGAAACGAGGCTGGTTTGCACGACCCGGTGCTCACGCACGGGCGCACACGCAAGCCAGTGTTCTGCCAAAATTCTTACGTGGCGAAGCCCTTGGCTTGAGGAATTGAGCAGAAAGTATTTGCGGCCCATCAAATGGCTCAGGGCTGGAACCGTGGCTCCACAACCCGGACAATGCGTGTGTAGGGCAGCGATGTCACCGAGTTCGTAACGCAATGCTGGGGTTGCCCATTGATGAAGCCCCGTTACGAGTACGCTTCCCAGGGTTCCTTCCGCCGCTGCCTGCCCACTGGCGTCAACCACTTCGACAATGACATTGCCTACTGCAACGTGGTAGCAGTCATCGCTCTCCGGGCATTGAAACGCAACTGGACCCAACTCTTCACACGAATAGCGATCACGAATACTGGCACCAAAGACCCGCCTGGTGCGAACCCTTAATTCTGGTTCTACCGCGTGCGACGATGTCATGACTTGTGCAATTTTCGGAGCCTGCAATCCAGTCATCTCGATGATGGAGAGGATGCTGGATAACGTGGCTGGAGTGGTAACGAGGTAGTTTGGAGCGTGTTCACAAATCCATCGCGCGTGCTCATCCATCGTGAACTGCGGTGAATTTCTTGCCAACTGTCGCCCCGGGTGCAGCCATGGCTCTCCCTTTAGGTCCAGATGGCAATCATCGTGCTGGCCAGGTGTTCCAGTGATGGTGGCCATAGTCTTGTGGAGATCGCGGCCTTGTCTTTGGTGGTCCGCCCAATAGTGACTCAGGTTGATGCGCGTTGCGAGTTCGGTGCGCCAAAACTGCACAGGAACACCACAGGAGCCAGAACTCTGAAACTTTGCCATAGCGCCATGTTCAGCGGGTGCCTTCGCGGGGCCTTCTTCAAATTGGACGCGAAAATCTTGCCTTCTCTGGATGGGCAATTCGTTGAAATTACTTTTTCCAAGCCATCGCAACAACTCACACAACCTTTGCCGTTGCCATGTTCGCCACCAATCTGCCGGTCCCAACTCCAAGGCCCGAATGAATTCTGCATCCGCAAGGCAGTGCAGGGCGACTGCCGGTACTTGATGTGGCCAATCAAGCAGTGAATTTCGTTCGTTTTCCATTAAATTGTGTGGGAAGGGCGCTTCATTGCCATTAATTTGATGATGTGCATTTGGCTGCCGTGTGATTTAATCAAAATAATGCTCGCGTTTCCGATGGGTTGGTTTGGCCTTGGAGTTGTACTATGTTTTCTAATGCGTCACTAAACCATGCATATCGCACCGTGTGGAATCAGTCTTTGGGCGCAATGGTAGCGGTGGCCGAGATTTCTGCCGGACGCGTACGATCTCCTGGCACGGGCGCTTCGGGAGGCGCACGCATCATGCCAACCCCTGCATCGGGTTTGACTGTCATCGCGCTGGGTGTTGCGGTGGCTTGTGGCGCAACACCTGGCTTTGCTTTGGCCAACCCGACGGGTGGTGTCGCATTGGTGGGACAAGCCACCATGACAAGTAGCGGAAACAATTTGTTGATCACTACCCAAAACGGGGTGGGTGCGAGTCATTCCGCCATTGACTGGCAAAGCTTTTCTATCCCAAAGGGAAGCAGCACCTACTTTCAGCAACCCAATGCGGGCAGCACCTCAATAAACCGCGTTGTCACCAACACCCCCTCGCAACTCTTTGGCACCCTGGGCAGCAATGGTAATCTGGTGTTGGTCAACCAGTCTGGCATCACTGTAGGCGCTGGTGCCGTGGTGGACACAGCGGGCTTTACCGCGTCAAGCCTGCACATGACCGATGCCGACGCACTGGCCGGGCGCCTGCGCTTTGGTAACGCGAGCACACCGGGTGGTGCCGTGTCGGTGAAAGGCAATGTGCTGGCACGCAGCGGCGACGTGGTGCTGATCGGCTCCAACGTATCCACGGGAGCCGACTCACTGGTTGAGGCCCCCAATGGTGCTCTCATTTTGGGAGCTGGTCACGCAGTATCCATAGGGGCTAGAGGCCTGGAAGGTATTAATTTTGAAATTCAGGCCCCAGCCGACAGCGCCGTCAACCTGGGCACCCTTAAGGGCGACGCTGTAGGCATCTTTGCCGGTACCCTCAAGCACAGCGGCCTGATCCGGGCCTCCCAAGCCAGCCTGCAGGGCGGAAAAGTGGTGCTGAAAGCCACTGGTGACGCTTTTGTGGAAGGCGCAGGCCAAATACTCGCCACCGGCACGGTTGGCGGCAATGTGGACGTTTTGGGCAGCCGCGTGGCGGTGACGGACCAGGCAGTTGTTGATGTATCGGGTGAACAGGGCGGTGGCGTCGTTCGGATTGGCGGGGACTATCAAGGTCAAAATTCAAGCATTCAAAACGCCAGCAAAACGTTTTTTGGACCCCAGGCTAGCATTCAGGCAGACGCCACCAGTGCGGGCGCTGGTGGCAAGGTGATCGTGTGGGCAGATGAAGTTACCCGTGCCTATGGTCACATTTCAGCCAAGGGTGGGTTTCTGACGGGGGATGGCGGATTTGTAGAAACGTCGGGGAAACAATTTTTGGATGTCAGCGGGATCCGGGTGGATGCGGGTTCACGTGCTCAGAATGCGGCAAGTGGGGTGTGGTTGCTGGATCCCCCAGACATTGAAATCATCGCTGGTTCGACAACGACAGCAAATGTAACTGGTGCTCCAAACTTTGTAGATGTCGGTACTGGGGCCAGTACGTTAAGCGCGACTGATTTGGTTAGCGCCCTTAGTAATGGGAACGTTAGCGTGGTTGCCACTGGAGCATTGACGGTATCTACTCCGATTGTTGCAGGGTCCAATGGCAATTTGTCACTCAAAGCAACATCTGGGTCGTTGGTTGTCAATCAGCCAATCACACTTACCGATAAAAATTTGAAATTGGAAGCCTCTAGCGGGTCCATTGCCTTAGGCGCGAGCCTTGGCGTGGGGACTGGCGAAGTCAATCTCAAGTCTGGCACCACGATTACGCAGTCCGCTGGAGCAATTACCGCGTCCCTGCTTGAGGTGGAAGCTGGCGGTGCCGTGATGCTGGATCAGTCCAATTCAGTGAGCACCATTGCAGCGAGTGTCACTGGCTCAGGTGCAGCTTTCAGCTTCAAGGGTGCATCGCTGATTAATGTGAATGCGTCGAGCAGCATTTCGGGCGTAACGACAAGCGGAGGAGCAATAAGTATTGAAAGCACTGGTGGCTCTGTCCAGATCAGTCAACCGGTCAACGCTGGCAGCGGGAATGTTACTTTGAAGAGTACGGCGGATGTTACGCAATCATCAACAGCGCAAATTACCGGCAATGTGTTGACCGTAACGGGCGGTGGCAATATTAACTTGAATCAAACCGCGAACAATGCACAAACAGTGGTATTAACAGGTGCGGGAACATCCGTACAAGTTAACTACTGGGATACGGATGCGTTTGCCGTGGGACCTGTTACGGTAGCAGAGGCGCTTTCGCTTAAGTCGAGCGGAGGTGCCATTACACAATCAGGGTCCATTACGACGGGATCAGGCTATTCGCTCACCGTAGAGGCCGGGGCCGGAAATGTGACGTTGGAAAGTACCAGCAATAGCTTACACGGTTTGACGATAACCAGCGGTGGGATTGTTAAGGTAAAAGATGGCGGTGCCGTCAATTTGTATAGCGTTGCTGCCGGGTCGTTTAGGCTCGGTGCCGTGGGTAGCGTCACACTAGTTTCAGGAGGTGTGAGCACTTCGGCGGGTGCAGTTGAAATTAGCAGTTCAACAAGCTCAATTTCAGCTGCGGAAGGTATTCAAGCTACCGGAGGGGCAGTTACCTTGAAGGCTGCAAATGGCCTGACGGTAAGTTCTATTTCTGGCATTACCTCCAATGTTAGCGGCGATGCAGTGTTACTCATTGCTGACACGGGGACTTTCAGCGGAACTTCTCCGATCACCACCCCGAATGGGCGTTGGCTTGCTTATCTCAAGGATCCAGGCGGTCATACTTTCCCAGGTGTTACGTCAGCGCCGATTTTTAAGCAATATAACGCACCCTACGGTACCAGTGTCTTGGGTACGGGTAACGGCGTCCTGTACAACAATACTGCAACTGCCAAATTGACTGGATCGCTGACAGGATCAGTTACAAAAGTCTATGACGGGGGCTTGAGTATTAGCCTTTCAGGAGCGAGTTCAAGCCCAATTAGTGGAGGCTACGTTGATGGGGACAACGGAGGAACGGCTTCGCTCTCAGGTGCAACAGGCAATCTTTCTGACCCCAATGTTGGTACTGCAAAGTCAGTATCGGCAACTGGATTGTTGCTCAGTGGCATTTCCGGCGGCAACTCCATCAGCACGGTCTATGGCTATCAAACGCAATTTAGTGGAAACATCGGCGCGGTGACTCCCGCTCCAGTGGTCGTGGATGTATACCCGGTGTCTGCTGCCCTGACCGGCACCGCCAGCAAGACCTACGACGGTACAACTGCAGCCACGCTTACCCCCGCCAACTTCCAGTTAAGCGGTTTTGTGGGTAGTGATTCCGCCAGTGTGACAAAGGCCACCGGCACCTATGCCGGTAAGAATGTTGGTACTGGATTAACTGTAACCACAACACTGGCGCCTACCGATTTCAGTCCTGTCGGCGCCACTCTGCTATCAAATTACACCCTGCCAACCAGCGCTTCGGGCAACATTGGAGCGATTTCCGTTGCACCACTGTCTGTGGTGGCTAATAGCGCGAACAAGACATTCGGAACGACGTTAGCGCTCTCCGGCACGGCGTTCACTTCCACCGGACTGGTAGCAGGTGAGACCATTGGCAGCGTCACGCTCACGAGCAGCGGTGCGGTAGCCACGGCATCGGTAGTTGGTGGCCCCTATGCTATCGTGCCCAGCGCTGCGACGGGCGGGACATTTGCGCTAAGCAATTACGCAATCAGCTATGTCAATGGGGCATTGACCGTCAATCCTGCTGCACTCGTGGCTGTTGCTGGCTCGCTCAGTGGCTCAACGACGAAGGTATATGACGGCACCACTACTGCCACTTTGACGCCTGCTAATTATTCCCTGAC
>JBAWYQ010000216.1:0-6570 GCA_037143475.1 Burkholderiales bacterium | reverse complement strand
GTGCTGACTTTCGACTACACGCAGGAACCCCTTGTTACCGCCGACCTGGTGCTGTGCGCGCCCGTGGTGGCCAAAGAGGCCAAAGAACAAAAAAAGACGCTACAGGCCCACTACGCGCATCTGATCGTGCACGGCACGCTGCACGCCCAGGGCTGGGACCATGATCTGGACGAGGATGCGCAGGTCATGGAGCTGCGCGAATCCGAGATCATGGCGCGATTGGGCTTCAAGAACCCGTATTGACTAGCAGACTGCACTGCCATTTCTGACTTCAGGCCCCGTCAACACTGCGTGAGGAGCTACATAAACAATAGCACCTTCAAACCGACGGAGGAACCCGCAAGGGGATGGTCACTGGCCCATCGTTGACCAGGTGCACCTGCATGTTTGCTGCAAACACGCCGGTTTGCACCGCAGCGTGCTGGCGTCGGGCTTCGGTAACAAAAGCGTCGTACAGGCGCCGTCCCTCGTCGGGCGCGGCGGCGGTGGTGAAGCTGGGGCGGTTGCCTCCCGTCACGTCGGCCGCCAACGTGAACTGGCTCACGATCAACAAGCCGCCCTGCGTACCCCGGCCATCCATGTCCTGCACGCAGTGGTTCATCTTGCACTGGGCATCGCTGAAGATGCGCAGTTTCAAGATTTTGGCCAGCAACTTGTCACCCTGAATCGGGGTGTCGCCCTGCTCGGCACAGACCAGCACCAGCAAGCCGGCCCCGATCTCGCCCACGGTGTGCCCGTCAACCGCCACACGGGCCTCACTGACACGTTGCAGAACGGCTATCATGAAAAAATGCCTTCAGCCCCCGTGGAATATGCGTGAGCAGCTACCAAAATCATAGCGATTACGCCAGCGTCACGCGGGCAAACTTGCGCTTTCCGACTTGCAACACATAGGTGCCTGCGCCCAGTTTCAGCCCCTTGTCGCTGACCACGTTGGAATCCACCCGCACGCCGCCACCGTCGATCAGGCGATTCCCTTCGCCGCTGGAGGCTGCCAGACCGGCGGACTTCAGCAGCGCGGCAATACCTACCGCAACACCACCTTCGCCCAAGGGCAGGCTGACTTCGGCAATTTCATCGGGCACGCCACCCTTGCTACGGTTAATAAAGTCCTGCTCGGCGGCATCGGCTGCCGCAGCCGAGTGAAAGCGGGCGGTAATTTCCTTGGCCAGCGCCACTTTGGCGTCCTTGGGGTTGCGCCCGGCATCCACTTCTGCCTTTAACGCCGTAATATCGGCCTCGGACTTGAAGCTCAAAAGGGTGTACCACTTCCACATCAGCACGTCGGAAATGCTCAAAACCTTGGCGAACATGGTGTTAGGCTCTTCACTGATGCCAATGTAGTTGTTCTTGCTCTTGGACATCTTCTCGACGCCGTCCAGCCCTTCAAGCAACGGCATGGTCAGGATGCACTGCGATTCCTGACCGTACTCCGCCTGTAGCTGCCGCCCCACCAGCAGGTTGAACTTCTGGTCGGTTCCGCCAAGTTCCAGATCGCTATGCAGCGCCACGCTGTCATAGCCCTGCATCAATGGGTACAAAAACTCGTGCACACTGATGCTTTGGCCGGCCTTGAAGCGGTCGTGGAAGTCATTGCGCTCCATCATGCGAGCCACGGTGTACCGACTGGCAAGCTGAATCATGCCGCGCGCGCCCAATGGGTCGCTCCACTCGCTGTTGTAGCGGATCTCGGTCTTGGCGGGGTCCAGCACGAGCGAAGCCTGTTTGTAATAAGTCTCGGCATTGACCTTGATCTGCCCCGCTGTCAGCGGCGGGCGTGTGCTGTTGCGACCGGACGGGTCGCCGATCATGCTGGTGAAATCGCCAATCAGAAAAATGACGGTATGGCCCAGGTCCTGCAACTGGCGCATCTTGTTGAGCACCACGGTGTGGCCAATGTGAATGTCCGGGGCCGTCGGGTCCAGGCCCAGCTTGATGCGAAGCGGCTTGCCCGTAGCCTCGGATCTGACCAGTTTCTTGACCCACTCGTCCTGAGGAATAAGTTCATCGCAGCCGCGCAGGGATACGGCCAGCGCCTCACGGACACGATCGCTTACAACTAACTGGGGGCTTGTGGCTTGGTTCATAAGGGTTTCTAGGGATGCCGGGGTGCAGGGGACAGTTATACTGCCTGACCTCTCCTGCGACCTTTGGGAGCCGGCGACTGAATTTTAGTCGTGCCCACGTCGCAGTCCGGGGCGTAGCGCCACAAGACGCCGCCCCCACTCAATGGAGCCCGAATTTTGAAACACCGACTGATCCAGGCCGCACAGGACACTTTTGCCTATGCCGCCCGTCTTGTGCAGCACCATCCCAAACAACTGACCCTCGCGCTGACTGCACTTTTACTAGGCGGCGCTGGTGCCACTTTTGCCGTGGCGTCCTTGGCACCCGACGCAGCGGACCTGCCGGTTCGAACCGTAATTGAAAACATCACGCCCCTGCCTTTCGTGGTGCAAACCGAGAGTCTGCCGGACCAGACCATGCGCTTGTACCGCTCTGACACGACCCGTTCAACGGATACGGCCGAATCGCTACTGAAACGGCTCGGCGTGTACGACCCGCAAGCCTCCGCTTTTTTCCGCACTGACAACGTGGTGCAGCAAACGCTCATGGGTCGTACGGGGCGCAATGTCACGATCGAGGCAAGCCCCGGTAACACTCTTCTCAAACTCAGCGCACGCTGGAGCCCGGAAGATGATGGGATGTTCAAGCGCCTGACCGTTGAGAAGACCACGTCCGGCTTTCTGTCGCGTCTGGAGACACTGCCGATGACCGCATCGTCCCGGTTGGCCAGTGGCGTCATCAACTCATCCCTGTTTGCCGCCACAGACGATGCCCGCATCCCAGACACCATCGCGATACAGCTTGCGGAGATTTTTGCCGGTGACATCGATTTTCATCGCGCCTTACGCAAGGGTGATCGCTTCTCGGTGACCTACGAAACACTGGAAGGCGACGGCGAACCCATGCGTGCGGGTCGGGTGTTGAACGCTGAGTTCGTCAACGCCGGCAAGACCTACCAGGCGATGTGGTTTCAGGAACCCGTGACAAGTGGAACTGCTGCCGCCTCCACTGCCAGCCACACTTTGACCAAAGGTGGCTATTACACCCTGGCGGGCGAAAGCCTGCGTCGGGCTTTCCTGGCTTCACCCATGGAGTTTTCGCGAGTCACCAGCGGCTTCAAAATGCGTTTTCATCCGATTTTGCAATCCTGGCGGGCCCATCTGGGTGTGGACTACGCTGCGCCCACCGGCACCGCCGTACGCAGCGTGGGTGATGGCGTGGTGGAGTTTGCTGGTGTGCAAAACGGATTTGGCAATGTCGTCATGGTCAAGCACCACAACAACAATCTCACGGTTTATGCCCATCTGAGCCGCATCGCTGTGCGTGGCGGACAAAGCATCAGCCAGGGGCAAAACGTCGGCGCCGTGGGGCAAACGGGCTGGGCAACTGGCCCACACCTGCATTTCGAGTTCCGCGTCAATGGCGCGCATCGTGATCCATTGACGATTGCCCGGCAGAGCGAGTCCGTGCCGGTTGCGGCAGCGGCTCGCACAGCCTTCAACCAGGCAGCTGCGCAGGTTCGCACACAGTTGACGGCGGCTGCACAAATGGTGCCAGGCAGCGCACAGTAAGCGACCTCAACGCAAACAGGGCACCCCGTTTGTCCGGCCTGTATATCGGACTGATGTCTGGCACGTCGCTAGACGGAGTTGACGCTGTACTCGCCGATTTCGAATCGGACCGTCCACGGGTTTTGGGCTATTGCAGCACCCCATTGCCAATAGCTCTCAGGATTGAGTTGCTGGCGTTAAACGCCCCTGCTGACAATGAACTGCATCGCGCCGCACTGGCGGCAAACGCTCTGACCCGGCTCTATGCAAGTCAGGTAAAGCAGTTGCTGACTCGGTGTGACGTGCCCGCTTCAGCCGTGCGGGCCGTGGGCGCGCACGGGCAGACGGTGCGCCATCGCCCACAAGAATTTGACGGCACCGGATACACGCTTCAACTCAACAACCCGTCATTACTGGCCGAGTTGTGTGGCATTGAAGTGGTCGCTGACTTTCGCAGTCGTGACGTGGCTGCTGGCGGTCAGGGTGCACCACTGGTGCCACCGTTTCACCAGTTTTTTTTCGGACAACCCGATCAAACACTGGCCGTACTCAACATTGGCGGTATTTCCAATGTCACGGTGCTGAACCCAGCGGCCCCAGAACTACTGGGATTTGACTGTGGCCCCGGCAACGCATTGATGGACGCCTGGTGTCAAACCCATACGGGACAGGCGTTTGACGACGGTGGTGCTTGGGCGGCTGCTGGGCAGATACAAGAGTCATTATTAAAACGACTGCTGGTTGAACCCTTTTTCGCAAAACCGCCTCCAAAAAGCACGGGGCGGGATTTGTTCAACGCGCCGTGGCTGGCCCGTCACTTGGCAGTTGCCGGTACGGTCGCACCACAAGATGTTCAGGCCACGCTGGCTGAATTGACGGCTGTTTCATGCGCTAATTGCCTGATGGGCGCGGAACCGAATTGCACTGCGCTAAAGGTATGTGGTGGTGGCGCGTTGAATCAGCATCTGATGACCAGATTGCAAGCAGCACTGCCCCACTGCACCGTAGCTTCGACGGCAGGCGCCGGACTGCCACCCCTGCAAGTTGAGGCCACTGCCTTTGCCTGGTTGGCACGACAGACCATCCTGGGTAAAACGTCCAGCTTGAAAAGCGTTACGGGCGCCAGAGGCGCCCGCATACTCGGTGCAATCTACCCTGCCTGACAAAAGCCCATTTTTCAGGAGAAGGACGAACCGCAGCCGCAAGTCGTGGTCGCGTTCGGGTTCTTGATCACGAATTGCGCACCCTGCAGGTCTTCTTTGTAGTCAATTTCTGCACCCACCAGATACTGGTAGCTCATAGCGTCAATCAGCAATGACACGCCGTTCTTGGTCATGGTGGTGTCGTCTTCGTTCGTAATTTCGTCAAAGGTGAAACCATACTGAAAACCAGAACAGCCACCGCCCTGAACAAACACCCGCAATTTAAGGTCCGGGTTGCCTTCTTCGGCAATCAGATCTGCCACTTTTGCCGCCGCGCTGTCTGTAAACAGGATGGGGGCGGGCATTTCGGTCTGGATGTTTTCGGCTACAGCGCTCATAGGAATAGTCTCCGGTCAAATCAGTAATTGCCACAATACTACAGCAAATCGCTCGGGAATTCTGCTACTGGTTATTTGCCGCTAATTTCAGTGTGGGCTTTTCTTCGTCGGCCAGAATTGGCCGCAATTGACCTGTGATCAAGGCACCCTGGTGCATTTCAAGAGCCGCGTACCGCACATCGCCTTCAATACGCGCCTTGGGTTGCAATTCCAGCATTTTGCGGGCATGGATGGGGCCCTTGACCGTGCCATTGATGATGATGTGGTCGGCAGTAATTTCACCCGTGATCGTGGCGATCTCCGAAATCACCAGAATGCTGGAGACTTCTTCGCTGGAGTGGATATTTCCTGTGACTTTTCCGTCTACCCGCAAGCCATCTGTGAAACTGATGTTGCCGTTTATCTCGCTACCATCGGCAATCAAACTCTTGATGGGGGGTTGCTTCTTCTTGTTGAACATGACGAACCTCGTTGAATGATTACATTTTGATGGATTGCGTCGCCCGTGCAACCGTACCGTCCATCACCCTGGCGGAAACGCCTTTAACCACCACTTGCGCTGGCAACTCGAACTCGCCACCGATACGGCCATATTGTCTTACCTTGATGGCAGGCGGCTCGCCAGGAAGGTTGGCAGACCAAGGCTTGCCGTTAAGTATCCCGGTAAACGACAGCTCCAGCCGCCCATTGAACTCCGCCTGACTCTTGCCCGACTGGATCACCAGCACCTGCCATTTTAACTTGCCGCCGCTTTGCAACTCGGCATGCAGCGCACGGATCGCCAACCCATCACCGCCACTGGCGGGAATCAGTTTTTCAAAAAAACCCAGGTCATCACGCAAAGACCGATTTTCCAATTCGAGTTGCTTGGTTTGCACCAACAAACTTTCATGGGAGGCCTTCTCCGCTGTGACCAACGCGTCTGCGGTATTGGCGATCGACTGCGCCTTGTCCCGCTCGGTTTTCACGGTTACCAGTTCAGCTTGCAGGTTGCCCAGCTGCGTGTTGAGGCGCACCAACTCGTCCTTGGAACCTTTCTCAAGACCGGCAATGTCCTTGCCGAACTCGAAGGCCCACAGGCCAATCGCAGCACAAAAGCCCAACACGATAGCCAGCATGGCCCAGCGAAACGGCCACGGCAGTGCACTGCGCACGGCCATGCGCGGTGCACTGATCGTCAATCGACGACGCAGCAATCGAAAACGCATACTGTTGTCTCCTCTCCAAACTTGCCCCACGCTCCACCGCTGCGCGGGTCGCTGCCCCCCGATGGGGCCATGTTTCAGTTTGGGGCGGCCCTGCGCTGAAACAAAAAAACCGCCCAAGCAAAGCCGGGGCGGTCCTGATTCGGGGTGTAAACCGAATTAACGCTTGGAGAACTGCTTGCGACGGCGAGCGCCGTGGAAGCCGACC
>JBAWYQ010000215.1:0-6617 GCA_037143475.1 Burkholderiales bacterium | reverse complement strand
ATCAGCACGTCGAAATGTTCGCTCATAGGTCTCCTGATGTCGTGTCTTTGGGTTCGCGAGCTATTTACTCGTCTTCACCGTCGTAGTAATCTGCAGTCGCGTCTTGTTTTGTCATATGAAAAAGCAATGGTCCAAGCGTCTCGGATACAGCAAGGGTCTTCTTCGAGTCCGGATACACCACTACGTCGACTTTCTCGTTGTTGGATATGACCAAGTACCGCAAGTCGACGCTGCCTGTGTTGACAATTTGATGCGCCTTACCAATGCCGGATGCAATCACATCACCCTCCTTGATTGCGAAGGTAACGTCGTCCTGTCGAAGAACACCAGTGCCTGCAAGAACAATGCACATTTCCTCCATGGAGGAATGCGCGTGGTAGGGGAACGCAGCCTTGCCGGGTGGCACCGAGATTAGGCCGCATCCTAACTTCTCCAATCCGATTAGGGGGCCAATTCTTGCTTGCTTGAATACAAACTTTTTGCCATTCCCACGCTCCTTGGTCTGAATATCAGAAAGATTTACAACCGGACTGGTGGCGGACATAAAGACCTCCGTAATTTGAGCTGACTTTTGTGGCGGGACGAATTGGACACGTAGCGCAGAGGTCTGAAGTCCACATCGAAGACTTGTTAGAACGCAAACTCAAGAGTTGCATGTGCAACCAACTCTCCTGATGAGAGAAACGTGACCTTTGCTTCCGCGAATGCCGACACCTTCCCAAATCGAAGGACGTTAACCTGAATGCGAAGGTCTTGCGACAGCGCAGGGCGCAAAAAATGCGTGTGTTGATACACCGTGCTCTTGGCCGGTCGGTCACTGGTTGACATGGTCAACGCCGCCACCGTATCCACTGCCGACATGATGACCTGTCCGCAAATTGCGCCACTGACAAACTGGAGTTTGTTGTTTTGGGGAAGGGTTGCCACAACCTGTCCTGGCGAGACGTCGAAATCCCGAAGCCCCATTTCCTTGACCCAAGGGGCAAAAAGCCACTCGTAGAGCTCTTGCACTGTCTCGTTGGTAATGGGCAGGCTAAGGGGCTTTGGAGATTCTGTCATTTGTGGCCTACTGGGGGGTCACCTCGGAACCAAAGGCCAGGCCGGCGATGGTGTCCACGGTAAAACGCATAAGACCTGATTGCAGAGGGATTGCCTGGCCGCTGGTATTGGCGATCTGCCACCGCTTGGCAAGACGGGATGCCACGACCTGAAGCCCATGCCAAAGTACGCAATGCCACGAGGCCCCGGCAAGTCGTCAAACGTCCTCAACGCTTGCGCTGCTGATTGTTGTACGGCTAGTTCTTCCATACAGTCCCAATTCAATCAGGCACGTCGTTCTGAGGATGCAAGGAAGTACAAGGCACCCACCGCAAGCAAAAGGTAAAGTATCACGGTGCTCCAGGCCATCTGATTTTCAAGGCCCGTCAATACAACCCAAGCGCTTACGGCGGTGCCTGTTACCCCTCCAATCACGTTGGATTTCAGAATGGCACACTTTGTTTCGTCGTCGCGGACATTGCGGATCAACCAATAGATCAGACCGATCGACAGAAGCGCAGCGCCAAAGTAGCGGGCCATGAGCACGGTGTAGGGCGCAGCCGGTATTGCGTAGATTGCACCAGTCAATTCAGGAACTGCAATGAACGCGGTCCCAAAAGCAATGCAAACTATTCCATAGATAGATAAGTAGGCAGAAATCTTCATGGTGTGCTCCAGCAGAAATCGACAAACCTCGCTGCACCTTAGAAGATTCATGTCCGAAAGAACAGCCACGAATAGACTTGATGTAGTGGGCGCATTCTTGTCGCTAACGCATGCAGCGGCTACGCGGGTAAACCCTGCCGTAGGTCAAATTCAAGTTGGTGTTACGAAGGGTCCCGCAGGACTTGCCAGGCCACAATTCTCGGACATGTAGTACGCGGGACAACTCCCTTTCACTATCCGAACAACCGCCCAGATCCTTGGAATGACTTCGCAAGATTGTGCTGCGGCGATGTTCACGGCCGTTGATCGCGAATGCGGTGTCAAGCTCGAGGTCGAGAAACCGCTTAGTGTTCTGGGTCGCAATGGAGTGACCGTCGCTGCGTGAACCCGGGATATTTGAGCGCTCTGTAGTTCAAGTCTGAAGGCGTTGTAGCTGTAGTACGTCAGAATCACCATGGCCTTGCAAGGTCGGATTGGTCCTGTTCGTGTAGGCGTGATATTCGATTCGGAGGGAGTAAGGCAATCCGATCTGGCTGAAACCAATGATATTCAAGAACCTATTTCCCGCGTGGGGAAGGCTTGAATCATTTCTTGAAGTTTGAACAATCCGACGCCGTGCAAATAGAAACCATACGGCGGGGATACCAGGATAATTGATAGGGCACAAACAAATCGTTTGTCCGCCAACCCACGCCCTAGCGGCAGAAAGCAATTGCACATGCCAGACACTGTTCTCGTTTCAGGCGGAAGCGGCTACATCGCCGGCTTTCTCATACGGCAGCTTGTGGCAGAGGGCTGGATGGTCCACACCACCGTGCGCAGCCTAGCAAAAGAAGAGACCGTGCGCCAGATTCTTGCCGTGGACAACAGCCGCGTCAAATTCTTTGAGGCTGACTTGAACGCGGACGACGGCTGGACGCAGGCCATGGCCGGCTGCGCTGCTGTAGCACACGTGGCCTCACCCTTACCCAATGGCATCCCCAAGAACGCCAATGAACTGATTGTGCCGGCCCGCGATGGCGCCCTACGTGCGTTGCGTGCGGCCAAGGCCGTAGGCGTCAAGCGCTTCGTGATGACTTCGTCTGTGGCAGCCATCTCATATGGCCGTGGCCGCGGTGTACACACATTCACCGAGGCCGACTGGACAGATTTGTCCAAGCCCGGCCTGACTCCCTATGTGCAGAGTAAGACGGTGGCCGAACGCGCTGCCCGCGAATGGGTGGCCTCTCAAGGAAGCGACATGGAGTACTGCAGCATTTGCCCGTCAGTGGTGCTGGGACCAGTGTGGAGCGCGGACTATTCTGCGTCGGTGGACATTGTCAAGAAACTGCTCGACGGCTCTATGGGAGCTTGCCCAGATTTCGGATTTGGTGTGGTAGACGTGCGAGACGTGGCAGACCTGCACGTACGTGCATTAAGTGCCCCCCGGATGGGCGGCGAGCGATTTATTGCTTCCGGGCGCTTCATGATGATTCGTGAACTTGCTGACATCTTGCGCGCACAGTTGGGACAGCAGGCCAACAAGGTTACGACTCGCAACCTACCTGATTGGGTTGTACGTGTAGCAGCGCTCTTCAACCCATTGGCAAGAGCCGTGGTGGGTGAATTGGGCTCGGTCCGCAATCAGGACGCATCTCACGCCAAGGCAGTGCTGGGTTGGGCAACCCGGCCAGAGGAACAAAGCATCGCGGATACAGCAAGATGCCTCATCGACTTAGGGATAGTCAAACCCTAAACTGTTGGCAGGTAGCAGTTGATGGTCACAGGTTGAGACTTATCGGATCACTTTGAACGAAACGGAGCTGATTTTCAAATCAGATTGCTCCGCTGCGGTCATTCGTGAAGTAGAGCACCGTGCCCGATGCGGACAACCATTGTTTGGGGAGTGTGATCACTTTTTGTCTCCCCAGCTCCAACATACCGACCCAGAAAATTGCGCCACTTCAATAGCAATTCACTTAAACTCATTCCGGACAGTTCAACCCCAACAGAATGGATCAATCCCTGGGAGGTTAGATCATGCCAAGTTTTACTCGCTGCGGATATTCACTCCACTACGAAATCCACGGCGAGGGGAAGCCAGTCATCTTGTTGCACGGCATATGCGTCAGCTTCGCCGGAAACTTCGCTGGTTTTGGCTGGATCGAAAGTCTGCGCAAGCAGGGGATGCAAGTCATAGGCTTGGATTTTCTGGGCCATGGCAAAAGCGACAAGCCACATGGTCCGGATGCTTACGGTTCGCAAAACCTTGCGGCTGACGTGATAGAACTTCTGGACCATCTCAACCTCACGACGGCGTCTCTGGTCGGCTTTTCATTGGGCAGTGCAGTTGCGCTGCATCTGCTGCACACCTACCCGCAACGTTTTGAGCGCTCTGTGCTCATTGCCACTGGCGACGGGTTACTGGGTCTTCCGCCGCACTCCATGGAGGAAGTGGCTCCACAACTTGCGTACGCGCTGGACTGCGACCATTACCCTGCTGAACTGCCCAAGCATGTGGCGATGTACTGGAATTTCGCCACCAAAGTTGGCGGAGACCGTCTGGCCAGCGCAGCGGCCGCGCGCGCGCACTATCCAGCCTGCACGCAGGAAGAAGCGGCTCGTGTTTCGAGCGAGGTTCTGGTTATTAGTGGAGGAATTGACCCGGTATTGGGTCAAGGAACGGTGCTCGCCCGTACCCTTGCGCACGGACACTATCTGGAAATATCAGGTGCAGACCACTTCATGCTGGCCGCCAGTGACGAGGCCAAGGAAGCGGTAGCCCATTTTCTCGCTGATGGAGAGTGACATGACGTATGACTACATCATCGTAGGAGCCGGTTCGGCGGGTTGCGTGCTCGCCGCGCGGCTTTCACAAGACCCGGCATGCCAAGTGGCTCTACTTGAAGCGGGTGGTGAAGACCACGCCCCAGCGCTGCGTCAGCCCAACCAATGGCCTTTGTTGTGGGACCGCGCCGAAGGCTGGGGCTACACCACGACCCTCCAGTCGGGCTACAACTTGCGCAACATCCCCTGCCCCCGGGGAAAGGTGCTTGGTGGAACCAGTGCGATCAACGCCATGATCTACATCCGCGGAGACGCGAGAGATTATGACCATTGGCTGGGCATGGGAAACCCGGGTTGGGGTTGGCAGGATGTCTTGCCGTATTTCTTGAAGTCAGAAGACCAACAACGTGGCGCGTCGGCCATGCACGGTGCAGGCGGTCCCTTGACGGTGGGAGACCAGATTTCACCGCACCGCTTGTCGCAAGCCTTTGTGGATGCCGCTGTGGCCGCTGGGCACAAACGCAATCCTGACTTTAATGGCGAGACCTCCGAGGGTGTAGGCCTTTACCAAGTCACCATGCGCAATGGCGAGCGGTGCAGCACCGCCACTGCGTTCCTCCAACCCGCGCGAGACCGCACCAACCTGCACACCATCACGCATGCCAGAACCTTGCGTGTCGTTATGCAGGGCGACCGAGCCACTGGCGTGGACTACTTCGATGGAAACCAGGTGGTGCGCATCCATGCCGCACGGGAGGTCATCCTCAGTGCGGGGGCTATCGATTCTCCCAAACTGTTGATGCTGTCCGGCATTGGGGACGTTGCGCAACTGGAGTCACACGGTTTGGCCGTGCGAACGGCATTGCCTGGGGTTGGCACCAACCTCTGCGATCACCCGACCACCAGTGTGGTGTTTGCACCGAACGAGACGAGCCCCATATTGCCAACAAGCATCCTCGCTGAAGGCGGTCTGTTCATGAAAAGTGCAACCCTGAACGATGGGTATGCCGCGGACATACAGTTTTTTGCGCTCCCATTTGTGCCCATCCAGGCGGGTGCGCAGGGCAAGGCCAAGTTAATGGCCATCAGCGTGCAGACCTGCCGACCCAAGAGTCGGGGGCGCATCACGTTGCGGTCAGCCGATCCAATGGACACCCCCGTTATTGATCCGCGTTACATGACACACCCGTATGACTTGGCCCTTCAGATAGAGGGACTCAGAGCCGCAAGGGGCATCGCTGTACAGGAGCCACTGAAGTCGTTGATTGGCGCAGAACTGGCACCGGGTCACCGTTCAATGGACGATGCTGCGTTGGAGCAGCATGTTCGCGCCACCAGCGGCTGCATCTACCACCCAGTAGGAACTTGCCGCATGGGCCATGGCGAGGACGCTGTGGTCGATGCGCAGTTGCGTGTCCATGGAGTCCGTTCGTTGCGAGTAGTTGATGCGTCTGTGATGCCGCAGATCACGTCTGGAAACACCAATGCACCGACGATCATGATTGCGGAGAAGGCTGCCGACATGATCCTTGCCTAATTTCTGTCGCCAGTGACTGCTGCTGGCCATCAAGAGCCCCCCGCAGTCGTGACCTGTATGACCGGTTACTCTGCGCTGAAGCCATTCGCAGCCCCGTCCCAATTGCACAAAAACAACGTTCGCTCTCAAAAATTCAAGTGTGCGCCACCGCCAGTGGGTTAAGCGACATCACCGAGTCGGCCCCGTCACACGAAGTGGCGTTTCTTTGCGAAGCAATGTAGCGCCATTCCATCCATATCTACCCGATTGGGTCACCACCCATTCGGGGATGCCGTCCCCTCCCCCGGCGAATTTCCATCGCCACGGTCATTTGCCCCGTTTCCCCAAGGATTGCATGCTTTGCTTTCCAGATTGGTTTCAGAGGCCATCACAGCCCCGTGGCGAATATCCCCATGGTCGGTTTCGTGCGACCGCGTGCGCGAGGACGTGACATCAGCATAAACCATGTCCGGGTGCATCACACGGTGAGCGTTCAACGCCAAAAGCCATGTCTTTTCCGGCTGCGGGTCGTATGCACCCAAGGGGTAAGACTTGGATTTGATTGATGTTGACCTCGCGTACCACGGCGGCATGGTTTCGAGAAACGATGCCAAAGGGGTGCCCGTCAAGG
>JBAWYQ010000214.1:0-6618 GCA_037143475.1 Burkholderiales bacterium | reverse complement strand
ATTAACATGTAATACTTAGACGTTACGAAACAGACGAGGCCGCCTCGGAGAGGCGTTTTCTAGGACACAAACCAATGCAGCCATCCTTGACCACACCAACTGTCCCTGCCGTGCAAATGCCGGTCATGCTGGTAGCGGAAGTTCAGGACTCATTGTTGGTGGTAGTGCATGACCTAACGCGCCTTGATGGCTTGTTGGCGCACACCATGGAGAATTTGATGGAGCGTTTCACTAGCGCCAGTGCTAACTTGGCTACGCCGACGCTGATGAATACGAAAGAGCTTGACGACGTTCGTAGCACTCTGCGGGCTGCGGTTACGGAATTGCAGTTTCAGGATATGGCCTCGCAGCTAATAGTTCATACTTCGAAAATCTTGCAAGGTTGTGCCTACCGCTTGGCATCAGAATCCATGGGTTCAGAAGATGGTGAAGCTGTACCGTTCGTGGAGGAAGTGCCGGAGCGCCCGAACCCTGTTACCCAAGACGAGATGGACGCTGGCTCTATAGAGCTTTTTTGAGCGCTGTTTTTAACTATTTAAAAAACTGAAAGAGTCGGAGTATCAAATGCCTTTAATTCTCGCTGTTGACGATTCGCCATCCATGCGCAAGATGGTGTCCTTTACTCTAACAGGTGCCGGGTATCAGGTAGTTGAGGCGGTCGATGGGCAAGATGCTTATGAAAAGGCGCAGTCTCAATCATTTGACTTGGTTTTGACAGATCAAAATATGCCCCGATTGGATGGTCTGGGGCTTACGCGTAAGTTGCGGGACCATCCGCAATTCAAGACGGTTCCAATTTTGATGCTCACCACAGAGTCAAGTGACTTGATGAAGCAAGCTGGACGAGCTGCGGGTGCGACGGGATGGCTGGTAAAGCCGTTTGACCCTGCGCGATTGCTGGATGTTATCAAAAAAGTAATTCGCTGATGGGTTGCGAAGCGAATGGTTGAATACAAAATAGGAGTTCGGTATGTCTGAGACACATCAGGATAGTGGGGGTAGTGGAGACTTCGATTTAACCCAGTTTTATCAGATTTTTTTTGAGGAAGCAGGCGAAAACCTGGATCTCATGGAGCAAATGCTGCTCAATCTGAATTTGGAAACGGCTGATGACGAAACATTGAATGGCATTTTTCGCTGTGCGCACTCTGTAAAGGGAGGGGCTGCGACATTTGGTTTTGCGGACGTAGCCGAACTGACTCATCAAATGGAGTCACTTTTGGACAAACTTCGGCGTCATGAGTTGCAGCCGAACGCCGAGATGGTGGACGTGCTTTTGGAGTCAGCAGACGCATCGCGTAGCTTGCTCGCGAGGCATCAAGCAGGAGGTGAAGGTGAATTGACGCCGACTGCTGATTTGGTTCGAAGGATCAGTGTGTTGGCTTCAGGGCATACATCTGCGCCTGCACAAGCTGTGCAGGCTCGTGTTGCTCCTGCTCCAGTGGCGGCGGTTAGCCCAGCAGCTGTGCCTAAAGTGCAAACTAAACATTTAAGGTCGCTTGAGATTTGCATTGGGCCACTTGAGAGGACGGAGCAGGCAGACGCGGTACAGGAGTTGTTCAGGGACATTCCTGGCTTGGGCGAAATTGCGGTGTTACCAATTGAGGCTACCAATAAGCGACTTTTTGCAGTTCAGACGGAGTCAAGTGACGAGGATCTTTTGGATTTGTTTGCGTTCCATGTTTCACGGGAATACATCAAGATTACTGAGCGTGTTGCTAGTGGCGGTGACGTAGTTGGCTCTGATTCCATTGTGGTGGGCGTTGCTGGGGGAGCCGCTTTGGGGGCCTCAGACGAAGCCCAGCCTGGTGCTCCATTGGCGCCCTTGCCTGGATACGGTTTTTTTGATGGCGCGCCTGGAGCTCCGACGGCGGTACCCGAGGGGACGGCGACTGAATCCAAGGCAGTAAAGGTTGCACCTAAAGTTGCGTCGCCGAACGTTGCTACACAACCGGAAGCCGCAACAATTCGCGTAGCGATCAGTAAGGTGGATCAGTTAATCAACTTAGTTGGAGAATTGGTGATTACACAGGCAATGCTCGCACAAAATAGTAGAGCATTGGATCCAGCTGTATATCAACAATTGCTTTCTGGGTTGGCTGATTTGGACAGAAATACGCGGGACTTGCAGGAATCGGTAATGTCTATACGAATGATCCCAATGTCCATTGTGTTTAGTCGGTTTCCGCGGATGTTGCGAGACCTCGCAAGCAAGTTAGGCAAAAAAGTGGATTTTGTCACCCAGGGGGAGGCTACCGAGTTGGATAAGGGTTTGGTAGAAAAAATAACCGATCCATTGACGCATTTGGTGCGTAATAGCTGTGACCACGGAGTCGAGTCGCCTGCTGAGCGTTTGGCCGCGGGTAAATCAGAAACTGGAACCATCACACTGTCTGCCTCTCATCAGGGCGGGTCGATTGTGATTGAAGTACGCGATGATGGTAAGGGGATGTCACGTCATAAGATACTGAGCAAAGCTAGGGAGCGTGGTTTGGATGTATCGGATCAAATGTCGGACGCTGAGGTTTGGCAGTTGATTTTTGCACCGGGATTCTCCACTGCGGACGTAGTTACTGACGTTTCTGGTCGAGGCGTTGGTATGGACGTAGTGAAGCGAAATATTGCTGCGTTGAATGGCACTGTGGAAATTGACTCTGCAGAGGGTTACGGAATGAAGGTGTCCGTGCGCCTTCCGCTAACGTTAGCAATTATGGATGGTATGTCTGTCGGTGTCGGTGGAGAGGTCTATATTCTGCCGCTTTCATCGGTGGTCGAGTCGTTTCAGGTTAAGGCTGACGCCGTTAGTACCGTTGGGCAGGGCTCTCAATTGGTCAAGGTTCGAGACGAGTACATGCCCGTCATTGAGCTTGAGAAGATTTTTCAGATTCCTCGGTTTGATTTCGAGAAGTCCTGTGACATCATGGTCGTTGTTGAAGCGGATGGTAGCCGTGTTGCCTTGCTTGTCGACGAGCTGTTGGGTCAACAGCAAGTTGTTGTCAAAAACCTCGAGTCGAATTACCGAAAAGTTCCAAACGTATCAGGAGCGACCATTCTGGGTGATGGAAAGGTTGCACTTATATTGGATACGGGCGCATTGGTGCGGCGCTCACGGCATTAATTGCTACGCATTGAAGGAGGACGCAGTATGGGTATGATGGAAAAAATCGATGAAATGGCTTCTTCGGAAGCCAGAGAGTACTTGACATTTCGACTGGATCAAGAAGAGTACGGGATCGATATTCTGAAGGTTCAGGAGATTCGCGGGTATGAACCACCGACTCGTGTGGCAAATGCACCGGACTTTATTAAGGGAGTGGTAAATTTGCGAGGAACGATAGTTCCCATCGTCGATATGCGGCTTAAATTCAACTGTTCAAAAGTTGAATACAACACTTTTACAGTCGTCATCATTCTTAACTTGAGGAGCAGGATTGTTGGTGTGGTGGTCGATTCGGTTAGTGATGTGATGGAGTTGCCTCCTGACAGTATCAAAGCTGCCCCCGATATAGACAGCGTCATCGACAGTGGTGCGGTTCTGGGACTTGGGTCGTTGGGCGAGCGGATGCTGATTCTTCTTGACATTGAGCGATTGATGGCAGCGCCTGATATGGGCCTTGTTAGCGGGCCAGAATGAAGCTTTCTACGCTAAAACACACGGGTTGAATGCTTAGGAATGATTGAATCGAAGAGCATGTCGCATGCGAAATCTATTTCAGCCCCATCTGTTGGAATGCAGGGGCGTGAGTTTGCGTGGACAGACGCAGACTTTGATCGCGTTCAGTCGATGATTTATAAGCGTGCCGGCATCAGTCTGCACGATGGTAAGCATGCGATGGTCTACAGTAGGCTTTCTCGCAGGCTTCGTGAAACAGGACACCAAAGTTTTCGTGACTATTTGGGCTGGCTGGAGTCAGCAGACATCCCTGAGTGGCAAGAATTCGTCAATGCGTTGACGACCAATCTGACGTCTTTTTTTCGTGAAAATCATCACTTTGATGTGTTCGCGAGTTTGTTGAAATCTAGGCCCTCAGGAACACCATGGCGTGTTTGGTGCAGTGCGGCATCTACAGGTGAAGAACCATACTCCATTGCCATTGCAGCTTTTGAAGCACTCGGTGGCTATTCTCAATTCTCGCTGACGGCGAGTGACATCGATTCCAAAGTATTGGCGTCTGCTCAGCAAGGTGTTTATCGGTTAGAGGGGATGAAGGGTGTTGATTCGCAACGAATGCAGCGGTTTTTCTTGCGGGGAAAAGGCGCAAATGACGGCATGGTTAGGGTGAAGCCAGAGTTGTCGCGGATGATTGATTTTTTGATGGTCAATTTAATTCACGACGACTGGCCTTTTAAGGAACCCTTCGATGTAGTGTTTTGTCGAAATGTAATGATTTATTTTGATGCGCCAACACAAAGAAAAGTTCTTGAAAGAATTTTTCGGATCATGAAGCCGGGTTCCACTCTGTTTGTTGGGCATGCCGAAAATTTCAGTGACTGTCGGGACCTTTTTGTCCTCAAAGGTAAGACCGTTTATGAGCGACGCTAAGCCCTGAACTTTTGTTCAGAGAGATGTTTGTACTTCTTTGTTTGCAAGGTGCACATGAATTTTCCCCAGTACGGTGTTGCAGCTCCCGTAAACAAAGCAACTGCTGGGGGCGGCGTGCCCGGAGTCAAGATTTTGGCTAGCGGAAGAGCATCCAGAATTGATCAGCTAAAGGCGCAACCACGTAAGCCGGGGGAGGCGTCTTTTTTCTATGCAGATCATCACTTTCAGTACGATGCTGTTAAAGTTTTGCCAGGGGAATATTACGTTTCAAATGAAGATCTTGTTGTTATGACTGTTTTGGGTTCGTGCATAGCGGCGTGTATTTGGGATGGCAAAGTGAGAACCGGCGGAATGAACCATTTCATGTTGCCCGATGGAGATGGCCTGGATGGGTCCGGCAGGTATGGCTCGTATGCGATGGAGCTATTGATAAATGAGATGTTTAAGCTCGGTGCACGTAGGGAAACCATGCAAGCCAAGATCTTCGGAGGAGCTCAAGTTATGGCTGGCTTCACCACGATGAATGTTGGGGAGCGGAATACGCAATTTGTGTTGGATTATCTGTCGACTGAGCGAATCCCTGTGGTTTCTCAAGACGTTTTGGACATTCATCCTCGAAAAGTCTGCTTTTTTCCAGTCACCGGGAAGGCGCTTGTAAAACGGTTAGCGCACTCCCATCCAGAGACGTTGGCAGTTGAGGAACGACGTGGTAACGCTGCTTCCGTTGCAAAGTCAAATGCAGGTGGGTCAGTAGATCTTTTTTGAGAGGTGAGTTTGAAGAAAATTCGAGTTGTGGTTGTAGATGATTCAGCGCTCGTGCGTGGTTTGCTGGCAGAAATAATAAATCGCCAGAGCGACATGGAGTGTGTTGGCGCTGCAAATGATCCATTGGTCGCAAGGGAAATGATTCGGGAACTCAACCCGGACGTGATTACTTTGGATATTGAAATGCCAAAGATGGATGGAATTGACTTCCTGTCAAGGCTAATGCGACTTCGACCGATGCCGGTGGTGATGATCTCGACTTTGACCGAACGCGGAGCCGAGGTCACGATGCGCGCTTTGGAGCTAGGTGCCGTAGATTTTGTTGCTAAACCGAGAATGGGGATAGCGGATGGCATTAGTGAGCTCGCTGGACAAATTGTCGAAAAGGTCAGAATCGCAGCGTCAGCCCACATTCGGAGAGTTACACAGCCGAGTCAGGGAGCGTCAGGACTTTTGGCGAATTCGCAATCGGGTGAGCGGACGCCATTCCCTGCTGCCATTGGCCGCCTGTCCACTGAGAAGCTCATTTGTATAGGTGCTTCAACCGGAGGCACCGAGGCCATCAAGGAGGTTCTGTTGCGCATGCCAGCCGATTCCCCTGCTATTGCCATTACGCAGCATATGCCGCCTGGCTTCACCGCTAGTTTTGCTGCGAGACTAAACAGTTTGTGTCGTATCGAAGTGGGTGAGGCCGTCAATGGTGCGCGAATGCTCCCTGGGCATGCGTACATTGCACCAGGGGGAAAGCAATTTCGTGTGGATAAGAGTGGGGCAAACTACGTGTGCGTTGTTGAAGATGGTGAATTGGTCAATAGACATAGACCTTCCGTGGAGGTGCTGTTCAAGTCAGCGGCTCATGCCGTTGGGCGTAACGCGTTCGGTATCATGCTCACAGGAATGGGGAATGATGGAGCAAAGGCAATGAAGGAAATGAAAGACGCTGGTAGCTATAACTACGTTCAAGACGAAGCGAGCTGCATAGTGTTTGGAATGCCACGAGAAGCCATTCTTCATGGCGCAGCGGATGAAGTTTTGCCTTTGCTCGACATAGCGGGGGCGCTTCTTTCAAGGCTAGGCAGTACATCGGACAGGTATCGAGTCTAGGTGCCTGGGAGGGATTGTCGCAATACCTGGGTTTTGCCATGGCTCCAATCTTTGAGGTGGTGAAGTTATGAGCAAATATTTAAGTTCCAACCCCACCGAACGCCAAAAAGCGCTTTCCACATCTGGCAAGTGCGCCTTGCTCGCTCAGATGCGTGGGTTCGATGAGTGCTTAAGCTGCGATCGCAATCGTAGGTAAACGGCGTGAT
>JBAWYQ010000213.1:0-6636 GCA_037143475.1 Burkholderiales bacterium | reverse complement strand
ACGGATTTCAATCGCTATGGATTTGATCTGCAGTTCCGTATGAGCGACAGGGACAGTGCGCGTGAAGTGGCGCTGGGCAAGATCGGCATTGTCTTCATCAACCGGACTGACCGAAAAGTCTCACCCATCCCGAGCGGATTTATGGCCAAGGTTGAGGCTCTCTGAATTGTCATTGATCTGAGGGCCAACCGGCACTGCATGGGCTAGGTCCTGTACCCCAGCAGCCGTGCCGGAAGAAACAAAATGCTCTTGACCAGTGCCAGTATTGCCGAGACGGTAACACCGATCAATCGTAGTGGAAGGGAGAGCAGCCACACGAAGGGCCACACGACCAACGCCAGCAATGCAAGTGGCCAACTTAGCAGGAACAGGATGGTCCAGCCGATCAGCAGCAACAGTGCGTTCATGGGATCAGGACTGGTGCGCTACAACAGTGACGGTGTCCAGCGTCACCAGCGTTGGCGTTTGAATGCTTTGCTCATGGCTGGCAATCTGAGCCACCGTGTTGAAGGACATCAGCATGGAGCCATTGGTGACCACGGTCAGCAAGGCGGCCAGGGTGATAGAGGCCAAGCGTGTTGTGTTCGAAATCTTCATGGTTATCTCCAGTTGGGGCCACCAAGTGCGGCCCGTTGAAGAGAATGTAGACAACGCCGAAAGAAATTGCATTGCAAATGCGACGAATTGCAATTTCGCGCGATTTGTCCGGCGAATGCTGTGACGAACGGTGTCTTGCTTACCCGGAAAAGCTAGGTTTCACAGACGAAACCGCCTACGATTACCAGATCCAAGCGCTTACTTGGCCTTTGGGGTTCCCAGTTTGTATTCGCCTATGCCGCCCTCAATGAGATGACCCGTGTCGAGCAATTTCGCGATCGATGCTCCAATCGAACCCTTGGGCAACCCGATCTCTGCGCCAACAGCCGCGCGGTTGATTTTTACAAAGTGATCGGGATTCAGCATGTCCAACAGACGGGCCAGCACCTTGGCTGAATTCCCGCTCAGTGAAGTCGGTTGCCGTGCCGTCGGCATTTTTTTGCCTGCTGCCTTGATCTTCTTGGGCGCCTTCTTGATGACAGCGTCAGTCGCTTCAATTTCTTGCACCATGGACAAGTCATTGGTTGTGGTGGCCAGGGGTGCAGTCAATGAAGGCATGCTCAACACTGCGGGAATAGCACCGGCTGACAAATCAGTTGCGGCGATATAGATCTTTTGAAACTCGGCTTCTACCTGTCCCACTGCGCGTGACAAACGAGCCACTGTCTTCCAGTCATCAAACAGGCTGTCATTGCCCATGTCAAAGGGGTTCTCTGCCATGGCCAGCTTCACCTGTTCGGCGTAGCTTTGAACGGCTTCCATCAATGCGGTGTCTGCTGCATAGATGGCAGCTCCAGCGGCTTGAATGGTTGCGAGGGTTTGGGCAGGTAGTGCCATGAGTTATTCCTTTTTATAGATAGTACGGTCGTGATGCCGGTTTATTCCAACGAGTGAGAAAGGGAGTTTGTGCTCCAGACGGCATACATTCCAAAATGCATTGGCACGCCATTTCCGGCCTTCTTTTTTACACTTAGTTTGCACGCTATACACAGGCGAGCAAGGACTTCATTTTATAGAAGCCGGACTTCTATGGTTTGGGAGGCGCGATTGTCCTTAGAGTCGAAAGCCATCGAAGTGTGAATGCCGAAGTAACAATCTTTTGCGTTCTGTCCGCATTCATTGCGGGGCTCACGCAGAACCGTCCGGTAGCCAATATCAATTCCTTCGAATCATCGTGTCGATGGCAAAAGTAGTGGCCAAGGGGAAGACCGATTGAAGTTACGGTTCGGGCCATCTGCCGTCATAGACGAATGGCAAGTATCGGGAGTCTAAAAGTTGATTGATGGTGTTGCCTGGGACCGGTCGTTCACCAACGCCGCTTCGTGCCCATTGCGGGTGTTGATGTTTTAAGAATTCCTGCCCGTTACCAGCCATTGGCTCGCCCGCAGAAAATGGGAGCATCATCTCGATTGACCACCTCAAGTACAACTTGGAGCCTGAACGTGGCATATCGTTTTGAATTCGGCATCATCCACGTCGCAAACTTTCAAATGCCTCCGAAAGATAGTCAATCACCAACTGCACTTTGGGCAGATACCGGTGCCGCTTGTGGCACACCACATACAGGCCGCCCTGTGCGCTCGGCCCAAGATCGATATCGAGCTCACGCAATCCGGTATTTCTATGCAGGCAGGCATATCGGTAAAGCGACTGAGGCAGCACCATGGCACCCATGCCTGCTTCGCACGCACTGAGTTGCACCAGAAAATCATCTGATGTAAACACCGGTTGAAAGCCAGGTATCAGTGCGTGGAGTTCCTGGTTGACGCGCAGGTCGTGATAAGGGGCGGCCCAGCATATCCAGCGCAAATCTGCGAGTTTGGGGTGCGCAGGAATTTGCTTGGCATAGCTAACTGCCGCATACACGCGCATGGGGGTGCTCATCTCTTGCACACATACTAGGTCGGCGTCAGTGGGGCGTTGCGTGCGCAATGCCAAATCGGCTTCACCGCGCCCCAGGTTCAGCAGCTCGATACTTGATAGCACTTCCAGAAAAATGTGCGGATGCTGCTGGCGGATCCTGGCGGCCACCGGCACCAGCACCTCGCGTGCAATGCCCGGCGGCGCAGCCACGCGCACGGTGCCTTGGGGCAAGTAGGTCTGCTTTTGAACCTGCAATTCGGCTTCATTGGCCCACTCGGCCATGCTTTGTGCGGCGGGCAGCAACTTGGAGCCGGCGGCTGTCAACACCGTGCCCAGGCTCTTGCGTTCAAACAGCGTCTCGCCAATCGCCTCCTCTAGCTCGGCAATGCGCCGGCTCAATGTGGGTTGCCCCAGCTTTAGGACACGCGCAGCCGCGCTCAGGCTGCCCTGCTCATGCACTGCCACAAATAGCTTCAAATCGTCCCAGCGCAGCTTCATGCTGATCTCCTTGGTAATTCGCGATCCATTCAAAAACGGATGACTAAATCCATATTTAGCCGATTGTCATCGGTAATTGAATGTGAAACCATTACGGAAATCTTTTGGAGCCTCGCATATGAAAAACCGTGCCACCCCGCTTATTTTGTTGTGCCTGTCACTAGCTTTGTCGGGCTGCACGCTCACCAGCCATCCGCTTGACGGCCAACGTGCGCCCGGCAAGGCCAGCAGCAGTGCCGAAATGGAGCGCCAACTCAGTCAGCCGGGCATTGTCCAGTTGGAAACAGTCAACAGTGCGGATTGGGCAGTTGCGCTCAGCGGCGGGCTGAACCTGAAAAGCCCCGAGGCGATCAAGGCCGGGCTGCAAGACCGCGACGAGCCAATACAGATCTACGCTTATGTGCTAAAGCACCCCACGCGGGGTAACTTCATTGTGGACACCGGTGTTTCCCGAAAAGTGCTTGCGCAGCCCAGCGAACATGGTTTGAACTGGTTGCTGCAAAAGGTGTTGAACCTAGACAAACTGCGCATAAATAAAAGCACCTCGGAAATGCTTGCCCCGGTCAACGGCAAGCTCGCTGGGGTCATGATGACGCACCTCCATTTGGACCACATTATGGGGATGCCGGACATCGCCAATGATGTTCCACTTTACGTTGGTGCCACGGAAAGCCAAGAGTCGACCTTCAACAATTTCTTTGTGCGCGGCGCGACCGATACCCTCCTCAAAGGCAAGCGTGCCTTGCAGGAGTGGCGCTTTCAGCCTGATCCGCAAAACCAGTTTGAGGGCATTGTTGACGTTTTTGAAGACGGCTCCGTCTTTGCCATCCAGGTGCCTGGCCACACCGCAGGCAGTACGGCCTACCTAATCCGCACCACCAGCGGACCTGTTTTGTTGACGGGCGACGCCTGCATCACACGCTGGGGCTGGGAGCACACCGTGGAGCCGGGTGACTTCACCAGCGACCACGAACGCAACCTCAAGAGTCTGAAAAACATGAAGGCCCTGGTAGCCCGCCATCCGGAAATCGAGGTGCGTTTGGGGCATCAGCATTAGTATGCGCCACGATATCCGTGTCCTGGGGTTCAAGGGCACAAGGGTGTATCCCTGACAAAATGGTGGGCTAACACTAGGGAGAGCAGAATGAACTTCAATGAACTCAAAATTTCGTCTCGACTGAACGTTCTGATCGGCGTTGCCGTGCTGATCTTTGCCATGTTGGTCGCGGTCAACTGGGTCAGCCTCAGCAAGCTTGGTGCACTGCAAAAAGAGTCCCAGCGGCGCACGCAAGAGGCCGGTCAGCTCAAGCATGACGCAGGCCTGGGGGCCGAGGCTTACCGCGTTGTGGCCGATACCGTCATCAACCGCCAGTTCGATGATGTCGCCAAGAAGTGGAGCGCCATTTCGATAGAGGTAGATGCCGCGCTGGATTTTGCCGCCAAAGCCGCTGACACCGACCAGGAGCGTCAGTGGGCAGCCGAGGCCCGAAAGGCCATGACCGACATGCGCACGTTGTATGCGCAGAGCTTTTTGCCAATGGTCAAGCGCGACGCACCGCTGAGCGAGATCGCCGTGGTGGACGACCAGGTGGACAAGCTGATTGACAAATACGACGAACTCATCACCAAGGGTGCTACCAGCCTGCAAGCGGAGGCGGACGGGGCCACTGCGGCATTTGATGCCGGTGTCAGCACCACCCGCACCATCAACATTGCCTCAGTTGGCGTTGGCGCGCTGCTGCTGGTGGTGCTGGCATTGCTGGTGTCGCGCAGCATCACCGCCCAGCTGGGCATGGAGCTGGATGAAGCGATTACCGAAGCCCAGCACGTGGCCGCAGGCGATTTGACACAGATGAAGGCCTCCGGGTCGCACACGCCCGAGAGCCTGGCCGGCGCACTCGATGCGATGCTGGTGACGCTGGTCAACACCGTCTCCAGCGTGCGCCGGGGTGCCGAAGGCGTCTCCACCGCCAGCGCCGAAATTGCTTCGGGCAATCACGATCTGTCAGCCCGCACAGAATCACAGGCCAGCGCGCTTGAAGAAACCGCAGCCTCCATGGAACAACTCAGCGCCACCGTAAAGCAAAACGCCGACAGCGCCCGCCAGGCCAACCAGCTTGCCGCCAGCGCTTCGACTGTGGCCGTCAAGGGCGGTGAAGTGGTTGCCAAGGTGGTGGACACCATGAAGGGCATCAACGATGCCTCACGCAAGATTGCCGACATCATCAGTGTCATCGACGGCATCGCGTTTCAGACCAATATTCTGGCTCTGAACGCCGCCGTAGAAGCCGCCCGCGCCGGTGAGCAGGGCCGGGGCTTTGCCGTGGTGGCATCCGAGGTGCGCTCCCTGGCCGGGCGCAGCGCTGAGGCGGCCAAAGAAATCAAGACCCTCATCAACGCCAGCGTCGAGCAGGTCGAGCAAGGCACTGCGCTGGTGGATCAGGCCGGTAGCACCATGACCGAAGTGGTCAGTAGCATCAAACGAGTGACCGACCTGATGGGTGAGATCAGTGCGGCTAGCAACGAACAAGCCGCCGGTGTCAGTCAGGTCGGTGAAGCCGTCACGCAAATGGACCAGGTCACCCAGCAAAACGCTGCCTTGGTCGAAGAAATGGCGGCTGCCGCCAGCAGTCTGAAGTCTCAAGCCGAAGACTTGGTGCAGGTGGTGGCGGTGTTTAACCTGGGGGGCAATTGTGCTCAGCACAGCATGGCACCACGCCCAGCCACCGTGCGCGTCCCGGCATCGAATACAAAGACCTACAAGAGCCCTGAGCGGCGTGCGCTGGCAGCCCCAACCAAAGCAGCCGCCCCCGCCAAGGCTGGTGACGACGATTGGGAAACCTTTTGAGGGCGTGCACCCATGAGCCATGTAAGTCCATCGCCCACGCCGGCAGACTGGGCCCGACTGGCCCAGGCTTTGGTTGACATGCGCGACGCGCTGGTAGAGGTCGCCCTTACCCTGCGAGACCACCAAATGACGCTCGACACACCCGAACGCCACGTCGCCTTGTTGCAAGTTCGTACAATTATTGAACAGGCAAAGGCTGACCAAAGCAGAACAGGCCGTGGCCGGTGATTGAGAATTGGCAGATAAAGGGTCAGGGTTTTAAGGGCTGACTCTATGGCTCTCAGAACGCCAGAAACTCGGATTGGTGCTGTTGCGATTCAGAGCAACTCGCACGCACCACGTTGCCTTATTCGTTCAAGGCCAGATGATGTGGACAAATATCATGTCGCAGTGCAGCCTGGGCCGTTGTTGTTCTTGGCGGCTTCGACCAAGCTACCAACTATTCAAACTGCCAGCACGTAACCCACGCCTTGTACCGTCACAATCAGGCGCGGGGCGGTGGGGGTGACCTCGATCTTTCGCCTTAAACGCCCGATCAACACATCGATGGTCCGGTCGCTCGAATCTCTATCGCGACCGCTGACATGGTCAATCAGACTGTCCCGGCTCAATACCCGCCCGGGGTTGTTGCTCAACGTGGCCAGCAATTCGAACTCAAAGCGTGTCAATCGAACGTCTTCCCCGGCTGGTGAAGTCAGGGTTCTCCTCGGAATGGAGAGCGTCCAGCCGGCAAAACGCTTTACCGGCTCATCCTTCTTTACAAGGCGCGCTGATAAGGTGCGGCGCAACAGGTTCTTGGCCCTGGCAAACAGTTCTCGGGTGTTAAACGG
>JBAWYQ010000212.1:0-6665 GCA_037143475.1 Burkholderiales bacterium | reverse complement strand
TGCGCTGCCCCCCAAGGGGGCCCTCGCGCCTTGGGGCGGCCCGGCGGCGCTCAAGCCTTGCGCTCTCAAACTACTCTCCTTCCCCAAACTTGTCGGCGATGAGCGCGAGCAGCGCGTCCATCGCTTCCTGTTCGCGCTCGCCGTTGGTGTCGATCGTCACTTGCGACCCGATGCCAGCCGCCAGCATCATGACGCCCATGATGCTTTTGGCGTTGACACGGCGCTCGCCACGCGTCATCCAGACTTCACATGGGAAGCTGCCGGCCAACTTGGTCAGCTTGGCTGACGCGCGCGCGTGCAGTCCCAACTTATTGCTGATGGTCGTGGTGGAGGTGATCATTTTTTTTCTTTGCCTGATTTTGCGGTGCCGACACTGCGACTTGCATGATGCACTGTGAACCCCCCGCCATGGCTCGTGCCACCAGTACATCGAGGGGCTCATGGCGGTAATTCACCGTGCGCAGCAGCATGGGCAGATTGACACCAGCCACCAGTCTGGAATGGATACCATCCACCATTTTCTGCGCCACGTTGCAGGGCGTGGCGCCGAAAACATCGGTCAGCACCAGGGCATTAGGCGTGTGCAACTCGGCCAGCATCGCGACCGCTGCCTTACTGGTGACCTCGGGCGGATCATTGGGCAGCACATCCAACGCAAGCACCCCCGCGCCAGCTTCCGGGTACACATGCATCACACAGGAACGCAGCGCGCTGGCCAGCGGCGCATGGGCGATGATGAGAATCCCGATGTTGTTCATGGTGCCAGGGGATTATGGCGTCACTTTGCGCGCAAAAAGTGCAAATACGCGGCGATACAACACACGCCAAAGACCGACATCGCGCCTTGGTAGGCTGCGACTTCCGACCATTGCAGGGCACGTAAGCCATCCACCAGCAACCCAATGCCCCATTGCACCGCAAAAACCCCGCAGAAGATCACCAGGTTGTAGGCCGATAGCGCCCGTCCAGCAAGTTCTGCTCGAAACGCAAGAGCGATCTCGGGTTGCGCAAAAGAGCATACCGAGGAGGCCGCGCAATATAGAACCAATATGGCCGCAACGCCGATCGGGAATGCGTGGCTAGCTATCAACAGTATAGCAAACAGCGCCAGACTGAGGGGGATGCCCCAGGCCATCAATCGTCTGGCGGTGAACCCGTTGCGTGCCAGCCAGGGGTTGGCACCCCCCCAAAACCAGAAAACCACCAGCATCCCCACATTGATCCAGAACAGCCCGGTGGCTGCCTGCAGGGGACTGTAACCACCCACCTTGTCATCCATGGCGCCTACCATCAGCATCCAGGAATTGGCTCGCATCTGGCTGGCTGGCGCGTACCAGCGCCGGCACCCTGTGAGGGGAGCCATCAGGCAGGCGCCAACGCCGACACCACACAACATGCGCGCTATCACCGGACCTGCGAAACCGGTGGCCCAGGAAATAGCCTCCTGCAAGCAACCCCAGATCCCGCGCATTGAGTGAGAACTCCTGCACCAATGCAGGGGCCAGTGTGGCGGTGACCGCGCGAATCAGCGTGGACAAGAAATACGCAAAGGCAAACACCACAAAGACGATGACGGCTTTTCCCTGGGACATCGGCATCCAATAAGAACAAAGGGTGGCAGGCCGTTACGGCCTTACCACCCCTGAATTCAACCACAGGCACCTAAGCCTGGTCGGTATCAATCCTTCTTGTAAGCGTCATGGCACGCCTTGCACGCGCCGCCCACGCCACCCAAGGCGGCCTTCATGTTGTCGGCGCTGCCAGTCTTGGCAGCGGCGGCGAACTTGGTCATCTCGGTTTGCATTTTTTCAGCCATCTCGTTGAACTTGGCTTTTTCGGCCCAAATCTTTGGATCCGCCTTGGTATCGCCCTTATCCGTGCCATCACCAAACGCCGTCCAGGGCAACTTGGCAACAAACTCGGCAACCGCCGCACTTTCGGCTGCTACTTTGGCATCGAAGGGAATTTTCCCTTGTGCCATGCCAGCGGCCCGGCTAAAGTTTTGCTGCATCACGAACAGTGCATTCTTGCGGTACTTGATCGCATCTTCAGGCTTGGCAAACTGGGCAGACGCGGGAACAGCCACGGCCAGAGTTGCGATGGCGATGGCAAGAGAAGCGATTTTCTTCATGAAAAGACCTTAAAGATGGAAGGGTTAGAAAACTGGATGAGCCCAGAGTTTAGAGGGAATTCGAAGAATGTGCATTGGACGGCCCAAGTTCTGGCGCCAGGCAATCTACACATCCCTTGGCGATCGTACATTACCGGGTGGCCATACACGTCTTCAAATTCTGTTGTTACCATGTAGTTTTATCGGCCGCCATCGTGCCCGTTAGTTGCTTGGAGAACCGCCTTGAATGTCGTACGAGTATGGGATTTACCCACCCGCCTTTTCCATTGGTGTCTGGTGGCCTGCGTTGTTGGATTGGTGATTACTGGCGAAGTCGCCGGTGACGCGATGGTCTGGCACTTCAGGATGGGCTACGCGGTGTTGAGTCTGCTGGCTTTCCGCCTCGTCTGGGGTGTCATCGGCGGACGCTGGTCGCGCTTTGCCACCTTTGTGAAGGGCCCGGCTACCATCATGCAGTACCTCAAAGGGGGCGCAGCGCCAGAGCATTCGGTCGGGCACAACCCGATGGGAGCCCTGTCGGTATTGGGATTGCTGTTTTTCGCGCTGCTGCAGGTGGGGGCGGGACTATTCAGCGACGATGAGATCGCCTCTTCAGGACCCCTGGCCAAGATGGTGTCGGGTGATTGGGTGAGCCTGGCAACGACCTACCACACGCAGGTGGGGAAAGTAATTCTGATCGTTTTGGTGCTGTTGCATGTGGGCGCCATTGTTTTTTACCGATTGCACAAAGGGGAAAATCTCGTGTCCCCCATGCTGCACGGTGATAAGGATCTGCCCCAGGCCTTTCCACCATCGCGCGACGATGCTGTTTCGCGTACCGTGGGAGTGATGGTGTTTGCCGTGTGCGCCCTGGCAGTGGCGTGGCTGGTGAAGTGGGCCGGCTAATGGCGGTATTGCTGACAGTCCCGTCAACTCCGGCAGAAATGGTTGGATTACGTGAACTTTTTGTGATGTATGCCCAGTCGCTGACCGTCGACTTATGCTTCCAAAATTTCGACGAGGAGTTACGCAACCTGCCAGGTGAATATGCCGCGCCGCGCGGCGCATTGTTGCTGGCAACCGTCAATGGCGCATGTGCCGGTTGCTGTGCGCTGCGTCCGCTCGACGGCGTGGACTATCCCAACGCCTGCGAGATGAAACGCCTGTTTGTTCGACAGGATTTCCGTGGATTAGGGCTTGGACGCCAACTAGCGGAGGGTATTTTGGATGCAGCGCGGTTGGCAGGCTACGACTGCATCCTGCTCGATACGCTCGACGAAATGGAGTCGGCCCGGGCTTTGTACGAAGACCTCGGGTTTGAAGACATTCCACCCTACTACTTCAACCCCATCGCTGGGGCCCACTACCTTAAAGCCGACTTGTGAATTCGCTCAAGCCTTGGCTTGGGCCAACAAAGTTGCGGCGTCGCTGACTTCGAATTTACCCGGTCCTTCGTTGTTGAGCGCTGTGACTTTGCCATCCTTGACCAACATCGAGTAGCGGTTGCTGCGCAAGCCCATACCCTTGGCTGTGAGGTCCAGCGTCAGACCGGTGGCTTGTGCAAATGCAGCGCTTCCGTCGGCCAGCATCCGTACTTTGCCATGGGTCTTTTGATCGCGGGCCCAGGCTCCCATAACGAAGGCATCGTTGACACTCACGCACCAGATCTCGTCTACACCAGCCGCCTTGAAGGCATCAACGTTCTCGACGTAACCGGGTACGTGCTTGGCAGAGCAGGTGGGGGTGAATGCACCGGGCAGCGCAAACAAGGCAATGGTTTTGCCGCTGCTCGCTTTGGCAACGTCCACGGGATTGGGGCCTATGCTGCAGCCCTCGCCTTCAACTTCGATGTACTCCATCAGAGTGGTTGCGGGAAGGGTATCGCCTACTTTGATCATGCTGGTGTCCTTTGTGTAAGAGCAAAAATGGAAACGGCCCACATTGTGAGCCGTTTGAGAAAGACCTGCGATCTGCAACGTCTTTGGTTTTAGACCACCGCGGCCTTCTCTACCAAGCGGGTTGCCACCCAGTTCTTGGTCTTGGAGATAGGCTTGCTTTCAGTAATTTCGATGACATCGCCCATCTTGTACTCGCCCTTTTCGTCATGGGCGTGGTATTTGCTGGACTTGCCAACAATCTTTCCATAGAGCTCGTGCTTGACACGGCGCTCAATGAGTACCGTGACTGTCTTGGCTCGCTTGTCGCTGACCACCTTGCCAACCAAGGTGCGCTTGAGGGATTTTTTAGCTTCCGTCATTCAGTGGCTCCTTATTTGGCCGCAACGCTAGGCGTTGCTTTTGAGGTTGCAGTGTCAGCGCTTTGCTTCTCGACAAGAATGGTCTTGGCGCGGGCAATAGCACGGCGCGCGGTGCGCAGCGTAGCGGTGTTGTTGAGTTGTTGCGTGGCTTTTTGCATGCGCAGGCCGAAGTGGGCTTTTTGCAAAGCCTTCACTTCTGCTTGTAGGCCAGCCACGTCCTTGGTGCGCAGTTCAGTAGTTTTCATTGCTTGTTCTCCTGATTACTGGCCAACCATGCGTGCCACAAATGTGGTGCGCAATGGCAGCTTGGCAGCTGCCAGACGGAATGCTTCACGGGCGAGCTCTTCGGTGACACCGACGATTTCGAACACGATCTTGCCAGGCTGAATCTCAGCAACGTAGTACTCCGGGTTACCTTTGCCGTTACCCATACGCACTTCAGCAGGCTTTTGGGAAATCGGCTTGTCAGGGAACACACGGATCCAGATACGGCCACCACGTTTGACGTGGCGGGAAATAGCACGACGTGCTGCTTCGATCTGGCGCGCGGTCAGACGGCCGCGGTCAGTACATTTCAGACCGAAATCACCGAAGGCAACCGATGAACCACGGGTTGCTATACCAGTGTTACGGCCCTTTTGCTCTTTGCGGTATTTCCGCCGAGTGGGTTGCAACATGCTTATTCTCCTTTACCGTCAGCTGCCGCAGCGCCTGTGCTGCCTGCGGCACCTGGCGCGGCGACTTTGCGAACGCGCTTAACGGTGGGTTTGGTAGCGTCAACGCCAGAGGCCTCGACGGGTTTGTCACTGCCATCCGCAGGAGCCACATTGACGCCAGTTGGGCGGCGGGGAGCTGCGCCACGGGGTGCCGGACGGTCTGAACCAGGGCGTGCACCGCCACGGTCGTCACGACGCGGACCACGCGGACGGCGCTCTTCTTCAGAACGCGTCTCGGTAGCGGCCGGCAGGTCATTGCGACCCAGTGTGTCGCCCTTGTAGACCCAGACCTTCACACCGATCACACCGTAGGTGGTCTTGGCTTCCGAAGTGCCGTAGTCAATATCGGCGCGCAGGGTATGCAACGGCACGCGGCCTTCCCGGTACCACTCGGTACGCGCAATTTCGATACCGTTCAAACGGCCAGCCGACATGATCTTGATGCCCAGGGCACCCAGACGCATGGCGTTTTGCATGGCGCGCTTCATGGCACGGCGGAACATGATCCGCTTTTCCAACTGTTGCGTAATGCTGTCAGCAATCAGCTTGGCATCGATTTCAGGCTTGCGCACTTCTTCGATGTTGACTGCCACTGGTACGCCGAGCTGTTTGCCCAGATCGCGCTTGAGGTTTTCAATGTCCTCACCCTTTTTCCCAATCACGACACCAGGGCGTGATGAAAAAATGGTGATGCGTGCGTTCTTAGCTGGACGCTCGATCAGAATGCGAGATACCGAAGCGTTCTTCAGCTTGGCCTTGAGGTACTCACGCACCTTGATGTCTTCGGCCAGCATGCCAGCGAAGTCACGGTTGCTGGCGTACCAGCGTGAGGACCAGTTACGGCTGATCGAAAGACGAAACCCGGTAGGGTGGATTTTTTGTCCCATATGTATCCGTGCCTCTTTCAGTTACCAACCGTCACGTACACATGGCACGTGGGTTTTCTGATTTGGTTTCCGCGGCCTTTAGCGCGGGCCGTGAAGCGACGCAGCGATGCGCCTTGTTCAACGTAGATGGTCTTGACCTTCAATTCGTCGATGTCAGCACCGTCATTGTGCTCAGCGTTGGCGATGGCGGACTCCAGAACCTTCTTGATGATTACCGCAGCTTTTTTCTGCGTGAATTGCAAGATGTTCAAGGCTTGGTCCACTTTCTTGCCGCGAATCAGGTCCGCGACCAGACGACCTTTGTCCACCGACAAACGAACGCCACGAAGGGTTGCACGTGTTTCCATGGTCAACTCCTTATTTCTTCTGGACTTTTTTGTCCGCAGGGTGGCCCTTGAAAGTACGAGTGAGCGCGAACTCACCCAACTTATGGCCAACCATTTGGTCGGTGATATAGACCGGCACGTGCTGTTTGCCGTTGTGCACGGCGATGGTCAAGCCGATGAAATCGGGCAGGATCATGGAGCGACGCGACCAAGTCTTGATCGGCTTTTTGTCCTTGGTAGCCACGGCCTTTTCGGTCTTGACAACGAGGTGGTGGTCTACAAAGGGACCTTTTTTGAGAGAACGAGTCATTGAGCCTTCCCCTTACTTCTTGCGACGCGACACGATCATGACCTGCGTGCGCTTGTTGT
>JBAWYQ010000211.1:0-6677 GCA_037143475.1 Burkholderiales bacterium | reverse complement strand
AACCCAAAACCGCGCTCAATCGTCATTTTTACGCGCTTTCAGACCGCCACCAACAACAGGCAATGGCCTGACAGGCACAGGTTGGGCACCTCCTCGCCGCGAGCAGCCAGGATGCCCAAGTCGAACCCGCCAAAGCGGCCAAGCACCCGTTCAATCATGCGGGTGCCAGTACGCACCTCTTCTTTTGCAGTCTTGACCAGGCCCCGCAGGACTTCCCCCACGGTGTCCGGCCCGGTGACCGGGCGACCCGCCAGTTCCAGGGTAATGCCCTGCATGGTTTGTGGTTCAATCCGCGCTACATCCTGGACATACAGCGCAATCTTCTTCTCCAGCGCTTCGATCATCATCGGCAACCGTCCCACTTCGCTTTCATTGGCGTACCGTCTTCGATGAACTGAATCATCTTGTCAACATAGTGACGGGTGGAGAAGAAGTCCTTGGGCAACTGGGCGCGCTTACCGTCCTCCCACCACACAGCTTCCATGTTGAGCGGCGCATAAACCTTGGCCTCGTAATTGTCCGCGCCCGTTTGCTCCAACGAGATGTAGCGATCCCAGCCCTTGGCTCCAGGGGAGCGTTCTGCGCCATCCCCCAAATTCCACTTACCGGCAAAGTAAGTGGCGTAGCCGCCATCGTGAAGCAGTTGTCCCAGACTGTGTGCCTTGTCGCTGAGGTACCTGCACCAGCAAGGCGTCACCCGTGGCGTGTCCAAAACTGTCATTCACCGTCTTGAAATAGTCCAGGTCAATGAACAACACCGCCACATGTTGCCCGGTTCGCGCAGCCCGCACCAAGGCCTGGTTTAACTGCAGACGAAAAAGCCAGCGGTTAGGCAACCCGGTGAGTTCATCATGAGCAGCCTGGTGGCGCAATGATTCTTCAAAATTCTTGCGCTCGCTCAGATCGCGAATGTATGCAATAGCGTGGCTAGCCCCGTTGTCGTCCCAATGTCCCAGCGAGATATCCACCGGGATCATCTCGCCATTGCGGCGCATCAACTTCAAATCCATCAAGCCCAAAGCCATGCTTGCCCATCCACATGCCCAAGCCGCGTAGGAAACTCAAGTAGGTTTGAATCGTGGCAGGGGCCAGATGCTCTTTTTGCCAGACTTGCACCATCGCATGAATGTGCTTTTGTCCCAGGTTGCGTGGATCGGGAATCGTGTTGAACCCGGCTTTGGCTTTGAGGTCACGAAAGAACCGCCGAAGGAACTGGGCGCGTTCATAGCGCGTCTTGTGTGAAACAGTTTTTTCCAGAGAGGTGTGCAGGGTGTTGAAGAGTTCCAACAGTACCTCCAGCACTTTGAGCGGCGGCGTCTTGCCCGGCTAATAGCCCGCAAGGATTTCGGGGACAGTCTTGTTCGCCCATTCTTGGCGGCGCGTGGGTTCACTGACTAACAGACGGCCGGGGCTGACAGAGCCTTGTTGCCGCCGACGAGAAGATTTGTTTGGCATGGTGTTGTCTTCCATTTCGTGGATGTCCGCCCGCCGCCCGAACGGCGGGAAGGTGTTGAAAAACGTGGAATCGCAAAGCCCGCACCTACCGGACGGATTCCGTCGTCCGGCAGATCAGTGGTCAAGAACTCCGGCGCCGCACGCGACCACCGATGTGCGGCACCTACCCAAGGTTTTGCCAGCCAGCGCTTCTGCGTTGGCCAGCTCGGTCTTCCTTAAAAATGAAACATGTGATCCGTCCCACCTGTGCATTTCTGCAACCATGGGGTTGGTGATGCCCGCCCGCCTCAAGGGCGGCAATGGGCATCCGTGACAAGGTCAGGCCTTGCACGTACTGATGGATCAGTTCTGGATTCGTAGCGCCATCCACTCGCATGGGTCCACCCCTGACCGAAAGTCCAGGGCGGTGCCGAGTTTGTGAGCGGGAACGCGCGGGGAGCCTAAAGAGGCAAACACAACCGCGCGCTGCGTGTAACGCGTGCTCAAAGGATGGCGGGAACAGGGGCGCGGCATCGGGTGCCGACCGGGTGCTCGAAAGCCGTGGCGCGTTTCAGGGAACGCCCAGCGATAAGTGCTGGCAAGGCCACAAGGGGTTGCACTACGAAGAAAACCACGGGGCCATCACATCAGGGGGCAATGGCGAATTCCGGTTCAAGGACCGGAGTTTGGGGCAGGTAACGACTGCGACGCCTTGCGCTCCTCGATGGAGCAGGGCCAGGACGGCCCTCGGGAACCTGTAGTTGACGCCGAGCCAGAGGATGAGTCAAGCAGGCTTGCCGGAAATGGTGTCGATTTCCCGGTGGTTTTGGGTGGCGATTGAACGACCGGGATGTGCCCGTGAGCCGAGTTTATTGTCCCGAAGGGATTGAAAGTGAGGCTGCATGCGGGCTTGACAAGGGAAATTGCTGCCTCTGGTCCCGGACGGGACCTTGACCGGATTGATGGCCGGTTCGCAGGCCCGGGCCACGGAAACAGCACAAATTGGCGTGATCCACGCAAATCGCACCCTTGACAGCTCGGTTTGCGGTGAGACCGTGGTTCGACACGCAGTGCTCTTTCAAGCGTCGGACGAAATGGTCTCGTTTCAGTGCGTCCTGACATGGCTGTATTCAGACCCAGACCAGACCTGATCCCGAAATCGGGCGTTTTGAAGGGGGTTTCTGCGTGGATGGACGGCATCGGGCCACCGATGCTGATCGCACTGCAACCCTGAATTGGAGTCTTTTTATGGAACTGATCATTCGAGCTGTGGATGTTGGCTACGGCAACACCAAGTACGTCACCGGTGTCACTGGTGATGAAATCCGCTGCGCCAGCTTCCCGTCGCTGGCGTATCCCTTCCCCCGCGACCCATCCACCACCCTTGGGGCTGATCGGCGCAAAACCGTCGCCATTCCGATTGGCGGCATGTTTTACGAGGTGGGCCCCGACGTGATGTTGGCCGCCGATGCCTTTCGTGCTACGCAGATCCACGACAACTTTATTGACACCCCGGAATACCTGGCCCTGGCACGTGGAGCGCTGCGGATGATGAAGGTTGACACCATTGACCTGCTGGTGGTCGGTTTGCCAGTGGCCATGTTTGCCTTGAAGAAGGCTGCGCTGGAAAAATTGATGACCGGCACCCACGACGTGGGCAACGGCAAGACCGTGCTGGTGCGCAAGGCGCTGGCCATGGCTCAGCCCAATGGGGCACTGATTGACTACGCCTCGCAGCACGACAAGGTGGTGGAGATGGAGAACGAGCACAGCCTGGTAATTGACCCCGGATCACGTACCTTTGACTGGCTGGTGGCGCGGGGTATGAAGCTGTCGCATAAGCGCAGCCATTCAGTCAATCGCGGCGTGTCAGACATCCTGCAAGTGATTGCAGACGACATCAGCGCGGAGATTGGCCGGCCCTACAACCAGTTGGATGCCATCGACCTGGCCTTGCGCACCAACAAGAATCTGACGATCTTCCAGCGGACCTACGGTCTGGCGCGCATGAAGCCCGTGGTGGAAAGTGTCACCAAGCAGGCGGTGGGGGCCATGATGCGCCGAATTGGCGAGTTCTATGACGTCCAGCATGTCATCCTAGTGGGCGGTGGTGCTTTTCTGTTCAAGAAGGCAGTGAAGGAAGCTTTTGCTACGCACCAGATCTTGGAAGTCAAGGAGCCGATGTTCTCCAATCTGCGGGGCTACCAGATAGCCGGCACAAATTACGCCGCCACTGCGATGCAAGGTCCTGGCCGTGCTGCCCGCACAACGCGGCAGGAAGGAGAGGGAGCATGAGCCGGGACAAAGAAACAAACAGCGAGCCGGTGCGGCTGCTGTTTGAGATGACGCGAGAGGACAACCCGCGCCTCTACGATGACCTGATCCGGTTTAACAAAGGAACGAAGCGGGTGAATCGGCTGCGCTTCCTGGCGCATGAAGGGCTGCTGGCGCAGAACTGGACGCTGGTGTCGACAGCGGTTGCCACTGCTCAAGTGGCCACTACGGCCTTGCCGGTCTCCTCGAAGGTCAATCCAGTCATAGCAGGGCATGTCGTTCAGGCGTTCGATGCGCCAGCCTTCGATGGGGAGGACTGATCATGGCGTCGGTGAAGAGGCATGGGCGCCGGAGGGTATCAGTCAGCGCGTCAGAACTGGCGCAGATGGGTGTGTGCGAGCGCTTGGTCGTGTTCGAGCACCGCTATGGAAAGCGACTGTCCCTTGTGCAGCATCAGGCCATCAAGCGCGGACTACGCGCGCATACGAGGTTTTTTGGGGAGGGGAGTAGGGCTTTGACTCGCACGGGGCGTCGTTTTGTGGCCATCATCGAGTTCGTGCGCTGGTTTGTCTTGTGCATGGCAAGGAGGCTTCAAGCCAGGAAGCCGCGCCATGAGGCTTGATGCTGTTGTAGTTACTGCAATTGGTGCGCTGGCAGCCCTTCTTTGGGGGATGTACAGAAGGGCAGGTCCGGGTGAGGTGTGGCTGCCGCCGGAATTGAGAGGAGCCCGATTGGTCTATACGGAGCGATTGTTCCGAACAGGCGGGCCGACTTCAATTTCAGCCAGGGTGGATAGGGTTTATTGCAGTGCCGCAGGTGCGTTGGTGCTAGTTGAACTGAAAACTCGAGTGGCGAATCGGACCTACCTGTCGGATGTCATCGAGTTGTCGGCACAGCGCCTGGCAGTGATGGCGGAGACGGGATCGGCGGTTTCAAACTATGCCTTTGTGCTGACCGAGTGGCCGGATGGCCGTAAGACGGGATGCCATCGGGTAATGCTCATTCCTCACATCGATTTGTTGGCCTTGGCAACGAGGCGACAGGATCTACTTGCTGGAGTGGTCGAGCCGCGACCTACATGTTCTCCAGGGATGTGTCGAAAATGTACGTTCTTTAAGCAATGTGCCTCCTAAGCTCTGACCGTTGAATCCCTTGATTGACAAGCCATAAGGACCGGTCAGCTATGTTGGGCCACAATGCGGATTGTGGGTTTGCTCTTCAATCCAGTGCGATCCAGGCCCGTAAGCCTCAATCCCAGCTTCGACAACTATCCGCAGATCTCGCCTGAACATGGGTGTGTCTGGATGCCATTCCCCACCATAGATTGGCTTTCAGTCTGAGTTCTTGCAGCCAATGACATTCATTCCAGGCAACACGGATTTGCTTTGCTCTGATCAAGATGGGTTGACTCACTTCAAACGCTCTGTATGGCGGTTTCTGGTCGCGCGTGCCCATTAGAAGGCTGGAAAGACAATTGTGGTGAGCCCAGGGCACTCAATCAGCGTGGAATTTAAGCACCGTTGCGCCTTGGCGCAACTTGTCCAGATGGTCTGCCCACTCCTGCATCATCTTTGCACGTTCTGCAAGAAATTGGGTTCGGTCATATGCGCCGCCGAGTTCTTCGTCACTGCCGTGCGATAGCTGCCGCTCAATAATGTCCTTGTCCCAGTGCAGCGACTCTCGGATCAAGGTCCGGGCAGAGGCCCTGAATCCGTGGGGCACATGGTCGAGATATCCCATACTCCTGAGCGCTTGTCTGGCGGTGTTTTCACTAATACTCCGGCCCTCGCCACGCGTGCTGGGGAAAACTTTTGGCCCGTGCCCCGTCAAAGGGTGTAAGTCACGTAAAACTGCTACGGCTTGTCTTGACAATGGCACTATGTGGGCATCACCGTGTATCTTTCGCTCAAGCACATTTTTCATCCTGGCTGGAGGGATAGTCCAAACACCTGTGTCTAAGTCAATCTCAGCCCACTCCATACCCTGAATTTCGTTCGGGCGTTGAAATGTCAATGCATGGATCTGGACTGCGGCTCGCGTAATGTTCGAGCCGCTGTAAGCATAAATGTCCCGCATCATCTGAGCGAAACGCTTGGGCTCAGTAATTGCGGGATGGTGGCCCTTGATCGTGGTTTTTAGTGCCACACCAACGTCGGATGCCGGGTTCCGAATTGCTCTGCCGGTGGCAATGGCGTACCGGAAAACGCTGGTAACGATGGACTTTATTCGGTGGGTTGTGTCAATGGCTCCACGGGCTTCGATGCGTCGCAGAGTTGTCAAAATCTCAGGAGCCTCAATTTCCGTTATTGGACGGTTACCCAACCAGGGCAAAAGGTTCTTCTCCATTCGTTCCATGGTTGTTTCGGCGTGGACTTTGGACCAGCCATCCACTTTGCTGCCATACCACTCCAATGCCAGTGTCTTGAATGTGTTTTCGCCCGCTGCCAACTTCGTGGCTCGTTCAGCTCGCTTGGCGGTACTTGGATCCGTGCAGGCGGCCAGTAGTTTGCGGGCCTTGTCCCGGCCTTCACGGGCTTCGGCAAGGGAAACGGCAGGGTACACCCCCAGTGCCAGGGTTTTTTGCTTTCCGTTGAAACGGTAATTCATCCGCCAGTATTTGCCAGTCTCCTTAACGAGCAGGTACAGCCCCTGTTCGTCTGAATGTTTGTCGCCAGCAGGATTGCCGCTGTGCTTCTTCTGCTTCACGAAAGTTGGGTTGAGTGCCACATTGCTCTCCTGGTTGATGGTATCTGGACGCCTTGTTTTGATGTTTTTCTCGAAGTACCAACACGGATACCAACAAAATGTTGGGATGTCATGGTACGCCGTGAAGTTTGGTGGAAAAAGAAAAACCCGCCGTAGCCTGGGCCAAAGCGGGTTTTGAGGGTTCTTGACACTGCAAGAGACCAAAAGATGGTGGTGATAGGTGGATTTGAACCACCGACATCAGCATTATGAATGCTGCGCTC
>JBAWYQ010000210.1:0-6741 GCA_037143475.1 Burkholderiales bacterium | reverse complement strand
TTTCGGGCTTCATGGTCAGGCAGCGCGCAATCGCAATGCGCTGGCGCTGGCCGCCTGAGAATTCATGCGGGTACTTGCCAAAAGCGTCGCGTGGCAAACCCACTTTTTCGATCAGCGCCACGGCTCGCTGGGCGCGCTCGGCATCGTCCTTGCCAATGCTGTGGATGCGCATGGGCTCCATCAGGATCTGGCCCACCGTGAAACGGGGGTTCAGGCTGGCATACGGATTTTGAAAAATGATCTGAATGCGGCTGCGGTAGACCCGCATCTGAGCCGCGCTGAGTGTGGCCAGGTCGACCCCTTCAAACATGATGCTGCCGGCGGTGGCGTTCGTCAGACGCGTGAGCATCATGCCCACTGTGGTCTTGCCCGAGCCGGACTCGCCCACGACGCCCAGGGTGCGCCCCTTGTGCAATGAAAAATCCGCACTCTTGACGGCGCTGAACACGCTGCGCTTGAAAAGGCCCGTCTTGAGCGGGTAATCCTTTTGCAACCCTTTCACATCGATCAGCGCCGGGCCGTCTGCCGGTTTACTGATGCGCTCCTCAGTGATGGCCGGGCGCCGGTTCATAAAGTCGTCGATCACTGCCAGGCGGCGCGGGCGGGCGTCCAGGCGCGGGCGGCAGGCCAGCAGGGCCTGCGTGTAGCTGTCTTGCGGCGCGGTAAAGATGGCTGATGCCTCGCCCGCTTCGCGCACCACACCATTGCGCATCACCACCACGCGATCCGATATTTCGCCCACCAAGCCCAGGTCGTGGCTGATGAACAGCATGCTCATCTTCTGGCGCTGCTGGAGGTTGGCCAGCAGTTCCATAATCTGGCGCTGCACGGTGACGTCCAGCGCCGTGGTGGGCTCGTCGGCAATCAGCAACTTGGGCTCGCAGGCGATGGCGATGGCAATCATCACGCGCTGCTGCTGGCCGCCGGAGAGCTGGTGCGGGTAAGCATTGAGCCGTTCCTTCGGGTTGGGAATACCTACTTCGGTCATCAGCTCCAATGCCCGCTCCATCGACTGCTTGCGGCTGAGCTTCAAGTGGATGCGCAGCACTTCGGCTATCTGGTCACCCACGGTGAACACCGGGTTGAGCGAGCTCATGGGCTCCTGAAACACCACCGAAATGTCTTTGCCACGCAACTTGCGCAGGTCTTCAATCGGTGCCTGCAGCAGGTCACGGCCGTTGTACAGAATCTTGCTGTCCGCATCGACGATGGCGTTGTCTGGCAACAAACGCACGATACTCATCGCGCTCACACTCTTGCCGCTGCCCGACTCACCCACCAGCGCCACCGTGCTGTTGACGGGGATGTCAAAGCTCACGCCTTTGACGGCCTGGCCCACCGCGGTTTTGCTCAGTCTGAAGGAAACCTTCAGGTTCTGCACGCTAATCAATGTATTCATGTTCTTTTCCAATCAGTTGGCGACAGAGCTGAAGGTCTGTCCCGCAAGAATCACCAAAGTCGGGGTCAGAGCACATTGCTTCGCAAGTGGTCTGACCCCAAAGCATCACCGTAACTTGGGGTCAAGCGCATCACGCAACGCGTCGGTCAGTAGCGCAAAGGCAGTGACAAATGTCGCCATGAACAGGGTTGCGGTGGCCAACTGCCACCACTTGCCTTGCACCAGTTCGGTTTGGGCTTCGGCCAACATGGTGCCCCAACTCACCATGTCCAGTGGCACACCCAGCCCCAGGTAGGACAGGATCACCTCGGCCTTGATAAAGCCCACCACGTGCAAGCTCAGTTGCACCAGCACTACGTGGCTGATGTTGGGCAGAATGTGGGTGAACATGCGCGATGCGTTGGACGCGCCAATGGCCTCGGCTGCCATCACATACTCCCGCGAACGGTGCTTCATGTACTCGGCGCGCACCAGGCGGTAAATACCGGTCCAGCCCACCAAGCTCAAAATGATGACCACCGTCCACACGCCGCTACCCAGCGTATTGGCCAGCGGGCCAGACTTGAGCACCGCCGCCAGTGCGAACACCAGCAGGATGTACGGAATGGCGGTGAACACGTTGTAAACCCACTCCAGAAAGTCACCCGTGCGTCCACCGAAGTAGCCGCGAATGGCACCCAGAATGGTGCCGATCAGCGTGGCAAACAGTGCGGCGGTGAGGCCCACCGTGATGGACACCTGCGCGCCCTTGATCACCTTGGCAAAGACGTCGCGGCCCTGCTGGTCGGCGCCAAAGGGCAGCGTGTCAGCCTTCACCGTCACGATCGTCTTGAACTGGGCAGCGCGCTCGTCCCATTCCTTGTAACGCGAAGCCAGCGGATCCACATCACTGATGTCCACATTCGGCCCGACAACCGTTTCCACGATAGCGTTCTGGGTGCCGTCGGCAATTTTGCCCACCAGGGTTGGCGCTGCAAATGGCACGCCGACTTCCTTCTGCCAGTCATTCGCCACCAGACCCAACTGGGCTGCCAGTACCAGTGCGACAAAGAGCATCGTCACATACAGCGAGACCATGCCGACCCGGTCGGTCTTCAGGCGCAGCCACGCCTGCATCCACACGCCGGGTGACTGGGGCAGGTCTTGCACAATATCGGTAGTCATTTCAGCGTCACCCTTGGATCAACAAACTTGTACAGCACGTCGGTGATCAGGTTGATCACCATGGTCAGCGCCGCCAGATACACCGTGGCCGCCTGGATGACGGGGTAGTCACTGCGATTCACCGCCACCAAAATCTCGCGCCCCAACCCGGGAATGGAGAAGAACACTTCGATCAGGAAGGAGCCAATAAACACGCCGGGCAGGCCGGTTGCGACGTTGGTCAATATCGGGATCATGGCGTTGCGCAGCACGTGCTTGAACAAAATGGTGTTTTCAGTCACGCCCTTTGCGCGCGCGGTGCGCACATAGTCCTGGCCAATCTCGTCCAGAAAGAAACTGCGGTAGAGGCGCGTTTGCGGCGCAAGGCTCACCAGCACCGCCAGAAACACGGGCAGCGGTGCGTAGGTGACCAGGTTTTTCCAAAGGCTGTTGCTCCAGCCCTGCACCGGAAACCAGCCCAGCAAAAAGCCAAACACATACTGGCCCACCACGATGTAAACCAGAAAACTGATGGACAGAGCCACCGTACTGAGCACCATGATGGCCCGGTCCGTCAGGCTGCCGCGCACGTAGGCCACGGCCAGGCCGGCCACGATGGCCAGTACCACCTCCAACAGCAGGATGGGCACCATGATGGTCAGCGTAGCGGGCAGGCGCGTGCCAAAGATATCGGAGATGGCCTCATTTGTGGTCCAGCTCTTGCCCCAGTTGAAGGTGAAGACCTGCTGCACAAACACCCAAAGTTGCTCAAGCACGGACTTGTCCAGCCCCAACTGCGCGCGCAGCGAGGCCAGTCGTTCGGGAGAGGCCTTCATGCCAGCCATGATTTCGACCGGATCGCCGCCAAACAGCTTGAACAAAAAGAAGATCAGCAGAATCACCCCGAGCAGGGTGGGAAGCATTTGCCAGATGCGTCGCAGGATGTAGGAAAGCATATATTGGGGATACTAGGGTTAAATGCTGATGCAACGGGGCACGGCGCGGATTATGCTTGTATGTTGTGCTTTGGGCATTGGTGTTTGTATGAGGGTGACTATGGGTTTAGGAAAAATTGGGGTGGTCTTGGCAGTGTTGTGCTGGGGTATTGGCGCCATTGGGGAGACCGCCAGCAAGACTCAGGCCGAAAAAGTATTGCGCTACGCATTTGAAATTGCCGAAACCGGGTTCGACCCGGCGCAGATTTCCGACTACTACTCGCGCACCGCCACCGAGAACATGTTTGACGCGCTGTACCGCTACGACTACCTGGCGCGGCCAGCCAAGGTGGTGCCCAGTGTGGCACAGGGCATGCCGGTTATCACTGACGACTTCAAAACCTTCACTGTCAAAGTCAAACCCGGCATCTACTTTTCAGACGATGCGGCCTTTGGTGGCAAAAAGCGCGAGTTGACCGCGCAGGATTTCGTCTACACCTTCAAGCGCATTTATGACCCCAAGACCAAAAGCCAGATCTATTCCGACATGGAAGAACTCAAGCTGCTGGGCATGGCCCCCCTGCGCCGTGATGCCGAGAAACCGGGCGCCAGCTTTAACTACGACACTGAGGTGGAAGGCTTGCGCGCACTGGACCGCTACACCATCCAGTTCAAGATGCAGGACAGTCAACCCCGCTTCATTTACCGATTGACCGAGGCCAGCGTGCTAGGTGCGGTAGCGCGTGAAGTTGTCGAAAAATATGGCGACAAGATCATGGAGCACCCGGTGGGTACCGGGCCGTTCAAGCTGGACCAGTGGACACGTTCATCCAAGATCACGTTTGTGAAGAACCCCAATTTCCGCGAGGAGTATTACGAGGCCGAGCCGCCTGCCAACGACGCGCTGTCACAGGAGATCTACCGCCAGATGAAGGGCAAGCGCATTCCCATCGTGGACAAGGTGGAAATCTCCATCATTGATGAAGTGCAACCGCGCTGGCTCTCGTTTCTGGGCAATGAGCACGACTTTTTAATGTACCTGCCACAGCAATTTGCCAACCAGGCGATTCCCAACAACAAGTTGGCACCGCATCTGGCCAAGAAGGGCATACGCATCGAACGGTATTCGCCGCCCGAATTGACCTTCTCGTACTTCAACATGGAGAACCCCACGGTTGGTGGCAACTCTGCCGACAAGGTAGCGCTGCGCCGTGCCATTGCACTGGCCTACAACACGGAAGAGGAAATTCGACTGCCCCGGCGCAACCAGGCCATAGCAGCACAAGGCGTCATTCCGCCCAATACCTGGGGCTACGACCCCAAGTTCAAGTCCGAGATGAGTGACTACAACCCGGCCCGCGCCAGCGCATTGCTGGACCTGTTTGGCTATGTGGACAAGGACGGCGACGGCTGGCGCGACATGCCTGACGGCAAGCCCTTGCTGCTGGAATATTCGACCACACCATCGGCGGCCGACCGCGAGCTCAATGAAGTGTGGAAGAAGAGCATGACGGCGGCGGGCATCAAGATCGTGTTCAAGACCGCCAAGTGGCCCGAAAACCTGAAAGCCGCGCGTGCCGGCAAACTCATGATTTGGGGACTTGGCAACTCCGCTTCCTCGCCCGACGGCGGCAGCTTTCTGGACTTCGGCTACGGGCCGCAAAAGTACGAAGGTAATCTGGCGGGTTTCCAAAACGACGAATACGACAGACTCTACCGGCAGCAAGTGGTCATGCCCGATGGCCCCGAGCGTCTGGCCCTGATGCAGAAAATGGTCAAGATACTGGTGGCCTATATGCCCTACAAGTTCAACACCCACCGAATCCGCACGGACGTGATACAGCCGTGGCTGCTTGGCTACCGCCGCCATCCCACGTCGCGTGCGTTCTGGCGCTACGTGGACATTGACACCAGCAAGCTGCCCAAGCAGTGACTCCTACAATGCGCTCCTGCCTTCCATGCAAAGGAAATCCATGCAACCGCGCTTTAATTTGACGGCCATCGTAGCCTTGACCTTGTCCCTATCTGCCTCCATTCTGGCGGCGACCATCCCGGCGGGCACGCAACTGCACCCCAGCCAGACCTTTGTCCGCTCCAACGGGTCTGAGCCGGAGAGTATGGACCCGGCCGTTGCCGAAACTGTACCCGCCAACCAGATTTTGCGCGACCTGTTTGAGGGACTGACGGCCACTGACACGACGGGTAAAACGGTGCCCGGTGTTGCAGAGAGCTGGAAGCAGACCAACCCGACGACTTGGGTTTTCAAGCTGCGCACCAATGCCAAGTTCTCCAACGGCGACCCCATAACGGCCGAGGATTTTGTCTATGGCATTCGGCGCTTTGTTGACCCAAAGACAGCATCCCCCTACGCTGCAACCTTTGGCGTTTTCCTGTTGAACGGCCTGGAAGTCGCCCAGGGCAAGAAGCCGCCCAGCGAAGTGGGCGTGAAGGCGCTGGACAAGCACACGCTGGAAATAAAGACCCTGGACCCAACGCCTTTCATGGCCGAACTGGTTGCTAACACCCAGCTGGGCCCGGTGCACAAAGCCACGGTGGAGAAGTGGGGCAAAGAGTGGGTCAAGCCGGGCAACATGGTGGGCAACGGTGCCTATGTGCTCAAAGAGTGGCAGGTCAACAACCGCATCGTGGTCGAGAAAAATCCGCAGTACTGGGATGCCGCCAGCGTGCCCATCACCAAGGTGACCTATTTACCCATTGAAGACCAATTTGCCGACATCAAGCTTTGGGAGTCGGGCGAGACCGACTACGTCTACCAGATGCCCCCTGGCGTGTTTGAAAAGTACAAAGCGCAGTACCCCAAAGAGTTGCGCAACCAGGCCATCATCGGCGTGCGGTATTACGACTACCAGACCAAGGACCCGGTATTCAAGGATGTGCGCGTGCGCAAGGCGCTGTCCATGGTGATTGACCGCGAGATCTTGTCCAAACGCGTCACCGCGGATGGGCAACCCCCCGCCTACAGCCTGATTGTGGCGGGCGTTGTGGGTGCCGACCCGACGCCTTACGAATGGGCCACCTGGCCCATGGACAAACGGGTGGCCGAGGCCAAAAAATTGCTGGAGCAGGCCGGCGTGAAGCCGGGTACCAAATATAGCTTCTCGTACAACACCAGCGAGTACCACAAGAAGATGGCGGTGTTCGTGGCGTCCGAGTGGAAGACCAAGCTGGGCATCGTCATGGAAACCGAAACCATGGAGTTCAAAGTGCTGGCAAAGAAGCGCCACGACGGTGCTTTCCAGATTG
>JBAWYQ010000209.1:0-6791 GCA_037143475.1 Burkholderiales bacterium | reverse complement strand
ACGTTGACGCCATGGCGCTGCGCGGCTTCAAGAATGGCCTGGGTAAAGCGTGCGTTGACGCTCGTTTGGCGGGTTTGGTCAGACATGGTGGCCTATTGTGCCGAGGCTTTCTCCTCAGTGCATGGCGCCCGGTTTGCGGCATACTCTCCGGAGTGAAAAACGCCGAATCCATCTCATCTGCAATTCCCGCGGAACCACTGACAGCGCTGGAGCACGCCGTCCTTTCATTGGCAGCAGTACCCGGGCACTTTGATGAGTTGCGCGGGCACACCGCCGCAGGCGCTATCGCACAGCCCGATGCTACACAATCAGTAGCATCAAACACAGATATAACGGGGGCTTGGGGTCAATTCTTTGAAAGCTGTTCGACGGATGGTCTGGGTCCGCTGGGCCAGCGCTCCACCACCCTGGCGCGCCAGATACGCGACAACGGTGTCACCTACAACGTCTATGCCGACGAGGACGGCCCGCAGCGCCCGTGGTCGCTGGGACTGTTTCCCCTGATTATTTCGGCACAGAGTTGGCAACAAATTGAGGTCGGTGTGTCGCAGCGGGTTCGCCTGCTCGACCGCCTGATGGCCGATGTATACGGACCGCAGGACTTGCTCGCCCAGGGACTGTTGCCACCCGCACTGGTTCAGGGGCACCCCGGCTACCTGCGCGCCATGCACGGCGTGCAACCGGTCGGCGGTACCCACCTGCACATTGCGGCCTTTGACCTGGCGCGTGGTCCGGACGGCAACTGGTGGGTGGTGTCACAGCGCACGCAGGCGCCATCAGGGCTGGGCTATTTGCTGGAGAACAGGCTGGCGGTGTCGCGCCTGTTCCCTCAGGCTTTTGAAGAGTTGCAGGTGCAGCGCCTGGCGGGCACCTACCGCGCACTGATGGACAGCATGAAGTCCATGAGCACCGCCGGGCAAGATGCCCATATCGCCTTGCTGACGCCGGGGCCCTACAACGAGACCTATTTCGAGCACGCCTACCTGGCGCGCTACTTGGGCATCACGCTGGTGGAGGGAAACGACTTGATCGTGCGCGACCAGCACCTCTACCTCAAGACGCTGCGCGGACTGGTTCCGGTACACGGTCTGCTCAAGCGGCTGGATGATCAGTTTCTGGACCCGCTCGAATTGCGTTCTGACTCCACTCTGGGCGTTCCCGGATTGTTGCAGGCCATCCGCGCGGGCAACGTATTGGTGGCTAATGCGCCGGGGTCCGCGTTTCTCGAGTCGCCCGCCCTGCTGGGCTTTTTGCCGGCGCTGTCCGAACACTTGCTGGGAGAGGAGCTGCTGCTACCTGCTCTGCCTACCTGGTGGTGCGGCGAGCGCTCGGCACTCGAGGAAGTGCTGCCGCGCCTGCAGGAATACGCCATCAAACCCACCTACCCGGGTTCCTCGATGCACGGCAATTTTGATTCCGTGCTGGGACGCAGCCTGATGCCGCGGGAGCGCGACGAATGGGCGGGCCGCATTCTGCGACAGAGTGACGAGCACACCATACAGGCCTACATGCCCTTGTCGCAAATGCCGACCTGGCAGGCTGAAACCGCCGATGTGGTGCCGCGCTCGGTCATGCTGCGGGTGTTTGCTGTATCGCAAGGTGCCCAATCGTGGCGTGTGCTGCCCGGCGGGCTGGCCCGTGTGGCCGGGGGCAGCACCGAAGTGGCCTCCATGCAGCACGGTGGCAGCAGCGCCGATGTATGGGCCATCACCACCGACCTTGTCGACAAGACAACGCTGCTGCAACCAGCCCTGACCGCCTCTACGCTGGCCCACCGCAAACGCCTGGTCACCAGCCGCGCCGCCGAGAACCTGTTCTGGCTGGGCCGCTACACCGAGCGCGCTGAAAACTCGGTCCAACTGGCACGCCTGGTTCTGGAATGCCTGAGCGGTGAGGACCAGTCATCCCAACCCCTGCTGACGTGGCTGGGCCGAATGGCGCTCAACAACACGCTGGTGCTACCCGGTGTGCCAGCACTCACCCCCGTGGTGCAGGCGCGTAGGGTGTTTGAACGCTCCCTCATCGCCAGTCTGGGCAGCAACCATCAAGCCACCAGCGTGGGCTACAACCTGCGCGCCGTTCGACTGGCCGGCGCGTCCGTACGCGAACGACTGTCGCAGGAGCACTGGAGTCTGATGCAACGCGCCGAAGACCGTTTCTTTGCGAGTTGCGCCGAGCACACACAAAGTGCCGACTATTCATCGGTGCAGGCACTGGCAACGCTCAAAACCGCCAGTGACCACCTGGCCGCCATCACCGGGTTGCAAACCGACCGCATGACACGCGATGACGGTTGGCGCCTGCTGAGCATAGGGCGCCACATTGAGCGGCTGGGCTTTCTGGCAGCAGCCCTACGCATGGGCTTTGAGACCGGCAGCGTGCACCAGACCGGGGGCTTTGAGGCCATGGTGAGCCTGTTCGACAGCACCATCACCTTCCATGCACAGTACCAGCAAAGCCGTGACATAGCCGCGCTGGTGGACCTGCTGGTGCAAGATCGGGACAACCCCCGATCGCTGGCGTGGGTGGCGCATACGTTGCGTGGACGCCTGGCCAAACTGGCAGGCAGCGAGCCCAATCAACTCGGCCTGCTGTCTTTCAGTGTGCCCGACCCCGGTAAATGGCAACTGGAAGAACTCTGCACGACCAATGATGCCGGGCGCTACACCCAATTGATCCAGCTGCTGCTCGACTGCAGCGAAGCCGCATTTCATGTATCCGAGGAAATTGGCGCTACCTACTTCACCCACTCCGGCGAGTCCGGGCAAAGCCTGGGCGCTTGAACGCAACCTACCATGCAGCTGCGCATCACCCACGAAACCTGTTACGACTATGTCCCCCCGGTGGACATTGCGCAGCATGTGGCCTATTTGCAACCGTTGAATACAGCCAACCAGAAATTGCTCAGCCACAGTCTGAACGTCACCCCCGCTCCTGCACAACAAGTTGCCACACTGGACGTGTATGGCAATATGCGCCAGTTTTTTTCGCTGCAAACCGCACATACGCGACTCTTGGTGATTGCCCGCAGTCTGGTGTCCACCCGGGTTGTTTCCATGCCCGACAGCGCCGTATCGTGGGAGCAGGTGCGTGAGCGCTTTCGCTACTGCGCCAACAAGCCGTTTGACGCCGCCGCCGAATTCGTCTTTTCCTCGGTCTATGCGCCACGCCACCCAGACTTTGCAGCCTACGCCCGCCCAAGCTTTGCGCCGGGCGTTGCGCTGGTGGCTGCTGCACGCGACCTGATGCAACGCATTCACCGCGACTTTACCTACGAGAGCCAAAGCACCCAGGTCAACACACCCGCGCTGGAGGCCCTGGCGCAGCGCAAGGGCGTGTGCCAGGACTTTGCACACATCATGATTGCCTGCCTGCGCAGCTACGGTCTGCCAGCGCGGTACGTCAGTGGTTACCTGCTGACACAGCCCGCTCCCGGCCAGGAGCGGTTAGTGGGCAGCGATGCGTCGCACGCCTGGGTATCGGTCTACCTGCCAGATTTGCCTGAAAAGGCAGACATACCCGGAGCGAGCGCCAGCACGCGCTGGTGTGACTTTGACCCCACGAACGACCGCGATGGCTGGGGCACACCTGGCGAGGACTATGTGACGCTGGCGCTGGGGCGCGACTATGCGGACGTGTCGCCGATTCGCGGAGTCATTCATGGCGGCGCCAACCACCTGTTAACCGTAGGGGTAACGGTGGAGCCGTATGACACAAATGCATGGGCCAGCACCGCCCCAAGTCAAGGCCAGGATCAGTCACAATCACAATCGTCTTCGCAGTCCCAGTCCCAGTCCCAATCCATGGGCAATATCATTTAGATAGCTGCTTGCGCTTATTCGACGGGAGCTAGGGCCGTTTTTAATCAACAACTCACCTGGAAGTGACCATGAACATCTATGAAACCCTCGCCACGCTGGGCATTGACCTGCCACCCGTTTCCGTACCCGCTGCGGCCTACGTACCCTTCGTGCAAACCGGAAACCTGGTGTTCCTGAGCGGCCACATTGCAAAAAAAGACGGCAAACCCTGGGTCGGCCAGTTGGGCAACAACATGGACACCGAGGAGGGCAAGGCTGCCGCGCGCGCCATCGCCATCGACCTGATGGGCACGCTGCATGCCGCCACGGGCGACCTCAACCGCATCAAACGTATCGTCAAGCTCATGTCGCTGGTCAACTCTACGGGGAACTTCACCGAGCAGCACCTGGTGACCAATGGGGCCAGTGAACTCTTCGGCCAGGTTTTTGGTGACAAAGGTGCGCACGCGCGCAGTGCCTTTGGTGTGGCACAGATTCCAATGGGCGCCTGCGTAGAAATCGAACTGATTGCTGAACTGGCCTGAGGCCTGCCCATGCCATTTCTTCTGCTCTGGGCGCTGATTTTGGCGATGTACGCGCCTGTACACGCGCTAGCCCAGGCAGAGCAGTCCACGAGCTTTCCGACGCTCGATGTCTCCAGGAATGGCGAAGGACGCATTGAGGTGGGTGCCCGCATGGGCATGCTGGTAGACCGCAACGGCGCGCTAACGATAGCGCAGGCCCGTGCCTCCGGATCCGACTGGCAGGCCATCAACCGCAAGTCTGCGAACTTCGGCTTCACAGACGACACCTACTGGCTGCGCCTGCAGGTCAAAAACACGGACGCGCGGTCGCTGATCCGTTATGTTGAATTGCCCATTCCGTTTCTGGACCACGTAGAGCTGTTTCACTTTGCGGGTGACAATTTGCAAGGCCACTATGAACTGGGAGACGAGCAACCCTTTACGCAGCGGCCGGTGCAGCACCGCAACTTCATCATGCCGCTGACTTTGGCACCCGGTGTCAACACGGTCTATCTGCGACTGGCATCCAGTGGCACCATCGAAGCCCCACTGCGCATATGGGACCCGGTTCTGTTTAATGCCGCCAGCAACGACGAAAACCTGCTGCAGGGAGCGGTGATTGGCGTGTTGCTGATCATGATCATCTACAACCTGTTTGTGTTCTTTTCCACGCGGGATATCAACTACCTTTATTACATCGGTTTTGTTGCCAGCTATTTGCTCTTTCACCTGACTTTGACAGGCTTCACGTTTGCCTACATCTGGCCTGACGCGGTGCGATGGAACAGCTTCGCCATTTCCACCTTTATCGCCAGCGCCGCACTATTTACCTGCCTGTTTACCAACCATTTCCTCAAACTGAAGCGCTTTTCAAAACCTGCCTTCCACCTCGTGCGAGCCATGGCGCTGTTCAGTGCCGCACTGTTGTTTTTGACGTTCCTTCTTCCCTACAACTGGACCGTGCGCGTAGGGGCAGCCATAACGATACCGATAGCGGGAACCGCTCTGGTATTGGGTTACTGGCGCTGGTGGCGAGGAGCCCGCTTTGCGCGCTACTTTTGCCTGGCCTGGACTTCGATTCTGATTGGCCTTATCGTTCTCAATGCCGGCAAACTAGGATGGATACCCATCAACATCTGGACCGAGAATGCATCACAGATCGGCATTGTTCTACAGGTGATTTTGCTGTCGTTCACGCTCGCGGACCGCATCAACACTGATCGCACCCTGCGTATCAACGCGCAGGCCGTTGCACTGGGCCACGAGCGCAAGGCGCGCGCCAGTCAGGAACGCCTGGTGCAGGTAACGGCACGGGCCAACCGCGAACTCGAGGCGCGGGTTGAGTCCCGCACCACCGACCTGAACGCCACACTGGAACAACTCAAGGTGGCAAACGACCGCCTGCTGATGCTGTCCACCACCGACGGATTGACACAAATTGGCAATCGAGCGAGCTTTGATGCGGCAATTTCTATCGAGCTTCGACGAGCCCAGCGGCAGCAAATTTCCTTGACGATTATTCTGTTTGACATTGACCATTTCAAGCGCATCAACGATACCTATGGGCACCTCGCAGGAGACGCCTGTCTGCGCGCATTGGCGGACCTGATGCGTCCGCGCATCCACCGTGCCGGCGACATCCTTGCCCGCTATGGTGGAGAGGAGTTTGTGATTGCACTCATTGAGGTGGATGCTGAGCAGTCGCTGGCGCTGGCTGAAGAATTTCGCGCAGCCATCGAAAACCTGGTGGTTGCGTTTGATAACCACAGCATCCGGTTTACAGCCAGTCTTGGTGTGGTCTGCGCGGTACCTGGCGCTCAGCATCAGGTACGAGACTATTTATCCGCCGCCGACCGCGCACTGTATGCAGCAAAAGACAGCGGTCGCAATGCTGTACGCGCCGCCGCCCTCGCAGATTAAGCTGTTCAGGTGGTGTGGTGCGCCGCCACCTGGAACACGGATACGGCTTCCTTCATGCGGTCGGCCTGCTCGCGCAGACTTTCGGCTGCAGCGGCGCTTTCCTCAACCAACGCTGCGTTTTGCTGCGTCATCTGATCCAGGTTGCCAATTGCCGCATTTACCCCGGCAATGCCACTGCTTTGTTCAGTGGCCGCAGTAGTAATCTCACTGATCACGTCTGCCACCCGCCGCACGGATTGCACAATTTCTTCCATGGTCGCACCGGCATCGGTGACCAGGCGGGTGCCCGACTCCACTTTGCCGACCGACGTGTCGATCAGGCCTTTTATCTCTTTGGCCGCCTCCGCACTGCGTTGCGCCAGGCTACGCACTTCGCTGGCCACCACGGCAAACCCGCGGCCCTGCTCGCCGGCACGCGCGGCCTCGACCGCAGCATTGAGCGCCAGGATGTTGGTTTGGAACGCTATACCGTCAATCACGCCAATGATGTCTGCAATCTTCTTGCTGCTGGCATCGATTTCCTGCATGGTAGTGACCACCTGCATGA
>JBAWYQ010000208.1:0-6830 GCA_037143475.1 Burkholderiales bacterium | reverse complement strand
TTCGGAGCCATTGAATCCGAATTGCAGGTGCTATCGGTATCAGGCGGCACCTATAGCCGGCTCGGCGCCCTTAACGATGCGTTCGCCAAGCTTGGCAAGAACGCCCAGACCGCGTTGCAACAAAACTACCTGTCGGCGACAGGTGACAGCGACAGAACCACACAGCAGGCGCAAATGTCCGCGACACCCTACGGCGAGGCCAACAGGTCGGCCGTAGCCCATTTCCAGCACCATTCGCGTGCCTATGGTTGGGTTGACATTTTGTTGATCGATGCCCACGGCAACGTCGTGTTCAGTTTGCTAAAGAATCCGGACCTCGCTATCAATCTGAATAATGCAACAGCGAGGGACTCGGGATTGGCGCGGGCGGTGCTTCCAATATTGCAGCACGCCACGCCAGGATCACTGGGTTTTGCCGATTTTTCGCCCTACGCCCCCAACCGCAACGAGGTCGTCAGCTTCCTGGCCAAACCTGTTTTTGACCCGGTCCGGCAGGTTTTCCTGGGTGCGATAGCCATTCAAATCAAGAACGACCAACTTGAAAGAATCATGTACGACCAGTCCGGTCTGGGCGAGTCGGGTGAGGTGTTCATGATCGGCAAGGACAGTTGGCTGCTCACCAATTCCCGGTTCGCAAAGGGGGCCACAGCCTTCAAGCAGCAAATCGACACGGAAGCATCCCGCATGGTCCTGGCCAAAAAGACCGGGGTAAGACTTGCGGCTGATTACCGCGGAATTGAATCCATCGTGGCAGTCAAACCCTACGATCCATTTCCCGATGCCCTGGGAGACAAGGCAACATGGGGGGTGATTGCCAAAATCTCCCAGGCAGAGGTTCTGGAAGACTACTTCCGCCTTAGGCAAGTACTGCTTATTGCGGGCGGTTCCTTGATGTTGCTTTCTTTGCTGCTTGGCTATATTGGAGCTCGCAGCATTACGCGCCCATTGCTGGGCATTAAGGATTCACTGGTCGGACTCGCAAGGGGCGAGGTCGTCACCATTCAGAGCTTGGAGCGAACGGACGAAATTGGTGAAATTGCCAAAGCGGCCGAAAGCTTTCGACGCATGGCACAACAAGTCCAACATGACCATTGGTTGACCGAGAACGTTACGGCACTGACCAACGCCGCGTCCATGTCGGCCACTGTCACAGTGGCGGCCGATAGCGTTTTACAAAAAATTTGCGAGCAGTTGGGCGTGCCTGTGGGTGCCATCTACCTGCGCGAAGAGGATCATTTCCAGCGCATTGGTTCGCGTGGCCTGGTGCGGCGCAGTCAGATCGACAACACATTCGAGCTGGAGAATGGCCTGCTTGGACAATGTGCCAAGGATGGGCAGCCGGTCGTCTTGTCGCCCATACCGGTCGGGCTGTCAATTATCAGCACCGGACTGGTCGAGTTTCCGCCGCAGGAACTGGTGCTCTATCCGATTTGCCACAAGACCGAAGTGTTGGCGGTCCTCGAGCTGGCCGCGACCCGATCGTTGGATCCTGCTCAGCACGAATTTCTCAAGGTCGCGTGTCAGGCATTGGGCTTGCACTTTGCCAACTTGCATGTGTCCGAACACAATCTGAAGTTGCTTGGCGAGACCCGCAAGCAGGCTGATGAATTGCACACCAGCGCCCAATACGCGCGCAGTTTGCTGGAGGCCAGTCTGGACCCCTTGGTGACCATCAGCGCTGAAGGAAAAATCACTGATGTCAATTCCGCCACGGAGGATGTGACCGGTTTTGCGCGCTCGAATTTGATTGGCAGCGATTTTGCCGACTATTTCACCGAGAAAGAAAAGGCCCGCGAGGGCTATCAGGAGGTCTTTTCGAAGGGCTTTGTGACCGATTTTCCATTGGCGATTCGGCATGCGAATGGAAAGATCACCGATGTCTTGTACAACGCCAGAGTGTACCGAGATGGCGATGGCAAGGTGCTTGGAGTATTCGCGGCCGCCCGCGACATCACCGAACGTAAGAAGGCCGAGCGCAAGCTCAAAGAGCAGCAGGACGCACTGCTACGCAGCAATGAAGAGATGAAGGCGATGAACGAAGAGATGCGCAGCCAATCGGAGGAGATGAAGGCGCAGAACGAAGAACTAAGGGCCAATCAGGAGGAACTACGCGCGCAACAAGAGGACTCGAAGCACAAAAATGAGTTGCTTGAGGCTCAAAGCCAACAATTGGAAGTCGCCATACAGGAAGCAGAGACCAAGGCAAGCGACCTGCAACTGGCCAACCAATACAAGTCGGAGTTCCTGGCCAATATGTCGCACGAACTCCGCACCCCGTTGAACAGCGTACTGATTCTTTCCAAGAGCCTCGCAGAAAACGAAGAGAAAAATCTCAACGCCGATCAAGTCGAGTCGGCCGCCGTAATTGGCGAAAGTGGCGCCCAGTTACTGACCCTGATCAATGACATTCTGGACTTGTCAAAGATCGAAGCCGGCAAGATGGAGTTGCATCACGAAATCTTCCCGCTGCTCGAAATGACCACCTACTTGAACCGCGTGTTTTCACCACAGGCGGACAAGAAACAAATCAGACTCCACATCGACATCGAACCGCTCGTGCCGGCCACGCTGGCCACGGACAGACAGCGCCTGACCCAGGTTTTGACCAACCTCCTCTCGAACGCGATCAAATTCACCGATACAGGGGGTGCAGTGGGACTGCGGGTCAGCACGATGCCGGATGGCCTGCAATTGGACGTCGTCGATAACGGCATTGGCATTCCACTTGCCAAGCAGGAACACATATTTGGTGCATTTCAGCAAGTCGACGGCTCGACCAGTCGCAAGTACGGTGGCTCCGGCCTGGGTTTGGCAATTAGCCGGCATCTGGTGCGCTTGCTCGGCGGTGATATTTCAGTTGACAGCGCCCCAGGCAAAGGAAGTCGCTTCATTGTTCGTCTGCCATATCAGGCATTTCAAGCCAGTGATGCGGACACTCTTCATGGAACAAGCAACGTTGCGCCCATTGCGACCGCGCCATCCACTGGTCTGAACCCAGCGGCTGCAGGCATAGCGCCACCCGGTGAAAAGCATATTTTGATTGTCGAGGACGATCCTCGCCTCCCTGTCATTCTGAAGAAAATGGTCAATGGGCTGGGGCTCAGGGCCGTCTGCGTTGAATCGGCCGAGCTCGCCATGGCCTCAATTGCGGGGGAGTCGCCGGCAGGCATATTGCTCGATCTGGGTCTTCCAAAAATGAGTGGCATGGAGCTACTGCAGCAATTGCGTGAGGATGCATTGAGCGCACAGATTCCGGTCTACATCATGTCCGGCGCATCGGATACAGGTGAGGCCAAGACCCTGGGTGCGATGGGCTTTCTAAGAAAGCCAATAACCCGCGAAAAAATCGCAGCCGCGATCAGGGCGATGGTTGAAGCGAGGCCCACGGTGGGGCAAAAGCGTGTCCTTGTGGCGGACGCAAATCCGGAAAACATACAGCTGATCAGGGATTTGTTCATCCATGTACCTCTTGAACTGGTCATCGCAAAAACCGGTGAAGCCGCCTTGCAGCAACTGCATAACCAGCCATTTGACGCGGTTATCCTGGGCCTCAACCTGCCTGATGTTTCTGGCAAGGAGTGGATTAAAAAAGCCTGTGGCAGCCTGAACCCGCCACCGGTTATCGTATTTTCTGAACACGAATTGACCGAGGAAGACGTATTTGACTTGCGGGAGGCAACGGAAAGCATCATCAGCAAGGGGCTGGTCAACGATCGATTGCGCGACGAAGTGTTGCTCGCGCTGCGCCGGGGTAAGTATTCCGCTGATCCGCAAGCCACGCAGAGTGCACCAACCGGGAAGAAACTACTGGTGGTTGATGATGACGCCCGCAACCTCTTTGCTCTTACCAAATTCTTGCGCAAAAGGCACTACGTCATTGATGTAGCCCCCAATGGTGCGAAGGCACTTGAGATGTTGCCACAGGGGCAGTACGACGCAATTCTGACCGACATCATGATGCCGGAAATCGACGGCTATATGCTGATTCGGAAGATCCGAAAATTGGGCTACAGCAATATTCCCATCATTGCGATCACGGCCAAGGCCATGCAGGGCGACGAAAGCGCGTGCATTGAAGCCGGCGCCAATGCGTATTTGGCAAAACCGGTGGACATTGACCATTTGACTGCCTTGCTCCAGACATTCGGACTCTGACGACATGATCCTAGAGAAATCCGAGAAACGACGTATCGAAGCTATCGAGGTTGGCTTGCTGTTGAGCGCCCTCAAACAGGGCTACGGTTACGACTTCAGCGGTTATGCACCAGCATCGCTGAAGCGACGGTTGACTTCGTTGCAGCACTATTTTGATGTTGTCCGTTTGACTGATCTGATTTCATCCATCCTCTATGACCCGGCGGTCGCTCAGACCGTCATCAATAACATTTCGGTACCAGCGTCAGACTTTTTTCGTGACGCAACCGTATGGCGGACCGTGCGAGATGTGGTTGTACCGCAGTTGTCCAGCTTTCCCCGCATTAATATCTGGCAGGCCGGTTGTGGCCACGGTGAAGAAACCTACACATTGGCCATTCTTATGCGAGAGGCGAAACTTGAAACACGGATGCGGATCTTCACAACCGACATCAATGCCGCGTTCCTTGAGGAAGCACGTAGAGGCAGCTGGGCGCGACACCGCATGGAGGCATGGCGCGAAAACTATCTGAAGGCTGGCGGCGAAGGCGACTTCGACAGCTACTTTGTGGTGCGCGGTGATCAAGTAGCGATTAAGGAAGAATTGAAGCGGTCGGTCGAGTTTGTGACACACAATCTCGTCATGGATGATGTTTTCAAGGAAGTGCAGTGGGCGGTTTGCCGAAACGTGCTGATCTATTTCAATGGCGAGTTGCAGGAAAGAGTCGTCAATCTCTTGTCACGCAGCATGGAGCGGGGTGCCTACCTTTTGCTGGGACGTTCCGAAAAGATCATGGATTTGGCGGACAAACACGCAGATCTTGAAGAGATCGACGACCGGGTACAGCTGTATCGCCGGGCCATTGGCCCCATCCGGAGTCAAGGCGATGCATAGGCTGATCGCGATTGGGATGTCGGCTGGAAGCTTTTCTTCTATTGGGAGAATTTTGGGCGCATTGCCGCACAGTTATCCCTTGCCCGTCGTCGTCGTGGCCCACATACCCGAACGGGAGGAAAGCACCTTGGCCGAGTTTCTCGGGGCGCATTCCAAACTGCCAGTGGGTATGGCCACCGACAAAGAGGTCATACAGGGTGGGAGAGTCTATTTGGCGCCTCCGGGCTATCATCTCCTGATTGAAAACAGGGCAGATGCTGCAATGAGTTTTTCGCTTTCCGTCGACGCACCGGTGCAGTCTGTGCGACCCAGCATCGACGTTCTGTTTGAAAGCGCTGCCGAGGCAGTGGAATCAGACTTGATCGGAGTCTTGCTCAGTGGAGCCAATTCCGATGGCGCTGATGGAATGGTCGCGGTGAAGAAATATGGGGGGCTTAGTATTGTGCTGGATCCGCGAATCAGTGAGTTCAGTTGTATGCCGGAGGCCGCAATCAAGCGGTGCGAGGTTGACTACGTCGTTGGAGTGGACGAGATCGTCAGCCTGTTGCTTTCCGTGGACGAGAGACTATGAGTCATCTGCCCAAGATCCTGATTGTTGATGACAACCCGAACAATCGGCTGGCCTTGCGCACCGTCTTGAAGGGCGTGGAGGCGCAATTGCATGAAGCGGCCAATGGGCTGGATGCCTTGAGTATGGTCGTTGAAGAAGACTACGCTCTGATTCTTCTCGATGTCCAAATGCCGGAAATGGATGGGTACGAGGTCTGCGAGCATTTGCGGTCGGACATCAAGACCGCCAACACGCCAGTGATATTTTTGACAGCCGCTTTCAAGGATGACGTTGACAAGGTGCGTGGCTATGTCGCCGGCGCTACGGACTATCTCGCCAAACCGATTGATGATCACATCTTGCGATCAAAAGTCATCGTTTTTCTGAAACTGTATACCCAAAGCCAATTGCTCAAAGAGAACGAATCCCGCATACGCGCGATTCTTGACAATGCACTGGATGCGGTGGTTGGCATCAATGCGGACGGGCAAATCGAGCGCTGGAACCGACGCGCACAAGCCGTTTTCGGTTGGACCGAAGGCGAGGCACTGGGGCAGCCGATTGACGAAATGATTGTCCCCCCGCAGCATCGCGAAGCGCATCGACATGGCCTGGCGCACTTTTTGGCGACAAAGCAAGAACGGGTGCTCAACCGTCGGGTCGAGATCACGGCGGTACGCCGCAGTGGCGAAGAGTTTCCGATCGAATTGGCCATCACGCCTTTTCAGGTTGACAGCACTCACCACTTCACCGCCTTTATTGCTGACATCAGTCTGCGCAAGGCAGCTGAAGAACGGGTCGGATTTCTCGCCAACCATGACCGGCTGACCGATTTACCCAATCGAGAACTCTTCTTTGACCGCCTCTCTCAAGCGATCTCGTTGTCACGACGAAAAAGAAATCACCTTGCCGTCCTGTTTCTTGACCTTGATGGCTTCAAGGGGGTCAATGACACACACGGCCATGAAGTCGGTGATGCCACGCTTCGAACAGTGGCCAGCCGGTTGAAGGCGAGTGTGCGGGATATGGACTCGGTCGCACGGTTGGGAGGCGATGAGTTCGCAGTATTGCTGGGAGAGATTCAGGAATCCTCATACATCACCGCTATCGCAGACAAGATTATCAAGAGCATATCGGAGGTGATGGTCCTGTCCAACGGAGACCAATACGGCATTGGCGTCAGCATTGGCATAGCGATATACCCCGAAAACGGAGCCGAGATTGACACCCTCATGAAGGCCGCGGACAACG
>JBAWYQ010000207.1:0-6831 GCA_037143475.1 Burkholderiales bacterium | reverse complement strand
TCACATCGATGCGCCAGTTGGTGGGCAACTGTTGCACTCAAATGCAGAGCGAAAGGTATCGGCAGCAAGCGTTCAGTCCGTTTCAAACCCACCTGGAGCGGCTGGATCGGCCCATGCTGTATGAACGCCGGCAGCTCGATGCGGTATCAATTTCGCCGCTCAAGCCCTATTTTGAAGTGCTGATTGTTCACCCCTACCCTGCCGACTACGAGATGCTGTACCGCCAGCAGTTGGCCAGCTTCAAATCTATGCACGATGAATTTGTCTATGACATCGTGCTGGTCGACTGTGCTGAAGATGCCTTGACTGCGGTGCTGGCCAACACCGACATTCAGGCCTGCGTGTATTTGAATCATGTTCCGGCCAGCAGTGCCGTCGCCAGCGGTCTCTATGAGTTCGCAAGCCAGCCGCTACTGGCAACCACATCGCCAGTGCAGTTCCACGAAGTGGTCGAAGTCAACCTGTGCCGCAGCATTCGCGCTATGCGAGCCGAACTCAACCATTTTCTGATTAGTGAACTCTCGCCACTGGAGATGACCGACCAACAGCGCGCCCAATTTGACCGCGTGCTGTTTCACGTCAACCCCTTTCAGGATTTGCACGCGGCTATTTTGAATGGCGTACGGCAGCGTTTTTCGACGCCGTTTTTTGACGCTCTGCAAGCCTACAGCCGCCAACCCAAAGGTGTATTTCATGCCTTGCCACTGTCGCGCGCGGCATCGGTCAAAGGCTCGCCGTGGATTCATGACATGCTGGACTTTTACGGCCAGGCCATTTTTTTGGCGGAAACATCGTCAACCCAGGGGGGCCTGGACTCACTGCTGGACCCCAGCGGTGCTATTTTGCAAGCGCACCGCAAAGCGGCAGAGACTTTTGGTGCCGACAACAGCTACTTTGTGACCAATGGCACATCCACATCGAACAAGATCGTGATGCAGGCCAATCTGCAACCCGGCGACCTCGTGTTGGTATCCACGGACTGCCACAAGTCAATTCCGTACTCGGTGATGCTGACCGGTGCGTACCCGATTTTTCTGGAAACCTACCCGCTGGTCGATTACGACCTGTATGGCGGCATTGACCTGGCCCAAATCAAGGCGGTGATGCTGGATTTGAAGACCCATGGCCGCCTGGACCAGCTGAAACAGATCACCCTCACCAACTCCACTTTTGATGGCCTGATTTACAACGTCGAGCATTTCATGATGGAGCTGCTGGCGATCAAGCCCGATGTGATTTTCCATTGGGACGAGGCCTGGTTCGCCTTCTCACACTTTCACCCGCTGTACCACAGCCGGACCGCCATGAGTGCGGTTAAAAAAATACGCCAGCGCATGGCCGACCCCGCCTATTGGGAGTTTTTCGTCCAATGGAAGGCTGCATTCGATGCCAACTCGGATGCATCCAAATGGCAGCAGCCGCTTTTCCCGGACCCCGCTCTGGTGCAGCTTCGCGTCTATGCCACACAGTCCACCCACAAAACGCTATCCGCGTTCAGGCAAGCGTCGATGATTCATGTGGCGGATGCGCAGTTTGACCAAAGCCACTTTCTGGAAGCGTTTCGCATTCATACATCCACCTCGCCTAACTACCAGATCATTGCCTCGCTGGACATTGCCCGCCGTCAAGCCGCGCTGGAAGGCTTCCATAAGGTACGCGAATGTATTTTGCTTTCCATTCAATTGCGCCAACGTATTCAGGACAACGCGCAGCTGGCACCTTACTTCACCGTGCTGGGCGACGAGCAGCTAATCCCGCCTCACCACCGCAGCCCGGGCTCACCCGGCATGCCGAATGATTTGGCCGGGTTGAGTCGCCGCTGGGGCAATTCAGACTTCGTGATAGACCCCACACGCGTCACGCTCGATGTGAGCCGCACTGGCATGGACGGAGCTAGCTTCAGGCAACTATTAATGAGCCGCTATGACATCCAAGTGAACAAAACCTCGCGCCACACGGTGCTGTTTTTGATCAACATTGGTGCCGCCCAGGCCAGCATTGATTACCTGGTTCAGGTACTGGACGACATGGCTGCCAAATTTGGATCTGAACGCCAAAAGCATGCCGCTTTGGCAGCAGAGCCCTCCATGGCGATGCCTGAAAATCGGATCTACCATCCGGCCTTTATGCCGTTTACCAACGGTGTCTATCAAGCCTGTGATGTGCGTAGCGCCCATTACCAAGGTGAAGTGCACGCGAATGTTGATTTTGTGCCTTTGTCGACCATCACACTTGAGCAGGCGCAGAGTGGGCGTCAGTGGGTGTCGGCCACCTTCGTCACACCCTACCCACCGGGCTATCCAGTGCTGGTGCCTGGCCAAATCATTACCCCTGAAATCTTGAGCTTTTTCGCCCATATCAAGGTCAAAGAAATTCACGGTTTTCATTTTGAACGTGGCTTCAAAGTATTCACGGATGCCCACCTGACTCGACTCGCAAACGCCTCCAAGCACCTTGGCACGGAAACAGCATGACTCCAACAATCAACCTGCACAGTCTGGCCGACATCAAAGCCCACTTTGCCAACAATACCCGGCCCTTGTTTTTTATCAGCGCCAGCAACTTCAACATGATGGGCATGCATGAATGGGTCAAAGGCTGGCACAACATCAACGTTCTGGACTGCTTTGACGGCAAGCACCCCTGCGCATTGGTCATTCCCGATGACCACTCCCGTGTGTTCGAGAGCATTGAAGACATCAATCACTACCTGCTGGACAGCCCCCAAGCACGCGCTCTGATCCAGCAAGTGCAAGCCACTACAAACGAGCGTTGCCAAGCCCTATTTTTATTTTTTGATGAACAAATTGAAGCGGTTTGCCAGGAACTCAAACTCAACATCGTGCTGCCCAAAAACACATTGGTGCGCCAGATTGACAGCAAGATTGTTACCACCGAGATCGGCAACGCAGCGGGTGTCGCCAGTGTGCCCAATGTTTTGGCCCATGTGGGCTCGTATGCCGAGTTGCAGGACTTGGCCGAACGCGCGAATTTGGGCTCGCGTTGGGTCGTGCAAACCGCCTATGGCGACTCCGGGAAGACTACATTTTTCATAGCTAGTCACGCAGACTACACAAGGGTTGCAAGCAAAATTGAGTCACAAGACATGGTCAAGGTGATGCGCTGGGTGAGCTGCGTGGGCACCGCCATCGAAGCCTGCGCCACCCGCTGGGGCACCTTTGTGGGCCCCTTGTTGTCGGAAATGATTGGTCTGGATTCCCTCACACCATACCAAGGCGGTTGGTGCGGCAATGAGAATTACAGCGCAGCGTTCTCGGAGCGTGTTCGCGAGCAAGTTCAGGAAAAGACCCAGGCCATGGGGGATGCCCTCTATCAGCGCGGCTACCGTGGCTATTTCGAGCTGGACTTTCTGATCGATCAACACAGTGGCGAGGTTTATCTCGGTGAACTCAACGCCCGAATCAGCGGTGTCAGCGCCATAACGAACTTATCTGATTTTTGCGCTACGCATGTGCCCTTGTTCCTATTCCACTTACTGGAATACGACGAGCGCATCCATTTGACGCTGAACGTGGCCGAGTTCAATCGGCCTATGCTGCAGCACGGATCGCAAGGGGTGAGCGCGCAAGTCATTTTGAAATACACCGAAGCCACTTTAAAAATCCTCACCCAAGCGCCAGTGTCGGGTGTTTACCGCCAAGACGATGAGGGTCAGCTTACGCTCAAGGCGGCAAGTATTAATCGACGTGACGCCTTGGCAGAGAACGAAGCCTATGTGCTGCGCATCTTGGACAAGGATGAATACGCTTACAAGGGGGCGGACTTGGCCATCATGTTTGTCAACCAGGTCATTCGCACTCCACAAGGCCAACTCAACGCCCAGGGCGAGCGCTGGGTGGCGGCGCTGCAAAGTCAGTTCGCCATGCGCCAACTCAACCAGGAAGAGCGCGCGCTGGTGGAGTTGGCCCACAACCCGGCCAATGTCAAAAGCGGGCGGGACGAATAATGGCAAGCCCACGCAAATGTTTCACCGCAGTGGACGAAGCCCAGCCTTCAGCGCTGTGGTTAACGCATGCCCTGGCTGCACTGCCCAGCTACCGGCGCTGGTTTGTTAGCGAGGGCGAACTCAAACGCCCGAGCCTGAGTGCCTGCCGCGAAGCCATGCAAACCCATATGCCTGAACTGGTGCCGATGTGGGAACGGCTGATAGCGCTCACCCAGGCGGATGAACAAGATGCGCGTTTACTCAGCTTTTATTGCCCTGCACCCGCCACTGCAGGCTGCTCACAAGCCGTATGGACCCGCTACACCCCCACCTTGGTGCGCAACTACGACTACACGCCCGAATTATGTGAAGGTCGCATCATGAAAACCCGCTGGTTTGACACCACCGTGATTGCATCCACCGACTGCTTGTGGGGTGTTCTGGATGGCATGAACGAGCATGGCCTGAGCGTGTCTTTGGCCTATGCAGGCAAGGACAGCGTAAGCGAGGGCTTTGGCATTGCACTGATTTTGCGTTACGTGTTGGAGTTTTGCGCCACCGTGGACGAGGCGGTCAAAGTGTTGTGCCGAGTGCCAGCCCACATGGCTTACAACGTCACTTTACTGGATGCCTATGGCCAGGTACGGACGGTGGAGCTTGCCCCTTTTACGGCTCCGAACGTCACCTACAAGCCCATAGCAGTGAATCATCAGGGTGAGTACGAGCTGAGCAATTACGCCATGTTTTCGCATTCGTATGAGCGCCAGCAAACTTTGCTGTCCAAACTTTATGACCCATTGAGTACTGTCGAATCATTCGTCAACACGTTTGATGTCAGCCCGCTGCGCGCCACCAACTATGCGCAAGGCTTCGGCACGCTTTACACCGCCATTTACAACCCGCAGTTGCGCGCCATGGAGTACCGTTGGCCTAACCGGGCCCAAATGCACCAATCGTTTGCATACTTCGAGTCCTGTGCGATTTGGGTCGATTTGGTTTAATTCTGGAATGCTGCTTTTATGCTATTGATCACGCGCCGCTATCTGCAAGGTCTGCTTGAAGAGGTGGCTTTAGGCTATGCCTGGATTGCACTGTTGCCTTCGTGGCGCTCTGGATTGGCACTTGCCATGCTAACGGTGGTGGACCCCGCTGCCGGTGCCATGGGTTTACTGGCCGCACTGAGTGCTTGGTATGCCGGGCAAATTGCGGGAGCCGATGCAGGCGAACGCCCCGTGTGTGTGTTCAATGGCCTGCTGAGCGGCTTGTTTGTCGCCCATATGTGGACATTTGGTGCCCCTGTGGTGGCGTTGACACTGCTGGGTGGCGTATTTTCGGGTTGGTTAACGGTGGTGCTGGGTCGCTTGGCATGGTCATTGGTCAAGTTGCCCATTTTGAGCTTGCCTTTTGCCTTGGGTGCAATCTTTACTCTGGCTGCGGGAAGCAGTTTGTCAAGCTTGCAGCTGCGCTCCTATGTCGCGCCACCTGAGTTGTTTAATAACCAGTTGGATTCCTTCTTTAGTGCATTTGGCGCACTGTATTTCATGCCAAACCCATGGGTCGGTGGCGTAATTCTGGTGGTGATGGTGATGGCTACGCGCTACTACCTGTTACTTGCGCTACTGGGCTACGGTGCCGCCTATGCCTGGCTGCATATGCTGGGCGCTGCCCCCGAACATTTGGCTAGCACCGGTTGGGACAGCAATGCCATATTGGCGGCCTTGCTGGTGGGCGGCCTGTTTGCCACACCGTCCTTGATGACAGCAGGGCTGGCGGTACTTGCCGCCGTTTTGGCCGCCTGGCTGGCACTGGCCTTGGGACGTATTTTGGATGTGGCACATCTGGTGGCTTTTTCTGCACCCTTTGTTTTGGCTACCTGGCTCGTTTTGTATGCCGCTGTGCGCAATGTGCATATGGTCAGCAGCTTTAATTTGCTGTTGCCCGATTTCCCGGAAAACTCCTATTTGCGTACGCAGATCAGCCGCTCGCGTGTGGGCGAACCCGGCAGCGTTCCCTTAGGGTTACCTTTCATGGGCACTTGGACCATATCGCAAGGCTTCTCAGGCGCACACACGCACAGAGGACCATGGCGGCACGCACTGGACTTTATCGTGATGAAAAGCGGCAGAAGTTTCTCCAATCAGGGCAATCTACTGAATGATTTTTATGCCTACAACTTGCCAGTGCTGTCACCGGCCTTCGGACAGGTTTGGCGGGTCATCAATGATGTTCCAGACAACACACCCGGCAGCACCAACGTAGCGGCTAACTGGGGTAACTGCGTGGTCATCAAGCTCTACGAAGGACGCTTTGCGCTGATCGCTCACCTCAAACCGGGCTCCGTGGTGGTAACAGTCGGGGCCTGGGTAAAGCCGGGTGATCTGTTAGGCCACTGCGGTAACTCGGGGCGTTCGCCCCAGCCCCACATTCATATGCATGTTCAAACCAGCGATGAACCTGGCTCACCTACTGCGTCGTTCCATCTGGCCAGCGTGATGGTGACGGAGCCAGGGCAGGAGTCGCGCTACGAATTGGTGTCGGTTCCGTGCGAATTCTCCAGTCTCAGCACCGCAACCGACGCGCATGCGCGCCCGTTTTATTTGCTTGCCGGGCGGGGTTTGCGTTTCACCGTGGCGTGTAACGAACGCATTCAAGACTGGACACTGCACTGCGAGCTAGATTTGCAAGGCCGCTTGACACTCGTGTCGAGCTTGGGTGCGCGGTGCGTGTCCGAATCGACCTGGGCAGTTTTTTCCTGCTACGAACGCAACGCGGTGGAAGACCCATTTTTTGACATCTGGTTGCTGGCGTGCGGCTATATGCCGGCGTCCATTCACGCAGCGCGATGGCAAGACCAATGCACTGTTGCGCAACTATTGCCCCGGGCT
>JBAWYQ010000206.1:0-6869 GCA_037143475.1 Burkholderiales bacterium | reverse complement strand
CTAGGTCTTTCACGAAACCCCCTTCAGGCTCACACCTCGTTGAAATAGGCTTTCATTGGACGTAACCGCAAAATTCGGTTACGCTTTTGCATCATGTTCCCGATTCAGATCTGGGTCGGGATGATTTGCGATTGGACTGCCATTAAGCACACAGGAGAAGCGTAATGATTCTAAAAGCCATTCTTTTCGTAATTGCCAGCACATTGGTAAACTACTCGTTTGCCGATGACAAGGACTGCGACAAGTGCAACAACGGAGCAGAAGCAGCTTTTTTGGTTTGTCTTAAAGATGCCAAAACAGAGTCCGCCAAGAAAGAATGTGACGCAAAGAAAGACAAGCAGAAGAACGTCTGCAAACTAACGGCTTGCTTTAAGAAGCCGTTCTCTTGATGGCTCTTTCTCTTACCCAAGGCTTTTCGCCTTTATCCCTGTAACTATGTATGATTTTCTTATCGTTGTCACAGGTTCCATTCAGACAACTGCTGATTGGTAGCAATCAGTCGAGTTACGAGCATTTTGATAAACGCCTTATCAAAGCAGGACTGTAGTTCCACGGATGCCTGCTGTAGGGACATGCTTTTGATCTTCAGGACAGAAATATTTGACTCCGCGGTGACAGTGGCGGATCGAACGTTTTCACCAGGTTGCAGGTAAGCCATTTCACCGATGCTCACCCCGGCTTTCAACTTGGTTAGCGCCAAGCCTCTGTTGGTGACCCGAACGGTGCCTTCGAGCAATAGGTAGAACGAGTGGCCATTGGTGCCCTCTTTCATGAGCACGGTTCCGAGGTCAAGGGAGCGAATGCGGCCCAAGCGTAAAGTCTCCCAAATTGCAACATCGCCAAAGTCCCTAAAAAAGTCTAACTGGCGCAGCTTCTGGAACTGCTCCAACTCGGTGATCTGGTTTGTCAGCTTTTTAATGCTGCTGCTGGCACCAAAGATCGCATCCGAGAAAGTCGCCCAATTGGCAAACCGATCCTGCGGCTTCTTGGCGATTGCCGTACGCACCAGTTCATCCAGCGCGCTGGGCAGTTCTGGTCGTAAAACCCGAATGGATACGGGTTCCTCCGCCCCGATTTTATAAATCGTTGCGTAGTCACTGTCCCCCTGAAAAGGTTTTTGACCGGTCAAGAGTTCATACAAGACAACCCCTAGCGAGAACATATCGGAATGTTGTGTGAGTTTCTCTTCGCGTATTTGTTCGGGCGACATATAGGCTGGCGAACCCATAAGGCCCGCCAGTTGGGTTACGTCACCGTTTTGCGACATGGCTGCACCAAAGTCAGTGAGTTTTACCTCGCCATCGTTACGCAGCAATAAATTTGCTGGTTTGATGTCGCGGTGCACTAGTCCGTGCAAATGTGCATACTCAAGCGCGTTGCAGCACTTGAACGCGATGCCTAGCACCTCGGATACTGGCAGCAGGGTATCGGGTGTACTGTGCTGCTCCAACGATTGACCCTGAACATATTCCAGCACAAGGTAGGGTGGGTTTGCTCGTTCGTTCACATCAATCAGTGAAACGATATGGGGGTGGTTGATCTGCCCCACCAGCACCGCTTCGTTGTAAAGCAGGCGGCGATACTTGATTGCCTGGGTCTGATCAAGCATCAGGTGGGGGTGGATCTGTTTGATGGCGACCCAGTTGTCTCGAAACGTGTCATGGGCCAGGTACACCACGCCGCTGGCGCCACGCCCCAGTTCTCGCTCAATTTTGTATTTGCCGATATCCAAAGGGTTGGGAAACATGGTGCTATTCACTCAGACTTGTCGCGGTAATTTCATCAATGCGCCAAAGTGGAGATGCAAATCAACCACTTAATCAGACAGGAGCGTCCGACATGAAGATTACTACAGTCACACCGTCAGGTTGATGGCTCCCCAGTTCGTCGAAGCTGTGTCAAGACCAACAAGAACGATGCCGTGGATGCGGAGGCGATCTGCGAGTAGATGGATGTCCCCACTACTTCTTCGCGAAGTTTAGCTTTTGAAACAGGCTCCGGGACAGCGCCGGTCCAAGTGTTTCTGACCTTGATTTCGGGGCGTCGAATTTCGGTTGGAGTACCCTGTGTTAGAGAAGATGCGCCGAAAAAAGCCAAGATCAATACTTCAATATGCGTGAAATATTTGAAGAAATTTCGCCAGGGGAGCCATTCACTGCTGATGCCTTCGGCTTTATGTGCCTCAATCTCGCTTAGGCGCCCGTGCACAAATGCCATCCCCAAGAGGCTAGTAAGCCTGCACCGACCAGTTGCCAAGCCAGCAGCAAAGCGCGGGGCGCAGCGATGCGCGTGCGCTGCCCCTGTACAGCCTCCACCATCAGCAAAACGCTGTGCATCGCCGCCACGCACAGCAACACTAGCAACCCGGCATTGAGGTGCCATGCGCTGGAAAAATCGCCCTGCGCCAGTGCGGCGCATACCCGTATGCCCCCGCACAGGGGGCAGGGCACGCCGGTCAGGTGTTTGAATGCGCATAGCGAAACATCGCCTAGCGCCAGAAATGCGGGTGCTATTACTACGCCCAAAGGCAGCACTGAACCGACGGCTAAACGCCACTTTCGGTCTGCCCCGCTTAGAGCAGCCTTAGACGTTGATAGCCAGTTTGCCATTACCGGCGCCATCAGTCAGTTGCTTTGCCATGTGGTAGCTGCCAATTAAGGCGATTGGCAGCGTGACAACAACGCCCACAAAGCACAGGATCAGCCCCAGGTTACCGATGGTGCCCAGTATGAGCATGCAGAAAAATGCGCCGAGCAAATTTTCTTTAACCGCCGTCCAAGCGCGTTTGAGGGCGTTGATGCCGTCATTCTCACCACACGCCACCAAGTAGGCAGCCGTAGGAATGATCGCCATCAGCAGCATGCCCGGCAACACGCACAGCATGTAGCCGATGGAAACGATGATGGAGCCGACCAACACTGCCAATAAGGCCGGGACAAAGTTGTCAAAACCCTTAAACACATCGGCAATCTCAGACTTGCCGCCCTCGTCCTCGATTTTGATCATCTTCATGTAGCCCACCACCATGGGTCCACTGAGCAGACCAAAGCCCACACCGCTGATAAAAATGACCAACAGTGTGGCCACGATGTGGGTCACCGGGTTGCTTTTTAGACCCGAAAAACCAGCCGACACGCAGTCGGAAATATTGGGAGATGCCATTGTGGGTGCCATGTGTTAAGTGGATGAAAATTGATACTAGCATTCGCGCAGCGTTGCTGCTTCAATCTGGCTACAGTCGACAGTTGGTCTGAGGAGGTGGCGGTTAACCGCTGGATTTCGCAGAAGCGGGTACCTGGCATGCCAGTAGGCGAGCTATTCAGACCAGCCGCAAGCAAGATATTTTCGTTCAGGTTGAACGCCAAAATTTGTCCTCGTCGATAATCGGACTTTTCACTACTCGGAAACTCTTTACGTGTCAAACGATGTTTGGAAAGGCATGTGCCATGGGGTGTGGCTGTTCTGTCTGCTGGCTCTCCTCTGTGTTGCAGGGTATGCCATAGGCGGCACGACAAAGGTCGCCGCAGGTTCACGCCACGCCGTGGCGATAGCTGCCGATGGTAGCGTTCTGGTTTGGGGTACGAATGGTGACGGCCAGCTTGGCACCGGCGAATCGGCAACGGTGTGGGTTCCGAGGAGGATTCCTTTCGATCGAAACATCATTGCGATGTCGACGCGCATTGCCCATGGCCTGGCCCTCGCTGCGGATGGCAAGGTGTATGGCTGGGGCAATAATGGCTCTGGCCAGTTGGGCAACGACAGCATGACCAGTACCCCAGTGCCGACGCTCAGCCTGATGATGGGAGCGATCGACGTTGCTGCCGGCGGCGATCACTCCCTAGCCCTGTCGGCTACTGGAAAGGTTTTCAGCTGGGGACAGAATCATCACGGAGAACTTGGCTTGGGCTCCCTGCACGATGAGCATGTTCCAAGGGAAGTCGGCGGCCTACCAGGGATTGCAGCCATAGTCGCCGGCGAGCATTTCTCCCTCGCCCTTGATCATGATGGTCATGTATGGGCGTGGGGAGAAAACCGCTATGGACAAATCGGCAATCGGCAGACACAAGACCAGCGCTCTCCCGTTCGCATAGAGGGACTGCCAGCCATCCGTGGCATAACCGCTAGCCCCTGGCACGTTCTGGCGGTCGGCATCGACGGTAGTTTGTGGGGCTGGGGCTACAACTGCTGCGGGCAATTGACCCACGCGGCGGCCGAGATCCAGACTGTTCCGTTGCGCCTCACTGACGCAGCGAACGTCAGTTTTATCGCTGCTGGCACTTTGCATTCGCTGATGGCGACAACCGATGGGCGCGTCTTTGCGTGGGGCGACAACCACTATGGTCAAAGCAGTGATGTTCGCATCGGCGAAACTTTGCCCGTACCGACCGAGATTGCCAGCAACGTCAAACTGCGTAGTCTGTCTGCTGGCTGGAAACACACGGCGGCAGTGCTCGATGATGGCAGCCTGTGGACGCTGGGACAGAACGCAAATGGACAGGGCGGTGGCGGACAATACGACAGCGGCTTGGGTCCCCGCAAACTATCTGGCCTCCCAGCCATGCGCAACGGTCTCGCAGGTTCGCTGCATGGACTGGCGCTCGATGAATCGGGCAGCATGTGGTCATGGGGAGACAACAGCGAATTCCAGCTGGGTTACGACAGCACGCCGCGTCAGAACGCCGCCGTCCGGCTGACCCTGAACAATATCGCCGCCGTCTCTGCGGGCGGATTTCACTCCCTGGCGCTGCGTCGCGACAACACCTTGGTGGCCTGGGGAAATAACGTCTGGGGCCAATTGGGTACAAGCAAAAACGGTCCTAGCCTGACGCCTGACGTCGTAAGCTTGCCGCAAACGCCGTTGGCGGTGTCTGCGGGGCAGGTGCATAGCTTGGCGCTACTGGCCGATGGCACGATCGCCGGCTGGGGACGAAATATCGAAGGTCAGCTTGGGGAGCCCCAGAGCGCAAGTTTTCCAGTGTCGCGCATCGTGCCGGGCATTGATGATGTGGCCCGGATTTTCGCTTGCGAGTGGCATTCTGCGGCCTTGCGCAACGACGGTTCGCTTTGGGTATGGGGCGACAACCGCTTCGGCCAGTTGGGTTTTGGCGAAAGCATCGCCCAAGCGCCGGCTCCGACCAGACTGACTTCCCTACCGGCGAGAATTGTTGATTTCTCCAGTCGATCGATGCACAGCATGGCCTTAACTTCCGACGGGGCCGTGTGGATCTGGGGTGACAACCGCTATGGCCAAATCGGCAACGGGTCAAAAAAGACGGTCTGGACCCCGCAGCGCGTCGCAGACCTTACTGACATTACAGCAGTTGCCGCCGGTGCCGGGCATTCGCTGGCGCTAAAAACGGATGGCACGGTGCTGGCGTGGGGCTGGAATTCCGATGGCCAGATTGGCAACGGGCAATTTACGGATCAATTAAATCCGACAGCTGTCATTGGTTTGACCAACGTGGTGGCAATCTGGGCTGGTGAACGCTGGTCGCTAGCCTTGCGCGGCGATGGGAGCCTGGTCAGCTGGGGCAGCAACAATTATGGCCAGTTGGGTGACGGAACTTTCGCCACACGTAGTCAGGCGATGCTGGTCATCGACGCTGCGACCAATGCGCTGGATCTGGACGGCGATGGTCAACTGAGTCCCGACAGCAGCAGCATGCCACCTTTTCCGCTCATGACGCACCGGGCGGGGGATATCAATGCGCTTAACCTGAAAGTAGATATCTTCCCTGGACGTCCCCTGTTGGGTCAACAGCGCGCCTTACCAAAAGAGGCGGCCCCAGAATCTGAATTTGGGCAGCGAACAATTTTATCCCCGCCAGTCTTGGTCAAAGCGCCGCAAGTAGAGTTACTTACGCTCAATGGTGCAGGCGCGCGATTGGTTGCTGGGGTGCGTGCGGGCCCTGTGTACAACATTTATGTCGCGGCAAGCATTGTGAGCAGCTTGCAAGTATTGCTTTTCCAGTTGGACGCCGCCAGAGGTTGGAACGCATTGTCTTGGCCCATGGGGGAATTTTTGCGTGGTGTGGCCCTCGATAGCCAGGACAGCGTTGTACGCGCGCAAATTTTGGACCATGTTGACATGTCCGCGTTGGGTGGGGGGCAGATTCACCTTGGGTACGGACTGGACCCCGACGAGATGTTAAGCAGTGGCCGATTTCGTACGATCTTTACTGTGCCCAAGGATTAGGAAGCACGTGCTGAGGCAATTTGCCCCAGGTTGCGACGATGGATAGATATTTCAGCCAAATGTCGCACCGTGGAGGCGCCCTCGATCCGCGTGAAACGCTCGATTTACCTGCCCGTTCTCCTGAACAATGTTGGGACAATGCTGATCCCTTTTGTTTGTCTGAAATAGTCGCTTGCAGTCGTTGGCGTTGTGGATCAGTCAGTCAAAGTGCCTTCTTTGAGGCCTATGGTTTCCCACTTGATCGGACATGGTGTTTTGTCAAGGTCCGGCGTGCACCACCCAGCCCGACAACACGCCCAATTCCAGCACTGCATTATTGCGAAGAGGGCCAAGGTAGTACAAATGACGGGTGGTATCGTTGACGGCCAAGAAGCCACCACCAACGTAGGCTCGATAGCGGTAGCCGTGATGGCTTGGGACGCACCATTGGACGAGGAGAAGAAATCTAGATAATTCCAATTTGCATTGAAAACGAGAATAATTTAGCCGTAGTAGGCTTTCGCGCGGCTTTGCACACTGCCGTGATAGGCGCACCGCATAGTCCAACACATCGGCCAATGTTTGACTTTTTTTTGTCCGGGGTTTTTTGCGGTTTTCAATGGGCCGCTCAGCGAGCACCAAGGAACCGTGGGGTAAGTCCGTTTGGCCATCGCGTTTGCATTGCCACCACGGC
>JBAWYQ010000205.1:0-6907 GCA_037143475.1 Burkholderiales bacterium | reverse complement strand
TGCGAGCGCCTGCACCCCACCGCTATCGAGATGGGTCTGGAGCGTGTACGCACCGTGGCGCAGCGCATGCGCATCCGTTTTGACTGCCCGGTGATCACCGTGGCGGGCACCAATGGCAAGGGTTCGACCTGTGCCATGCTGGAGTCCATCCTGGGGCAGGCGGGCTACCGCACCGGCCTCTTCACGTCGCCGCACCTGGTGCATTTTGAGGAGCGTTTGAGGCTATTTGGTGAATCCGTAGATGCTACAAACTTGGTAGCAGGCTTCGCAGCAGTGGAGACCGCTAGGGGCCAAAATGGTGAGGTAATCTCGCTCAGCTACTTCGAGTTTTCGATGCTGGCCATTTTTGAGGTGATGATGCGCAGCAACCTGGATGTCGTGATTCTGGAGGTGGGGCTGGGCGGTCGGCTTGACTCGACCAACATCATCGATGCCGACTGCGCCATCATCACCAGCATTGACCTGGACCACACCGAACTGTTAGGGCCTGATCGCGAAAGCATCGGTTATGAGAAGGCCGGCATCATGCGCACCGGGCGCCCCGTGATCGTGAGCGACCCCATGCCGCCCCAAAGCGTGCTGGACCGTGCTCTGGAAGTAGGTGCGGATTTGTGGCGCGTGGGGCAGGATTTCAATGTATCGGGCGACCAGCAGCAGTGGGGCTGGGCTGGTCGGGGACGCCGTTACAGCGGTCTTGCCTATCCGGCGCTGCGCGGGGCCAACCAGTTGGTCAATGCAGCGGGCGTGCTGGCTGCGCTGGCTGCACTGCGCGAGCGCCTGCCTACCACCGCGCAAGCGGTGCGCAATGGGTTGGCCTTTGTGGAACTGCCAGGGCGCTTTCAAATCATTCCGGGCCAGCCCACTCTGGTGCTGGATGTTGCTCACAACCCCCATTCGGTGGCAGCGCTGGCGGCCAATTTGGATGCTATGGGTTATTTTCCGACCACCCATGCTGTGTTTGGCGTCATGGCCGACAAGGATTTGGCGTCCATGTTGGCTAAAGTCAGTCCGCTGATGGATCGCTGGTATTTCACGGATTTGCCGGTTGCGCGCGCGGCCCGAGGTGAAGATCTGATGGCGCAGTGGCTGGCTCAGAACTCCCGCAAAGACACGTGTGCCAGCAGCTTTGCCGACCCTGTGCAGGCGCTTCAGGCGGCTATAGCGGCGGCGGACCCCGCTGATAGAATCGTCGTCTTTGGATCGTTCCACACCGTGGGTGGCGTACTCGCACAGGGCGTGCCCCGACTGCTGGCTAAACACCTGAATTCCTGAATCACCTCATCCATGGCATTTTTCAAATTTCGCAAAAGGGGTGACGAGCATGCCACTCCCGCACCCGCCCCGCAAAGCGTAGAGGCCATGCGCACGCGGGCTCGGCACCGCCTGATTGGTGCGTCGGTGCTGGTGCTGCTGGGTGTGATTGGCTTCCCCTTGCTGTTTGACAGCCAGCCGCGTCCTATTTCGGTGGATATTCCCATTGAAATCCCTGACAAGAACACCGTCAAGCCTCTCACTAGCGCACCGCCGTCAACCCCGGCTTCTCAAGTCATTGTCGAGACAGAAGCTGGAACCAAGCCTGTCGAATCTGTATCTGTTCCTGCGACCGAGCCGAAAACGATGGCGGTTGCTCCTGTTGTACGCGCAGCGGTTGCCGCGTCTGCGGTGGTGCCCTCACGTGCTTCAACGGGTTCCGTAGCCACTGCAACCGGCGCTGCGCCGGTTGCGTCAGTTGCAAAGCCCGCTGCGAAACCAGATGGCAAACCCACTGATAAGCCTGTCGACAAGCCTGCGGAGAAGATGGCGCTGCCTGCCAATGACGGAGCCAAAGCGCAGGCTTTGCTGGAAGGAAAAGTCGCTGAGCAGCCAGCATCCGCTTCGGTCGCTGGCCGCTTTGTGGTGCAAATTGGGGCTTACTCGGATGGTGTCAAGGCGCATGAGGCGCGCGTCAAGCTGGAGAAGGCGGGTTTAAAAACCTATACCCAGGTGGTTCAGCCCAAGGAGGGCAAGCGCATTCGGGTTCGAGTGGGCCCGTTTGAATCAAAGGCTGCAGCTGATAAAGCGGCTGAGAAGATCAGGAAGCTGGACCTTCCGGCGGCCATTCTGGAACTGTAAGAGCGCTAACGAGCTGCATGCCCACGCTGGACTGGATTTTCTTGGCGGTGTTACTGATATCCCTGCTGGTGGGGGCATGGCGGGGTTTGGTATACGAATTGCTCTCGGTTGTTAACTGGATTGCAGCTTTTGTGCTGGCGCAGTGGTTTGCTCCGGTCGCCGCACAGTGGCTGCCCATGTCCAGCGCGACCGAGGTGGTGCGCTACGCGGCGGGTTTTGTGCTGGTCTTTGTTTCGTCATTGTTTGCTGGAGGCTTGCTGGCTTTTTTGATTAGCAAACTGGTTGCCGCCGTGGGATTGCGGCCGGTTGACCGGGTGCTCGGGGCTGCATTCGGACTGGTGCGTGGCGTGATTTTGTTGTTGGCATTTTCCGTCGTGTTTGGCATGACCCCATTGGTCAAGGGACCGTTGTGGCGAGAGTCAGTCGGGGCTGGCATTGCAACCGTTGCTCTGCAAGGACTCAAGCCGGTTTTGCCGCAGGAATTTGGAAAGTACCTACCTTAAGTGAGAAATAATTTATGTGCGGAATAGTGGGTGTTGTCAGTCAGGCACCAGTGAACCAGTTGATCTACGACGCATTGCTGCTGTTGCAGCACCGCGGCCAGGATGCTGCCGGGATCGTGACCCAGCAAGAGCGCAAGTTCTTCATGCACAAAGCCAAGGGCATGGTGCGCGACGTGTTTCGCACCCGCAATATGCGCTCGCTGCCGGGCAACTGTGGCCTCGGCCAGGTACGCTATCCGACTGCGGGCAACGCCTTCAGTGAAGAAGAGGCTCAGCCCTTCTATGTGAACGCCCCATTCGGTATCGTGCTGGTGCACAACGGCAACTTGACCAATGCACACGCACTCAAGGCTGAACTGTTTACCACCGACCACCGCCATATCAATACCGAGAGTGACTCCGAGGTTTTATTGAACGTGCTGGCGCATGAAATCGAGCGCACCACGCGGGGTCTGCCATTGCAGCCAGAGGATTTGTTTGCTGCGGTTCGCAAAGTGCACCGCAGGGTCAAAGGCTCGTATGCGGTGATTGCACTCATTGCCGGGCATGGCGTGCTGGCGTTCCGTGATCCGTTTGGCATTCGCCCGCTGTGCATGGGCAGCAACGAAGGCAACACCTTGCTGGCCAGTGAATCGGTGGCGCTGGAGGGTACGGGCTACCGTTTTGAGCGCAATGTCGATCCGGGCGAAGCAGTGTTCATTGATCTGAGTGGCAAGGTACATGCGCAGCAATGTGCCGACCATCCGCAACTCAATCCCTGCATTTTTGAGTTCGTGTATCTTGCCCGACCCGACTCGGTGATGGACAACATTTCGGTGTACCAGGCGAGGTTGAATTTGGGTGAGTCGCTGGCCAAACGCGTTATTTCGACGGTGCCACCGAACGAGATCGATGTGGTCATTCCGATTCCGGAGTCGAGTCGGCCCAGCGCGGCACAACTGGCGCAGCTGCTGGGTTTGCCGTACCGCGAGGGGTTTGTAAAAAACCGATATGTGGGGCGTACCTTCATCATGCCGGGCCAATCGGTGCGCAAAAAGTCGGTTCGCCAGAAACTCAATGCCATCGCCAGTGAATTCAAGGGTCGCAATGTGTTGCTGGTGGATGACTCGATCGTGCGTGGCACCACTTCCAAAGAGATTGTGCAAATGGCACGTGACGCCGGAGCCCGCAAGGTCTATCTGGCTAGTGCCGCGCCACCAGTGCGCTACCCTAATGTGTATGGCATCGACATGCCCACCAGCAGCGAGCTGGTGGCACATGACCGCACCGTGGAAGAAATTCGCCAGATCATTGGTTGTGACGCGTTGATCTATCAGGATGTCGATGGCATGAAGAAGGCTATTGGTTCGCTGAATACCAGAATCAAAGGTTTTGATGCGTCGTGCTTTGATGGTATCTACGTCACTGGCGACATTACGTCTGAAGATATCAGCCGCTTGAACGAGAGTCGCATCGGTGGTGAAGAAAACCAGGAAGATACCTCCCGGTTGGCGCTGCCCAATCCCGAGCTATGAAGAGAAATTTTCCATGACACACACGACATTGCCCGATGGGCTTCACCCGGATACGCTAGCCATTCGTGCCGCAGTGGATCGCAGCCAATACGGAGAAAACTCCGAGGCGCTGTACCTGACTAGTGGTTATGTGCAGCCCTCGGCAGAGGCAGCGGCGCAACGCTTTGCTGGTGACGAGGATGGCTATACCTACGGACGCTATGGCAATCCAACGGTGAGTAGTTTTGAGCAGCGCTTGGCGAGCATGGAAGGCACGCAGGCCGCTATTTCCACAGCGTCTGGCATGTCGGCAATCCTGATGATGTGCATGGGCTTGTTGCAGTCCGGTGACCATGTGGTTTGCTCGCAGTCGATGTTTGGTTCCACGATCAAGCTGATTGGGTCTGACCTGGCCAAGTTCGGGGTTCAGTCCAGCTTTGTCTCTCAAACGAATGTGGATGCTTGGCGAAACGCAATTCGCCCCAATACCAAATTGCTGTTTGCAGAGACCCCCACGAATCCGCTCACCGAGGTGTGTGACATCGCAGCCTTGGCTGACATTGCGCACACAGCGGGTGCTTTGCTGGCCGTTGACAACTGTTTTGCAACACCCGCTTTGCAGCGACCGACGGAGATGGGTGCTGACATCATCATGCATTCGGGGACCAAGTTTCTGGATGGGCAGGGTCGTGTCATGGCGGGTGCCTTGTGTGCCAGTCAACAGTTGGTCGACGAGAAATTTCTGCCAGTGCTGAAGAGTGGTGGTATGACCCTGGCGCCCTTCAATGCGTGGGTGGTACTCAAGGGCCTGGAAACCCTTGGTATCAGAATGCGTGCCCAGTCGGCACAGGCGCTGACGCTGGCGCAGTGGCTAGAAACCCATCCCATGGTTGAACGTGTGTTTTACCCGGGCCTTGACAGCCATCCCCAGCATAGGCTCGCGATGGCGCAACAGGGTGGGCTCGGTGGAGCGGTTCTGTCATTCGCCGTCAAGGCTGGTAACCCGGACGATGCACGCAAGCGGGCTTTCCATGTGCTGGACTCAATGCAGGTTCTGTCCTTGGCCACCAACCTGGGTGACACAAAGACCATGGTGGCACACCCGGCAAGTACGTCGCACGGTCGCATGACCGAGGCCCAACGTCAAGCGGCCGGCATTGGCCAGGGTCTGATTCGCGTGGCGGTTGGACTGGAGCACATCGAAGACATGAAAACCGACCTCGCGCGCGGACTGGATACTCTGAAATGACCCGAAAAATTCGCACACGCATCGCGCCATCCCCTACGGGCTTTCTGCACTTGGGAACAGCCCGCACCGCTTTGTATTCATGGGCATATGCCCGCCACTTTGGCGGTGAGTTCGTACTGCGCATCGAAGACACGGATGTTGTCCGCTCCACTCAGGACTCGGTGGACCAGATACTGGAATCCATGCGCTGGCTGGGTCTGGACTATGACGAAGGCCCGATTTATCAGATGCAGCGTCTGGACCGCTACAAGGAAGTGCTGGACCAGTTGATCGCACAGGGCAAAGCTTACTACTGCTACAGCACGCCCGAAGAGTTGGAGGCCACGCGTGAGGCAAAGCGAGCCAAAGGTGAGAAGACGCTGTATGACGGTCTCTGGCGTCCTGCTTCGGGAAAGACCTTGCCACCGGTCCCAGCGGGCGTACAACCGGTGGTGCGGTTTTGCAACCCGCCAGATGGGGATGTCACCTGGGATGATCTGGTCAAAGGCCCCATCACCATCAGCAACCGCGAAATTGATGATCTGATCATCGCGCGCACGGACGGTATTCCGACTTACAACTTTGCGGTAGTGGTGGATGATTGGGACATGCAAATCAGCCACGTGTTTCGCGGTGATGAACACATCAACAACACGCCCTGGCAGATTAATATATTCAACGCGTTGGGTGCACCTCTGCCGCTGTTTGGCCATTGCCCTGTGATTCTGGGTGATGATGGGCAGAAACTGTCCAAGCGTCGCGGCGCTGTGAGCGTGACCGCATATGAGGAGGGTGGCTATCTGCCTGAAGCCATGCTTAACTACCTGGCGCGTCTGGGTTGGAGTCATGGCGATGAGGAGTTGTTCAGTCCTGACCAACTGGTGGCCTGGTTCGATGGCACGCATTTGAACAAGAGCCCTGCGCAGTGGGACCCGGTCAAGTTGTTGTGGGTGAACGCCCAGTACATCAAGCAGGCGGACAGTAATCGGTTGGCAACGCTGGTCGCCCAGCAACTGGGCAAGTTGGGCATAACGCTGGAGCCTTCTGTTGTGGAGGGGCACTTGCCTCAAGTGTGTGCCTTGCTCAAGGATCGATGCGACACTACGATTGCGCTGGCGCAGTGGGCCGCCAAGTTCTATGCCGACGTGTCGCCGGACGCTGCGGAATTGGCGCAGCATGTGACCGACTCTGTGCGTCCTGCCATTGCCTTGCTGGGTGAAAAGCTGGCTGTGTGCAATTGGGATAAGGTCGCAATTGCCGCCTTGATCAAGGAAGTGCTCGCCGCCCAGGGTTTGAAGATGCCGCAACTGGCGATGCCGGTGCGGGTCCTCGTTATGGGGACTGCACAAACGCCATCGCTAGATTCGGTCCTGGAAATCTGCGGAAGAGAAAAAGTCATCGCTCGACTAGGTAAAGCGTGAAATATGACGCTATAATTTGAGGCTCGGAAATTGAGAATGCTGTAAAGGCTTTTTCAGGTTACTGCGAAGTAATAGGGGGTATAGCTCAGCTGGGAGAGCGCTTGCATGGCATGCAAGAGGTCAGCGGTTCGATCCCGCTTACCTCCACCA
>JBAWYQ010000204.1:0-6917 GCA_037143475.1 Burkholderiales bacterium | reverse complement strand
TGATGTTGCGCTCATACGAACTGTTGCGCGATAACGACCCCATTCGCGAGCACTACCAGCGCCGCTTTCGACACATCCTGATCGACGAGTTTCAGGATACGAACAAGCTGCAATACGCGTGGATCAAGATGCTGGCCGGGCAGGGGGCTGACGCGAGCCCCGATACACCCGGCGGCGCTGTGATGGCGGTGGGTGATGATGACCAAAGCATCTATGCCTTTCGGGGTGCCCGTGTGGGCAACATGGCCGACTTTGTGCGCGAGTTCGTTGTTACGCACCAGATCAAGCTGGAGCAGAACTACCGCAGTTACAGCAACATTTTGGACTCGGCCAACGCTCTGATCAGCCACAACAGCAAGCGCTTGGGCAAGAACCTGCGCACCGAACAGGGTGCCGGCGAGCCGGTGCGCGTCTACGAGGCTCCCACTGACTTTGCCGAGGCGCAGTGGATGGTGGAAGAGATGAAGCAGTTGGTGCGCGACAACGGCACTGAGTCCGGCTACCAGCGCAAGGAGATTGCTGTGCTCTACCGCAGCAATGCGCAGAGCCGGGTGATCGAAACGGCGCTGTTCAACGCGGCCATGCCCTACCGCGTGTATGGCGGGCTGCGCTTTTTTGAGCGAGCCGAGATCAAGCATGCGCTGGCTTATTTGCGACTGCTGGAGAACCCCAACGACGACACCAGTTTCATGCGGGTGGTGAATTTTCCGGCGCGTGGCATTGGTGCGCGCAGTTTGGAGCAATTGCAGGATGTGGCGCGGGCCAACGGTTGCTCTTTGCACGATGCGGTGAGTGCCTTGACCGGGCGTGCGGGCGCCGCCATCGCCGGCTTCGTCGCGAAAATCGACGTGTTGCGCGAGCAAACCGTGGGCATGAACTTGCGTGACATCATTGCGCTGATGCTGGACCACAGCGGACTGATCGAGCATTACAAGGTGGATCGCGAGGGGGCCGACCGGTTGGAGAATCTGGACGAACTGGTTAACGCCGCAGAGAGCTTTGTCATGCAGGAGGGCTTTGGCCGTGATGCGGGAGCCATGGTCGCGCTTGCCGCGGGCCAGAGTCCGGCGAGTCAGGGTCTGGACCCTGACGCCGTAGTCGCCACACCGAACCCAGATGCGTTTGGTGATACCGGGGAAACACTTTCACCGCTGGTTGCGTTCTTGACCCACGCTGCATTGGAAGCGGGTGACAACATGGCTCAGGCCGGGCAGGACGCCATACAGCTCATGACCGTTCACTCCAGCAAGGGGCTGGAGTTTGACTGCGTCTTCATTACCGGCATGGAAGAGGGGCTATTCCCTCATGAAAACTCCATGAATGACCACGACGGCCTGGAGGAAGAGCGCCGCCTGATGTATGTGGCCATCACCCGGGCACGCAAACGCCTGTACCTGAGCCACTCACAGTCGCGCATGCTGCACGGGCAGACACGCTTCAATCTCAAGAGCCGGTTCTTTGACGAGTTGCCAGAAACGTGTTTGAAGTGGTTGACCCCCAAGCATCAGAATTCCAGCCGAGGGTGGAGTCCGAATTCTGCTATGCATTCAGGAGCTAGCTACGCATATTCTGCGGGGTCTAGCGGCTCATTGGGTCAAAATGTTTCGCGCAAGGACGAGTCGCAGCACGGTTTGCGATTAGGCATGCTGGTGTTCCACGCCAAGTTTGGTGAGGGCACGGTATTGACGCTCGAAGGCAGCGGGGATGACGCCCGTGCACAAATCAATTTCCCTCGGCACGGCACCAAGTGGCTGGCGCTCAGCGTGGCCAAGCTGACGCCGGTTCCCTGAGATCGCATCGTCGCGGGCGTAAAAAAGCCCGGTCCAAACCGGGCTTGATCGGCGCACAGTCCGCGGGGACTAGCGTGCGTTGGCGGGCGTCACCTGCAACAGACGGGTGACATCCTTGTCGTTGGGCAAGGCATAGTCATAGGCGCGAATGATGCGGCTGTCTTCGGTGCGAACAAACTTCAGGCTTACATAGGTGAAGTTCGCTGCGACAGAGTAAGTGCCTACCAAAACCATGTTGGCATTATGGCTGCGGGCAATGTCCTTGATCTCGCGTGACAGCAGCAATTCACCGGTTTCTTCGCGGATGAATACGTCGCCCCGCAACTTCATTTCCTTGACGTTAAAACCTGCCGTTGCCAATTGGGATGCGTATTGTTCAGACAGCGTGCGACCCAGCGGGGCAGAGCGGCGCATATCGTTCACGTTGACGATGGTTGCAACCAGCACAGGCATGTCACCGGTAGGCCCACGGTCAAATTCGGCAACCAGTTTACTGGCAGCGTCTTTGTTCAGGGCCACGAACTTGCTGGCAGCGGCTTCGTCGTAGGTGGGGTCAACACGAACGCCAGAGGGTGCGCCACACCCCACTAGCAAGGCCGCCGCAGCGGCAATGGAGAGGATCAGTTTGGAGTTCATGGGCCAACCACCTTCATGACTTGGGGAGCTTTGTACTGCATCAAGACGGTATCCGCTTCTTCAACGTAATACACATCCGTCTTGCGCACCAGGTAGCGTCCGCCGGTGGCGATGGTGGTGGTCAGAATCAGTTCGGTCGCCGTTGGACCGCCAGAGCTTTCGCTGGCAATATAGTCGGCACCTGCGGCTGCGGCCAGTCCCCCTGCCATCCGGTCACCAACCGGGTTGTAGCTCAGACCATATGCGGCGTACAGGCCCGCTGTGATCATCGTGAAGCGCCCAGGCAGGAAGTAAGGGCGTGGACTGTTGTGGCGCACCACTTGGGTCTGGTAGCTCACTTCAAGGGCTTGTTCGGGGCCTTGCTGCACCACGCGTCCGGCCTTGACCAGATCGGTAATCAGGAATTGCTGGAAGGCCTTGTCAAAAACGGTCGGGTTGGCCGGCAGGGCTACGTACAAATTGCCAGAAACGCCTGCTTTGCCCAGCGACTCCAGTGTTTGTTTGACCACATCGTTGGACAACTGGCCCCAATGCCCGGCAGAGCGAACCTTGGGCTCCACTGTAATGGGAAAGTTTGCAGAGACCGGAATAGGCGACGACGCACAGCCAGCCAGCAGCAATGCGCCAGCTCCAAGTGCCATCAGCTTCAGGGTATTGGGAATCAAGGTAGCCCCCTTATCCATAGTTAGTAAAAGAAAGACGCCATAGTCGCGCCACAAACGTATTTCATTATCAGCCGACCAGAGCCATAAAAACAAGACAAATCAACACCTTCTACCGCTTTTTTCATGTTGTTTGGTGGATTTGTTGTGGCTTTGGCAACACCTTTGCTTCGCAGAGCCGTGTTAGTAGTAACTGTTGGTGTGGTTGCCCTTTTTCCCGGAAATCTGCCATGCGGTGCGGTCGCCGATCAGTCTTGCCAGGTTTTCCAGCTCCTCGTCGGTGTGGTTGATGAGCCGTGCCGGCGTTAGTGCAGATCTACCGTCCAGGGCGGCTTCGCCCCATACCGCCTGGTGGTAGGTGGACTCGGACAGTTCGCGCTCGGCCCCAGCCGCGAGATCAACTACGCCATAGCAGTTGCAAAAGTATGTGCGTGCCCCGTTTTGGTTGGCAAAAATCTCGGTGTAAACGCCGGTTCCCCGGATGCCGGCCGTGAGCGTCGGGGTTGAAATCTGGCGATTGCTCCCCTTGCCCCAGACGCTGACCACGGCGCCGGTTAAAAGCCGTAACAGGCTGACTGCGGTAATGCTGGCGCCGCGTTCAACCACCATGCTGGTGTTCTGGCGCATATGAAAAGCTGAGTTGCCAATGGCGAAAATCAGCGTGGACCGCGGGCCGGTAATGATTTCATCGCCCGTTTGGAGAGACTGATCTGGCCGCAATTTTTGCCCGTTGACGGTAGCGTCGCCGCTCAATTCGACAATATTACTGCGCGACTGCGCTTGTGCGCCCGCCAGGCTACCTGCTGCAGTCCAAGCGGCTGCGGCCTGTAAAAAACTGCGCCGCTGGAACCAGAGCACTTCGGTGTCGCTTCTTCCCTGCAGGTGGTGTCTTGTCATGTTTCTTCTCCTGAATCGAAAGCAAAGCTGTCAACAAACGTGAAATAGATGGACGTGAAAAACGTGGCGGCCATCAGCATCGCGGCCGGGTACAGCGTGGCTGCAACCGCCTCCGCACTGCCCAGCACACCGGCCAGTGCCGCCATGGTGATCCCAAAGCCCAAGAATACCCCGATCCACACCAGTCCGTATACGGTGAAGGCCCAAAAGTTGCGTATGCAGGCTACAAAACTGAAAAACAGACTTTTAACGGGCGCAACCCCGTGCCAGTGCACCAGCGCCGGTGCATGCCAGAACATCAGTGACAGTGGCATGTACAGCACCGATGCAGTAACCATGGCCATCTGAAAGTCGCCGTCTTGTAGCAGTTCAGCGCTCATGGAGCCGCCCAGCAAATAGAGTTTTGCAAATTTTCCGCCATCAATCAGCGCCGAGAGGCCCAAAACCAGCACAAAGCCCAGCGCATACAGTGCCCCCAAAATCAGCATGGCCCGCAGTTGCAGGCGACCGGCGCGAAACGCCGTTACCAGAATCAGTGGCATGGGGAATTTGCCATCGGCAGCTTCACGGGTTGCCGCCATCAGACCCAGGGTGGCACCGGGTAGCAGCGTCAGAGCCAGTGCGCTGCCGATCAGCGGCAGGAGGCTGAGCACCGACATCAACGCCAGAAACATGAAGAACAGCCCGGCCAGCGCCAGGGGCTGCCTGAAAAAGGTCTTGATGCCCAACTTGACCCATTGAATGCCCCGGCGGGCCGGGACGATTTGAAGTTTCATGGGCTGATGTGGCTGGTGGTCAAGGGAGTGAGGATACGCTGACGCAGAACCCGGTGGAAATGTTCAGGGTCGTGGGCCTGCAAAACGGCTGCTTCTCGGGGCAAGTGTAGATCCCATAGCCGGCTCAGCCAAAACCGCAATGCCCCTGCGCGCACCATCGCTGGCAGCAGCGTACGCTCCTGGGCCTCCAATGGGCGCACAACTTCGTAGGCCTGCATGAAGGATAGGGTTTTCGCGGAATCAGCGACACCGGTTGCAAGATCGATGCACCAATCATTCAGGCACACAGCGATATCAAATAGCCAGGCGTCAACACCCGCAAAGTAAAAATCAAAGAAGCCGGTCAGTGCCGGGGCGCCGGTTGCGTCGGATTCGAACATCACGTTGTCGCGGAACAGGTCCGCATGAATAGGGCCACGCGGCAGCACACCGTAGGCGGACAGGGTGGCGACATGGTTCTGATAGGCCAATTCACTTTGCAGCAAGGCCGCTTGCTCTGCTGGCACAAACGGCAACACGACCGGTACGGTGTCGTTCCACCAGTCCAGGGCACGCAAGTTGGGCTGGCGCATGGCGAAGTCACGCCCGGCCAGGTGCATACGGGCCAGCATGCCACCCACCAGCGCACAGTGCGCTTCCGTAGGATCCAGCTCGCTTTTCCCGCGCAGGCGGTTGACCACGGCTGCGGGCTTGCCATTGAGCGCGTGCACCACATCGCCGTCGCGGTTGGCGGCCGGATCGGGAACCGGCACGCCATGGTGGGCCAGGTGCTTCATCAGCCGCAAGTAAAACGGCAACTGCTCGGCGCTCAGGCGTTCGAACAGGGTCAGCACATAGGGCGCCTGGTCGGTAGTGACAAAGTAGTTGGTGTTTTCTATGCCGCCCGAGCAACCCGCCATGGTTTGGAGGGTGCCCAATTGGAGGCTTTGCAGGAATTGCGTGGCCTCGTCAAACGAGACCTCTGTGTAAACCGCCATGTGTCAGTCAGCCCGAATAGTGTTGGTGTGAATTGTAGACAGGCAAAATGTGCCCATGACTGACAAGAAAACCCTGCTGCTGGTGGACGGCTCCAGCTACCTCTACCGTGCCTTCTTTGCCGGAGGCGGTGACATGAGCATCACGCTGCCCGATGGCACCGTGCAAAAGACCGGCGCCATACGCATCATGGTCAACATGATGCAGTCCTTGCGCAAGGAGTACCCGGCCCACTACGTGGCCTGCGTGTTTGACGCCAAGGGGCCGACCTTCCGGGACGCCATTTACCCGCTGTACAAGGCGCACCGCGACCCGATGCCCGACGATTTGCGCAGCCAGATTGCGCCCATCCATGAAGTGGTGCGATTGCTGGGCTGGCCGGTGCTGGACGTGCCGGGGGTCGAGGCCGACGACGTCATTGGCACATTGGCGGTCGTGGCCGCAAGCCAGGGCATAGAGGTGATCGTCAGCAGTGGTGACAAGGATTTGGCGCAACTGGTTAACGAACACATCACCATCATTGACACCATGAACGGTAAGCGCCGTGATTTGGCGGGGGTTGAAGCCGAGTTTGGCGTGCCCGCGCGGCTCATGCTGGACTACCAGACGTTGGTGGGTGACACCGTGGACAACGTCCCTGGCGTGCAAAAGGTCGGCCCCAAGACGGCTGTGAAGTGGCTGCAGGAATATGGCTCGTTGCAAGGCGTGGTGGACAACGCTGCCAATATTAAAGGCGTGGTCGGTGAGAACCTTCGCCAAGCGCTGGACTGGTTGCCCACCGGGCGCTCGCTGCTGACCATCAAGACCGACTGCGACCTGAATGGCTGGGTGCCGGGTCTGCCTGCTATGGATTCAATAGCTGTTGGCGCACAGGATACGGGGGCTCTGCGCCTATTTTGTGAAAAATACGGTTTCAAGGGACTGGCCAAGTCGTTGGAAGCCCAAGCGGCGAACGGAAATGGGATTCCAGGAAATGGGGTCGGATCCCCGAAGCGCAGCGCAGTGGGCTCTGACCCCACTTCCGGGCGAGTGCAAACGTCGTCTCCCGGATTGTTCGACGACGACACGGCCTCCGACGCCGGAATGGGGGTCAGAGCCAGCTCCGCCTCGCTGCGTGGATCCGACCCCCATTCCTACGACACCATCTTGACGTGGGAGCAGTTCGATACCTGGCTTGCCAA
>JBAWYQ010000203.1:0-6945 GCA_037143475.1 Burkholderiales bacterium | reverse complement strand
CGTAAGAGGGCAGATTTACAGTCTGCTGCCATTAACCACTCGGCCACCTCTCCAAGGTGAACCCCGGATTATGCCACCTTTTTGTCCGGTTACCGAAAGTTCATGGCAATCGCTTCACCAAACCACAGCAGATTCACCTGAATCTTTCAGAAAGGCATTGGCCTGGCTAAAGTGGCCGCATCCAATAAAAGGCTGCGGCGGGCGCAGCGCCGAAAGTGGCGAAGGATGATTGGCGCAAAGCACTGCGTGACGCCCCGGCGCCGCCCGCACCTTGGCCGCCAATTTTTGTGCGTGTGCGCCCCACAGCATGAACACCACGGGTTTGGAATTTTCCAAAACGGCACGAACGATTGAATCGGTCAACACCTCCCAGCCGCGATTGGCGTGGCTGGCTGGCTGGGCCCGCTCCACCGTGAGGCACGTGTTAATCAGCAATACGCCTTGCCGGGCCCAACGCTGGAGCGAACCATTCGCCGGGGCTGATGTAGCGTCGGACAGGACCCCCGCCTGCAAATGGTCCCTGTCCAATTCTTTGAAAATGTTGCGCAGAGACGGCGGCCGTGCAACCCCGGGCGCCACCGAAAACGCCAACCCTTCCGCCTGCCCAGGGCCATGGTAAGGGTCCTGCCCCAGGATCACCACCCGGACGCTGGCCAACGGCGTCAACGCCAATGCACGCAACGGCTCGGCGGGGTAGATGGTGACACCGTCTGCCACCCTTTGTCTAATGAACTGAGCCAAGTCGCGCCCTGCATCGCTATTCAAAAAGTGATCAAGCGTCGGCTTCCAATCGGGGGCAACCGTCCAGCACTCCGGATTCCAACTGCCAAGTGACGTATTCACTGCATCGACCTGCTCAATCTTTGGGAAGAAATCAGCCTGCAGCCCTTTGAAAGTGGCCATATAGCGCTACAGAACAAGAAGCAGAAAGACTTCAAGCAAACAGCGCCGCCAGCGCCTCACCCGGGTCCGGCGCGCGCATGAAGGCCTCACCCACCAGAAACGCATTGACGCCGGCCGCAGCCATGCGCAGCACATCGTCACGGCTCAGGATGCCGCTCTCGGTTACCAGCAAACGGTCAGCCGGAACCTGCGCCTTGAGTGCCAGCGTGGTATCCAGTGTTACCTCAAAAGTCTTCAGGTTGCGATTGTTGATGCCAATCAGCGGCGTCTTTAGCTTGAGCGCACGCTCCAGCTCGGTGCCATCGTGCACTTCCACCAGCACCGCCATGTCCAGACTGCGGGCGATGGCTTCCATGTCTTTCATCTGCGCGTCATCCAGGCAGGCGGCAATCAGCAAAATGCAATCTGCACCCATGGCGCGGGACTCGTATATCTGGTACGGGTCGACCATGAAGTCCTTGCGCAGCACGGGCAGCTGGCAGCTGGCCCGCGCCTGCTTGAGGAAGTCCACCTCGCCCTGAAAAAACCGCACGTCGGTGAGCACCGAGAGGCAGGCTGCACCATGCTCGGCGTAGGACTGCGCGATGTCAGCCGGAATAAAGTCTTCGCGCAACACGCCTTTGCTGGGGCTGGCTTTTTTGATTTCAGCAATCACTGCAGGCCGACCCGCCGCAATCTTGGCCCTGAGCGCACCCACAAAGTCACGCGTCAGCACCCGCGACTCAGCGTCGGCGCGCACCACGGACAGCGATTTGCGTGTGAGCGCCGCGGCCACCTCTTCGCGCTTGACTGCTGTAATTTTGTCCAGAATGTCGCTCATGTCTTATTCCAATTTGTTGGGGTCAGAGCACATCGCTGCGCGAGTGGTCTGACCCACAAGGTTTCAGTCTTAGTTGGGGTCAGAGCTAAAGGCCTCTCCCACAAGCTCTAATCAGTTGGGGACAGAGCTAAAGGTCTGTCCCACAAGGGTATTAGTTTGCGAGTTCGCCCGATAGTTTGATCAGCGCCTCCAGCTTGGCTTTGGCCGCACCGGATTCAATGGCGGTGCGCGCCAACTGTATACCTTCCATCATGCTCGGCGCCACGTTGGCCGCGTACAGTGCCACGCCAGCGTTGAGCACCACAATGTCTTTGGGCGCACCGGCCTGGTTGTCCAGCACACCCATGAGCATGGCCTTGGAATCCTCGGCGGTTTCCACCTTCAACGCGCGGTTACTGGCCATGACCATGCCGAAGTCTTCCGGATGAATTTCGTACTCGGTGACCTTGCCGTCCTTGAGCTCGCCCACCAGGGTGGAGGCGCCCAGGCTCACTTCGTCCATGCCATCGCGTCCATACACCACCACCGCATGCTCGGCGCCCAGACGCTGCATCACGCGCACCTGGATGCCCACCAGATCGGCGTGGAACACGCCCATCAGGATATTGGGGGCGCTGGCCGGGTTGGTCAACGGGCCCAGCAGATTGAAAATGGTCTTGATACCCATTTCCCGGCGCACCGGCGCCACATTCTTCATGGCGGGATGGTGGTTGGGCGCAAACATGAAGCCAATGCCCTGCTCGGCCACGCAACGGGCAATCGCTGCGGGCGACAGGTTGATGTTCAGCCCCAAGGCCTCCAGCACGTCGGCACTGCCACTCTTGCTGCTGACACTGCGCCCGCCGTGCTTGCTGACCTTGGCTCCGGCTGCGGCTGCCACAAACATCGAGCAGGTCGAGATATTGAACGTGTGCGAGCCGTCACCACCGGTGCCCACAATGTCCACGAGGTGGGTCTTGTCGGCGATCTCGACCTTGGTCGAAAACTCGCGCATCACCTCAGCTGCGGCGGAAATTTCGCCAATCGTCTCCTTCTTGACGCGCAACCCGGTGATCAGCGCGGCCATCATCACGGGCGACATCTCGCCGGACATGATCTGGCGCATCAGGTGCAGCATCTCGTCGTGAAAGATTTCACGGTGCTCAATGGTGCGCTGCAGGGCCTCCTGCGGAGTGATCTGACCAAGTAATGTGGGCATGGGGTTTCCTTCTATGCGTTGGGCGCCTGTGTCAGCGCCAGTTTGATTCCGAATCCGATGAACAGGGCGCCGGCAATGCGGTCCAGCCATTGCAGACTATTTCTCAGCGCACCGGCCCGGCTGGCCAGCCAGGCAGCCGCCACGGCCCAGCCCACATTCACCCACAGGCCGTTGAAGTTAAACAACAGGCCCAGCAGCAGAAAGGCCAGCGGCTTATGCTCCACCATGGGCGCGATGAACTGGGGCAAAAAGGCCAGAAAGAACAGCGCAACCTTCGGGTTCAGCGCGTTCGTCCAAAAACCTTGCAAGAAAACAGTTTTGTAACCATTCTGGCCTGTAGCCCCCGTGGAATATGCGTGAGCAGCTTCCAATTGAATAGCAGATCCAGTTTTGGAAAGAAGCATCCGCAAGCCCACATAGACCAGATAGGCCACGCCCAGCCACTTGAGCAAGGTAAACGCCGTGGCGGACGCCGCCATCAAGGCGCTAACGCCCACGGCAGCGGCAAGAATATGGACAAAGCAACCGGTCGTGATGCCCAGTGCGGCCACCATCCCGGCGCGGGCACCGCCACGCAAAGAGTTGGCGACGATGTACAGCACGTCGGGGCCCGGTGTGAGGTTGAGCAGCAAGCCGGCTGCAACAAAAAGCAGAAGTTGGTCCAGTGGCATGGCCGCAGTCCCCTCAATACACACCAGCCCCGGGCGCGGCGGGTGCCGTTTGTGCAGCCGCCTGGCCCCTGAAAAACCGGCGAATGCAGTCCAGTGTGTAGTCAATGCCCGCGCCGTCCACGTCCAGATGCGTTACAAAGCGCAGGCCGATGAGGCCTGTGGCCAGCACACCATGGTCTTTCAGATAGGTCAGCAAATCCGGCCCCAGACCATTGGCCACATCCACAAACACGATGTTGGTCTGGGCTGAGCGCACACTGAGCCCTTCAATGCCCTGTAATCCAGACGCCAGGCGCTGCGCCATGGCGTGGTCTTCGGCAAGCCGGGCGATGTGATGGTCCAACGCGTACGAGGCCGCTGCCGCCAGCAAACCGGACTGGCGCATACCACCACCGGCCATTTTGCGGATGCGGTGGGCACGGGCAATCAGCGCCTGGCTACCGCACAAAGCCGAACCGATGGGTGCGCCCAGTCCCTTGCTGAAGCACACCGACACACTGTCGAAGTGACCAACAATGCGCCGCGCCTGGTGCACCGTTGCTTCCAAATTAATAGCTGGCTGCGCATATTCCACGGGGGCTACAGCTGCATTTGACTGTGAAATCTGGTCGCCCACGAGCGCCTGCTCGACAGCGGCATTGAACAGCCGCGCCCCGTCCAGGTGGCAGCTCAGGCCCTTTTCACGCGCCAAATTCGTGGCCTGTGCCAGGTAGTCCATGGGCATGCGGTGACCATTCCAGGTGTTTTCCAGACACAGCAGTCGGGTGCGGGCAAAGTGGCAGTCGTCAGGCTTGATGGCTCCCGCAATGTCAACCAGCGCCATCTGGCCGCTCGCATCCTGCGCCAGTGGCTGGGGCTGAATGCTGCCCAGCACCGCCGCACCGCCGCCTTCATAGCGGTAAGTGTGGGCCAGTTGACCCACGATGTACTCGTCACCCCGACCACAGTGGGCCAGCAGCGCGCACAGATTGCTTTGGGTGCCGGTGGGCATAAAGAGCGCCGCCTCAAAGCCCAGCATGGCGGCAATCTTCTCCTGCAAGGCGTTGACGCTGGGGTCGTCGCCAAACACATCGTCACCCAGGGGCGCTGCCTGCATGGCCGCACGCATGGCAGGGGTGGGTTGGGTGACGGTGTCACTGCGCAGATCGATAATTTTAGTCATATTGGCCTCAAGCCCCCGTGGAATATGCGCGAACAGCTAGCAAATCAATAGCAACCATACCGTTGATTATTGGAGGAAGTTCTTCAACATGGCGTGGCCGTGCTCGGTGAGGATGCTTTCCGGGTGGAACTGCACCCCCTCCATCCGCACGGCATCCGCCAACGCTGTATGGCGCACGCCCATGATCTCGCCATCATCCGTCCAGGCTGTGATCGCCAGCTCCCGGGGGCAGGTGGCGCGTTCAATGGCCAGTGAGTGGTAGCGGTTAACCGTGAACTGCTTGGGCAAACCTGCAAAGACGCCTTCCTGCGTGGTCGTGATCACCGATGTTTTGCCATGCATCAGCTGCTGTGCACGCACGATCTTTCCACCCATCGCCGCACCAATACTCTGGTGCCCCAGACAGACGCCCAGTATGGGCAGCTTCCCCATGAAATGCTGAATGGCCGCCACCGAGATGCCCGCCTCTGCCGGCGAACACGGCCCCGGCGACACCACCAGACGATCCGGGTTGCGCTGCGCAATGCCTTCCACCGTGATCTCGTCGTTGCGAAATACTTCCACCTTTGCACCCAACTCGCCAAAGTACTGGACGATGTTGTAGGTGAAACTGTCGTAGTTGTCGATCATCAAGAGCTTCATTCCAGTCCCTCCTCGACCAGTTCGGCCGCGCGCAACAGTGCACGCGCCTTGGCTTCGGTTTCCTTCCATTCCAGCTCGGGCACGCTATCGGCCACCACGCCTGCGGCGGCCTGCACGTACAGGATTTCATTTTTGATGATGCCGGTGCGGATGGCGATGGCCACGTCCATGTCGCCGGCGTAGCTCAGGTAACCACAGGCGCCTCCGTAAAGGCCGCGCTTGGTGGGCTCCAACTGGTCGATCAACTCCATGGCATGCACCTTGGGCGCTCCGGTCAACGTGCCAGCGGGAAAGGTGGCCTTCAGCACGTCCATGCTGGTCATGCCGTCGAGCAATATTCCCTCGACGTTGCTCACAATGTGCATGACATGGCTGTAGCGCTCCACACAGAATGCGTCCGACACCTTGACGCTGCCGACTTTGGCAATGCGGCCGATGTCATTGCGCGCCAGGTCGATCAGCATCACGTGCTCGGCGCGCTCCTTGGGGTCGCCCACCAGCTCGGCTTCGGCAGCCTTGTCCAGTTCCGGCGTGGCGCCGCGCGGGCGGGTACCGGCCAATGGCCGGATGGTGACCTTGGTGGATATTGATTCTCCGGTAGTGACCAGCTCCTGGCGCACCAAAATCTCCGGTGAAGCCCCCACCACATGAAAGTCCCCAAAGTGGTAGTAATACATATAGGGGCTGGGGTTCAGCGAACGCAGCGCCCGGTACAGGCTCAGTGGTGACTCGGTGTAGCGTTTCTTGATGCGCTGGCCCACCTGCACCTGCATGAAATCGCCACCAGCAATCAACTCCTTGGCTCGCTCCACTGCCGCAATGTAATCGGCCTTGGCAAAGTCACGTTGCACCGGGTAGCTGCGTGTTGGCTTCACTGCGGGAATGCTGACCGCCTGGGCCAGCCGCTCTTTCAATTCCCGCAGACGGCGCTTGCCGCGCGAATACGCCTCGCTCTGGCCGGGGTCGGCGTAGACGATCAGATACAGCTTGCCCGACAGGTTGTCGATGACGGCCAACTCTTCACACTGCAGCAACAGGATGTCGGGGCAGCCCAATTCGTCAGGCGGGCAACCGGCTTCGAGCTTTTTCTCAATGTATCGCACCGCGTCATAGCCAAAGTAGCCGGCCAGTCCGCCACAGAACCGTGGCAGCCCGGGGCGCAGCGCCACTTTAAACCGCTTCTGGTAGCTGGCAATGAAGTCGAGTGGATTGACTTTGGACGTCTCAACCACCACACCGTCGGTCACCACTTCAGTAAGGGCACCAGCGCCAAATCCACTGGCGCGCAGCAAAGTGCGCGCTGGCAGACCAATGAAACTGTAGCGACCAAAGCGCTCACCCCCCACCACAGACTCCAGCAAAAAGCTGTTTTTGCCGGTGTCGGCATCCGTTGCACCGGACTCGCCGGGCATATGGGCCAATTTCAGGTACAGAGAAAGCGGCGTTTCCAGGTCAGCAAAGGCCTGCGCCATCAAGGGGATACGATTGAAGCCCTGGGAAGCCAGCGCTTGAAATTCGGGTTCGGAAATCACGGGGTATTACCTCTCAT
>JBAWYQ010000202.1:0-7017 GCA_037143475.1 Burkholderiales bacterium | reverse complement strand
TCAAATTGCTGGCTGACCGCTATGTGGAGCAAGGCTCACAGGCGGGACCCGGCCAGAAGCGGGCGTAGCCGGGTCGTGAGCTGCGACTCAAAATTTTTCCGGTGTGCTCCCGATATCCGCCATTCAATTTGACGATTTGATGGCCCGGTCATCGGCAGTCGGGTTTGCTGGATAAAGCAGCCAGATGGTCCAATGTGCCTTGTTGATTTCTGATTGGACGACGCCTTAATTCCTATCGGTTTGCCAACTGCGTCGTCAGCAACCCCACCAAAAGTAGTATCAAGCCCCCAGCACGCAGTGGTGAAATTTCCTTCGCGACGATCCCAAACCAACCAAAGTAATCGATTGCGGCAGATGTGATTATCTGTGCGCACACCGCAAAAAGAATAAAGTTGCCAATGCCTATCCTCGGAGCCAACAAGGTCGCACTAAAAACATAGAAGCAGACGATCAATCCGCCTGCCAACTCAAGGGGGGCGGCTCTGGCGACACTTTGCGTACTTGGCAGTCCTGAGGTCAAGGCGAGCGAAGCAGCCAAACCTGAGGCTAGCGCTACGATAAGCAAAATTACAGGTGCCTGGAGCGGATTGCCGATAGCCATGCCAAGGCGTGCATTCAAGACGCCCATTACGGGAATAAGCCCGCCGGCGAGCGCGGACCACAAAGCGTATTTGATGTACATTTTCGATCAGTCCTCTGTGCGATGTCGTGCGACTAGACTCAATAGGAGAGTTGGATGTTCAAGCCCAACGGCAATTCCGTGCCCTTATTTGTCCTTCAGTAAAGTTGGAAGCGGTGATTCGTGAAACCCAGCTCGCCAGGGTGAAGCGGTAACTCAAAGAAAGGTAATTGAGCTTCAGAGCGAAGGTCCATTTTCTGTCAGGGGGCCTCTCAGAAAACGGAAAAATCGTACGCTAAGCCTTAGCTGAAGCTCCCCCGTCTCGGATATTTCGGGGTTCTTATGGCAACTTCACAATGTTGGCGTGAAAGTCAGAAAGGTGCGAGCCAGCCCATTTACCCAAGGCTTCAAGCACAGGGCGAAGCGCTGCTCCACCTTCCGTAAGGCGGTAAGGGTTATTACGAGAAGCGGCCTCTGGGCTTGTTCGTTCGATTAGTTTCAAACACGTGAGAAGGTCAAGCCTGGAAGCCAGAATATTTGTCGCGATATGCTCAGGCGATTCAAGCAATTGTGAATAAGTTCGTGGGCCATGGATGAGTAGATCACGAATGATTAACAACGACCATTTGTCGCCGAGCACGTCAAGAGCAGAACTGATCGGGCACACCGAACGCCAATCCCCAGTTCCTTCATTATTTGCCATACCCTCAAACCTCAATCCGAAAAATGAAAGCTTTGTCAAAACTGATTCTCATGTTCGCTTCGCTAAAGGTATAGAAGTTACAAGGACCGGATATCTAAAAAGCTATCTGCCACGCTGAAGTTCAGGGTAGAGGGAAGCTTACCGATTCGGCGAACTCACTCTCCCGGGACCGTTGATCAATGTCCGTGATAACGCCAGAATCGTCTACCGTCGAGTAGCATATATCAGCTTGGTAAGCATCGAGAATAGGCTTGCCGCCTTTGTCGTCAGTCAAGGCGAGCAATTGAGGTAGGTAGCGGGAGCTAAAGCCGACCGGATGGCCCAGCTGGCCGTTATACATCGGTCTGGCAAGCTTGGCGCCATCCTGCAGTGAGCCCAAAACAGCTTGGTAACTAGCAGCCGCGATGTATGGCATGTCGGCCAGAGCGACCAGCCAGCCATCGGCGTCCGCACTGGCGGCAATGCCACAGCTCAGGCTGCGACCCATTCCCTGATCCGCCTCTTTGCATACGACGCATTCCACCAGTTCCTTCGTTAGCAGGCTGGCCAATTCGGTATCACCGGAACGAATAACGACAATGGTGCGGTGGCAGACATGAGCCAGACGTCTGGCCGATGCCAACGCCATCGGCGTGCCGTCCGCCAAGGGATGCAGACGCTTGTCGGAGCCAAAACGCCGGCTGCTGCCTGCCGCAAGCAGAATCCCGACAATGCGCTTCATTCAATCCTGCAGGCGTAGGGATCAAACGCTTCTGCACTCGTCCGCGAGTGTTTGCCGTTTTTGATCGCCGTCATTTCAGCCAGGATGGAGACGGCAATTTCGGGCGGCGTGCGGCTGCCGATGGGCAGGCCGACGGGGCCATGCAGACGGTCGACCTCGGCCTGCGACAGATCGCAAAATTGCAGCAGGCGCTCGCGGCGTTTGCGGTTGTTGGCGTGCGAGCCAAGAGCGCCGACGTAAAAGGCCGGCGACTTGAGCGCCTCAAGCAACGCTAGATCATCGAGCTTTGGGTCGTGCGTCAGAGCCACTACTGCACTGTTCGGATCAAGCTTGAGTTCGGTCACGGCATCATCCGGCATGCCGGCAATGCGCTCGGTGCCGGGGACATCCCAGCCATCGGTGTATTCACTGCGCGGGTCGCAGATGAATACGCGATAACCCAGCGCCTGCGCCATCATCGCCAGATAGTGTGAAACCTGACCGGCACCGATGATCAGCAGGCGCAACGCCGGGCCATGCAGGGTCACCAGCGTTTCGCCATCCCATTGTTGGCTGTCGCCGGCACCGCCATCTTCGATGCTGACGACGCCTGAGGTGATGGCTATCCTTCGCTGCGCCAGTTGTCCCTCGCCGATGCGTTGCGCGAGTTGTTCAAGCAGGGCGGCATCCGGTGCCGGCTCCAGCACCAGTTCCAGCGTGCCGCCGCAGGGCAGACCAAACTGATGGGCTTCATCGGCCGTGACGCCATAACGCAGCAGGCGCGGCGCGGTGTTGCCAGCATTGCCATTGAACTCGCCAGCGGCGGCACGGCGGATCAGGTCATCCTCGATGCAGCCGCCGGAAACCGATCCCTGCACCTGACCGTCATCGCGCAGCACCATCCAAGCGCCCGGTGGTCGCGGTGCGGAACCCCAGGTGCGGGCGACGGTGATCAGGGCAAAACGATGTCCGGCAGCAGCCCAGTTACGTGCGGCGTCCAGCACCTGCGTATCGAGCGTATCCATCTCAGGCCACTCCGCTAGCCAGCAACTCGGCGGTATTGAACGGCATCTTGTGCAGGAAATTTCCGGTGGCGGCCGCGATGGCGTTGGCAACCGCCGGCGCGATCGGCGGCACACCGGGTTCGCCCAGCCCTCCCAGTTCTGCACCACTGTTGATAATCTCCACTTCAACCACGGGCGCACTGCCCAAGGTCAGCATCTGGTAGTCCAGGAAGTTGGATTGCTTCACCCGTCCCTTTTCGATTTCAATCTCACCGAAAAGTGCGGCCGTCAGCCCGAAATGCACGCCACTGCGAATCTGTGCTCGAGAGTTCACCGGATCGAGTGCAAAGCCGCAGTCCAGCGCACTGAATACCTTGGTGACCTTGACCGCGCCCTTGGCATCTACCGCGACTTCGGCGACATGGGCCACGATCGAATGGAATGATTCGGCCACCGCAATGCCGCGTCCAACCTTGTGCCCTGCTAGCGGCGCAACCGGCGCGCCCCAGCCGGCCATCTTGGCCGCAGTCTGCAAGACAGCCGCAAATCGTTGCGCCGTCGGGTCGTCCGCGTTGGCCGCGAGCAGCGCCAAGCGGTATGTCAAGGGATCTTGGCCCGCTGCGGCCGCACATTCGTCGATAAAGCTCTCAACAAAGAAGGCCGTGAAGCTGTGACCGACGCTGCGCCAGAAGCCGACCGGCACGCCGGCGTCGACCAGTGAATGGCGTACCTCCAGAGCCGGCAAGGCATAGGGCAGGAAGGTTGCACCTTCCACATTGGTCTTGTCCGGCATGCCCCCGCCAGCCATTCCGGCCATGCGGGCCGTCGCCTGGGCCATGATGGAGGGACCCGCAATGTGTGTCACCCAGCGCTGCGGCATACCCTTGTCGTCCAGCGTCGCCTCGAATCGGCCGAGTGCCGCAGGGCGATAGAAGTCGTGTTGCATGTCTTCTTCGCGCGACCAGATCGTTTGCACCGGCACGTTCGGCATGGAGCGGGCAATCTCGATCGCCTCGTTGATCACATCCATTTCAAACTTGCGGCCAAAACCCCCGCCCATCATCAGGGTGTGGACTTCAATCGCCTCCGATTCGAGCCCCGCGGCCTTGCCCGCCAGCCACTTGATCAGGAGCGGTGCCTGATTGCCGCACCAAATGTCGCACTTGCTGCCGGTGTGCAGCACGGTGCAGTTAAGTGGCTCCATGGTGGCATGCGCCAAGAAGGGTGCGCGGTACTCGGCCTTCACCGTCTTACCATTGGCGGGTCGGCTGACGTCGCCACGCTTTTCGTAGACAAAGCCTTCACCCGCATCAAGCGCTTTAGCGTAGCGTGCAAAGATATCTGCCGAATTCAGATTGGCATTGGCGCCCTCGTCCCACACCACCTGCGCGGCATCGACAGCCTGCTTGGCGGCAAAGTAGCTGGTTGCGATGGCCGCGACAAAGTTCTTGCCCGTCACCGTGCCCTTGATGGCAGCCGACTTGTCCTTAAAGTTGACGCTCTTGACGGTGCCACCGAACACCGGACTGTGCCGGATGGCGGCATACAGCTGCCCCGGCAGACGCACATCGATGCCGAATTGCGCACTGCCGTCGGTCTTCGACGGGACATCGATTCGGGGCATGCCGGTCTTGCCGAGTAGGCGGTATTGCGAGCGTGGCTTGGGCGTGCCTGGGTTCAGCGGCATTCCGGCAGCGGCGGTCGCCACGTCGCCAAAACCCACCGACTTGCCACTGGTATGGCGGATCACGCCATTGTCGATGCTCAATTCGCCCTGCGGCACGGCAAGCTTGGCGGCAGCGGCCTGCAACAACAACTGCCGTGCGCCCGCGGCGGCGTGCTGAACCGCATCAATCACGTTGCGGGTTGAACTGGAGCCGCCCGTGGCATTGATGCCAACCGCCTCGAGAATGCGCCGCATGGTCCACCGCGCCCCTTCGGCCAGCAGGCCATGATCGTCGGGCCGGAAGGGCAGGCCATCGAGCAGCATGGTCGCGTTGCTGTAGGCGGTATTGACCGGCGCCTGAATCACTCGCATCTGCGCCGGCGACGCATCAAGCTCTTCTGCGATCAAGCTCGCCACCAAGCTCATGATGCCCTGCCCCATTTCCTGGTGTGGCGACATGGCCGTGACAATGCCGTTTGGATCAATGGTGAACCATGCCCCAAACGCGGCTTCTCCCTTGCCCGGGGTCAGCACAAAAGCCTTGTTGCGCGATGCCTTGTTCTGGATGTAGCCGGCACCCACGGCCAACCCTCCACCAACCACGGCCGCCGAGATCAACAAGAGGCGACGGGTCATACTCTTTGGTTTACCGCTACTAGCGGTCTTGTCGTCAGTCTTGCTCATACCGTGCCCTCCACGACATCCTGAATGGCTGCACGCATGGCGTCATATGTGCCGCAACGGCAGATATTCGACAGCGACTTGTTGATCTGTTCGGTTGTCGGTCTTGGATTTGCGGCGAGCAGCGCACTGGCCGCCATCAGAAAGCCGGACTGACAATAGCCGCACTGCGGCACCTGATGTTTGATCCACGCCTTTTGCAGTGCATGCGATCGGTCGGGTGACAGACCCTCGATGGTCGTGATCTTCTTGCCCTCGACCGCAGACACCGGGAGCAAGCACGAGCGCTGGGCGGCACCATCAACCAGCACCGTGCAGGCACCACAGGCCCTCACACCACAACCAAATTTGGTGCCCACCAGATTCAATTCATCACGCAAGACCCACAACAACGGGGTCGCGGGGTCCGACTGGATCGGCTGGACCTTGCCATTGATGCTCAGTTCCATTGCTGGTTTCTCCTTGATCTATTTACAGTCTTTGACCTCGCGTGAGGACAGGCGACTCTAGCGACCGCTTGCAGCACCGTGCGGCGGTTGTCCCTGCATTCCAACGAGCGGTCAGAAACCCGGAGGCTCAACAAACTCCAGAGATCCGCAGTCATGATTTGGATTCATTTGGTCGACTCCTTGGGCGATGATTAGATTTATGACTTGCAAAACGCAAGTCTATAACGCTAGCTTTCAATATGCAAGCAATCGACAGAAAGTTATTCGGCTTGCGAAACGCGCGGATGTAGCCGACCTGATTTTGGCGCCTTGAGCGTCGGGTAATGGCCGGTAGATTGGGGGCGCCAATGGCCGCTTTGGAGCATCCAAGTTGGCTGAACCTGGGTTTGGGTGGCTGGCCGCTATCGGGAAACCGCTACGGCCGTTTTGGGCACACTCCTGCCCGTGAGTTTTCTTGGTACCTGCCATTCAGATATGCAGACTGAGTGACCGCTGTGGAGACGCCTAATCGCCAGCCAAAATCAGTGATTGAACAAGCGTACCAATATTGATACACTGCGCGCATGGAACGGCAACCCATACTTGATGTTCGCTTCTTCAGGACCGATGCTGGCACAGAACCTGTGCGAGATTGGCTGCGTGCACTTTCCGCTACCGATCGGAAGCTGATCGGGGAGGACATCAAGACGGTGCAATTTGGCTGGCCGATGGGTATGCCCCTGATCGATCACCTCGGTGGCGACCTATGGGAAGTTCGATCAAAGCTGGGTACCAGAATTGCCAGAACGCTGTTCGTAACCGAAGGCGGAACACTGGTTCTATTGCACGCCTTTATCAAGAAGCAGCAGAAAACACCCAAGCCGGATTTGGATCTGGCGAAAGAGCGATTGAAACAGTTGAGGAGACGAAAATGACCAATCCCCATATCGGCAGCAACTTCGATGACTTTCTTGCGGATGAAGCCATGCTCGAAGAAGCGACAGCGGTGGCCGTGAAGCGCGTCATCGCCTGGCAAATTGAGCAGGAAATGGCTGTTCAAAAACTCACGAAGACGGCCATGGCCAAAAAAATGCACACCAGTCGCGCCGCACTGAACCGCTTGCTGGATGAAACCGACACCAGCCTCACGCTCACCACACTGGCCAGTGCCGCCGCCGCGCTGGGAAGACAGGTCAGATTTGAGCTGTGCCCCACC
>JBAWYQ010000201.1:0-7072 GCA_037143475.1 Burkholderiales bacterium | reverse complement strand
GTCGAGACATGGCTCAAGGCCAGTGGCGGCAAGGTGTCAGCCCGCAAGCTCAATACGCCAAACCTGGTTGGCGTCAAGCCCAACCCGGGTTACGCCGGAAATTAAAGCGACTTGCAGGGCTGGGCCTTGCAGGAAGGGGCGATTCAGCAGATAGACTCGCATGAACTGCCTGTCTATCAAACGTCGCTCTATGCCTCCTGCACCCCAACGATTTATTGCGCTCGTTATCTGTCTGCTGCTCAGCGCGGCAACCGTCTGCGCACAGGGTGAGCAACCCTTGCGTGAACTGCCTTACACCCCAGGTTTGGACGTGTCCGCCATGGATGCCAAGGCCGACCCGTGTGGGGACTTCTACCAATACAGCTGCGGCGGCTGGATCCAGAAAAACCCCATTCCTGCAGACCAGAGTCGCTGGAGTGTGTTCGGCAAGCTGTACCAGGACAATCAGCGTTTTTTGTGGGGCATTCTCGACCAGCTGGCCCAGCGCAGCGCGGGCAACAGCGCTACCCAGCAGCAGTTGGGTGACTACTTTGCGGCGTGCATGGATGAGCCACGCATTGAGCAACTGGGCGCCGAACCCCTGCAGACATGGCTGCAGCAGGTGGATGCCATCGGTTCGCGCGCGGACCTTGCTCCCATGCTGGCACGTGCCCACCTGGCCATGGGCGACGCCGGGCTGTTTTTTGGTTTTGGATCAGACCAGGATTTTTCAAATTCCTCCAACGTCATGGCCTTTGCCGTGGGCGGGGGCTTGAGCCTGCCGGATCGCGACTACTACCTGAAGAACGACACGCGCTCGGCAGCACTACGCAAGCAATACGCCGCCCATGTGGCGCGCACCTTCGTGCTGCTGGGGACCACAGAAGTCATGGCAGCACAACAAGCTGCCACGGTGTTGCGCGTGGAAACCGCGCTGGCCCGCGCCACACTGTCGCAGGTCGACAAGCGTGACCCCTACAAGCTGTTCCACAAAATGAAGCGTGACCGGTTGCAGGCACTAACCCCGGGTTTCGACTGGGACGCGTATCTGGGTGCTTCCGGTCTGGGTGATGTCGTGGATATCAATGTCACCGAGCCGGCCTTCTTCAAGGCGCTGGGGCAGCAACTGCGTAACTTGCCGTTGGGTGATATCAGGGTCTACCTGCGCTGGCATCTGGCGCATGCGTTGTCGCCTTTGCTGTCCACACCCTTTGTGAATGCGGATTTTGACTTTTTCAGCAAGACGCTGCTGGGGGTGCCGCAGTTGTCACCACGATGGAAGCGCTGTGTCCATTGGGCAGACGCCCAGCTGGGCGAATCCCTGGGGCAGGAATTTGTGGCGCGTGCCTTTGGTCCGGAATTGAAGGCTAGAACCCTGAACATGACGCTGCAAATCGAGCAGGCCATGCAGGACGATCTGGAGCATCTGGACTGGATGAGTGCACCCACCAAGGCGCGCGCCATAGAAAAACTCAAGTCCATCATCAACAAGATCGGCTACCCCGACCGCTGGCGCGATTACAGCAGCGTGGTGATTGCACGCAGTGATTTCTTCGGTAACGTCAGCCGTGCCACGCAATTCGAGACCCGGCGCCAGCTGGACAAGATCGGTAAGCCATTGGACCGCGGAGAGTGGGGCATGACGCCCCCCACGGTCAACGCCTACTACAGCGCCCAGATGAACGACATCAACTTCCCTGCTGGCGTGCTGCAGCCACCGCTGTACGACCCGAAGATGGACGACGCACCCAACTACGGCAACACCGGCGGCACCATTGGTCACGAATTGACACACGCCTTTGACGACGAAGGCCGCCAGTTTGATGCGCAGGGCAATCTGAAGAATTGGTGGACACCGAAGGACAATCAGCGCTTCAACGCGCGGGCTGCGTGCATCGTCAAACAGTATGGACACTACACCGTGGTGGACGATATCAAGATCAACAGCCGCCTGACGCTGGGCGAAGACATTGCCGACCTGGGTGGAATGGTGCTGGCCTGGACTGCCTGGAAAGCACAGACCGCTGCCATGGCCCCGGAAAGCCGCGAAGGCCTTACGCCGGAGCAGCGGTTTTTCGTTGGTTTTGCACAGTGGGCCTGTGAAAACAACCGGCCTGAGGATATGCGCGTCAAGGCGGTGACCGATCCGCATTCACCAGGACGCTACCGTGTCAACGGGGTGGTGGCTAATTTGTCCGAGTTTGCAAAGGCGTTTACCTGCAAGCCCGGCTCGGCAATGGTGTCGGCCAAGCCGTGCCGGGTCTGGTGAAGTGATCGCCGCAAATGTCCTTGGATACCCAACACTTTCTCGACCTGGATACCTGGCACAGGCGTTCAGCGTATGCATTTTTTCGCAATTTTGACGTTCCCGTTTTCAACCTTTGCACCCGAATGGATGTGGCCCAACTCAAGCAGGCCGTGCAAGACCTGGGTGTTGGCAGCCTCTCCCTCGCCTACCATTTCATCGCGATCCGTCTAGCCAATGAAATTGCACCGTTTCGTTACCGGCTTGAAGGAGATCGCGTGCGCGTGCACGCTGCAGTGCATGGCAGCACAACGGTGCTGCGCGAGGACGAATCCTTTGGCTTTGCTACGCTGGAACATCGGCGCGACTTTGCAGCTTTTTGCGCTCAGGGCGCAGTCGCCATCGCAAATGGGCGCTTGCGTGATGCACCGTTTGCTCCAGCCGAGTACGGTACAGCCACGGTGCATATGACGACCTTGCCCTGGGTGCACTTCAGCAGCTACTCCAACGCACGTCAATGGGGCCCAAACGATTCCATACCCAAGATCGCGTTTGGTCGCATCGATGCCGACGGCGCGCGACAGTGGATGCCGTTGTCGGTGGAGGTGCATCATGCGTTGATGGATGGCCTGCACGTCGGGCGATTTTTTGAGGGTTTTGAGGCGGCGCTTCAGTCTCCCCTGGAATGGCTGAAGTCAGACTTGGTTTGAAAGTGGTTATGCTACCTTTAATGTAGCAAACAATCCATTATTCACGGGGGGGTTGAAGTATTTTTGCTCACATTAGTCCGTCAAAAACCACCACATCGACCAGCTCGCCAGTGCGCACATTGCCTTGCTCGTGGCGCAAGACCACCATGCAATTGGCCTCGGACATCGAGCGCAAAACGCCCGAACCCTGCGACCCGGTGATCCGCACCACCGGTGCGCCCAAAGCGTCGGTGGACAGCACGCCGCGCTGGTACTCGGTGCGCCCCGGCTTCTTGCGGATGTCAGTCTGTGAGGCGGCTCGCAGCAAGGGCAGGGGGGCAGCGCTGGCTCCCGCCATGCGCAACAGCGCATCGCGGGCGAAGAAATAGAACGTGACCATCACCGCCACCGGATTGCCCGGCAGGCCAAACAAATAGGCTGATTTGCCCTTGGAGGTGATGGTGCCAAACGCCATGGGGCGTCCGGGGCGCATGCCGATTTTCCAGAACGTCACGTCGCCGAGTTGGGCCATGATTTGTTTGGTGTAGTCGGCCGCACCCACCGACACCCCGCCCGAGGTGATGATGGCGTCAGCACTCGCGCAGGCCGAGCGCAGGGCCGCTTCCAGTGAAGCCGGATCGTCCTTGACCACGCCCATGTCAATCAGCTCACAACCCAGGCGCGTCAACATGCCAAACAGGGTGTAGCGGTTGGAGTCGTAGATGCAGCCTGGGTCCAATTCATCGCCCAGTGAGCGCAACTCGTCGCCGGTTGAGAAAAATGCCACGCGCAGGCGCCGCTGCACCATGACCTGGCCAACACCCAGTGAGGCCAGCAAACCAAGGTCTGCCGGCCGCAGAATTCGTCCCCCCGCGATGGCCGCCTTTCCTTCTTGCAGGTCCTCGCCCATCAGACGGCGGTTGTCGCCAGTGCGAACTACGCCGCGCGGCACGGTGACAGATGTCTCGGACGCGTTTTGGGTGAATTCTTGCGGCACCACCGTGTCGCACCCGGTGGGCATCACGGCCCCGGTCATGATGCGCACGCATTGACCGGGCCCTACCGTGCCATCAAAGGCACGCCCGGCAAAGGCCGTGCCCACGATCGCGAAGTTAGTGGCGGTGTCGGCCGACAAGTCGATCCCCTGAAACGCGAAACCGTCCATGGCCGAGTTGTCGTGCGCGGGCACGCTGATGGGGGAAATGACGTCGGCTGCCAGCACCCGGTCCAGTGCCTGCCAAATAGAGACGGTCTCAACGCCCAGAATGGGCTGCACAAATTCTTGCACGATGCGCTGGGCCTGCGCCACCGGCAAAGCGTTGGGATCATAGTCGGCCAGGGTGCTGACAAACTGGGTCAATGTTGGTTGGGTCAAGATGGGCTGTTTCATGTGGGTGCCATTTGCTGCAGCTCAGCCAGGGTGTTGATGTTGCGAAAGGCTGCTTCGTCGGGGAAATGTACTTCGGCCACGCGCAGCGTTGCGTACCAGCGGTCGACCTTGCGGCCGCCACCTTCGAGAAATTGAGTGAGATGGGGCAAGAGGGACGTCTTTGCCAGGCAGAAAACGGGATGCGGCTGGCGGGAGTCACCAACGCCCGTTACCGCTACCGCCAGGTCTGCGTTCTCCATCTGCAAGGCCGCTGACAGTCGCTGCACCAGATCAGTCGGAAGAAATGGCGAGTCGCATGGTGCAGTCACCAGGTAGGGTGTCTCACAGTGCATCAGCCCAGTCTGCAAACCTGCGAGGGGACCGGCAAAGTCGGGCATGGCGTCGGGCCACACGGGCGCGCCAAATGCGGCATAGGTATCAAGATTTTGGTTGGCGTTGATCAGCAACTGCTGTACCTGGGGTAGCAGCCGTGTGATGACGTGTTGCACCATGGGCTGGGCGCCAAGCGGGGCGAGGCCCTTGTCGATGGTGCCCATGCGGGAGCCGCGACCCCCTGCGAGTATGAGTCCGGTAATTTGCATGTATTTTTGCGTAGGCTGTGTTCGGTAGGGTTCGGGCTATTTGTTCCGAACAATGAAAGACTGTACGCGTTTGATCGACGTCACTCTGCATTGCACTGAAATTATGTCAAACCGGAGCTAGTCGCAATAGGGCGAATAGCTCGGATTTTGCGCTTGGCTTTTTCAAGTAATGATCAAATCCGTGCGCAATAAATGCGTCACAACTCGCTACATCGTCGTGCCCCGAATGCGCCACAATCACGCTGGGCGCTTGCTCGATTTCGGACTGAAACGCGCGTATTTTCAACAACGCATCCATGCCTCCCAATACCGGCATTTCGATGTCCATGACGATCACATCGGCTCGCCAATGTTTGATCATCTCAACCGCCTCGCTGCCGTTGATGGCGAACTTAACATCCAATGGCGATTGTGCAAGTTGCTCTAGCACAATCATGCGGGTGAACTCATCGTTATCCACTACAAGAACGCGTTGGGCAGGAAGGGTCGTGACTTCGTCCACTGAAACAACAGCTTCTGCCCCTCGCCAATGGTCTAGCATCAGTGTCAGTGTGGTACCCGAACTCTCTGATGTTTCCATTGTCAAGTTGCCGCCCTGCACGACTGCCAGCAAGTGCGAAGAGTAGGTTCCTAGCCCGGTTCCACCCAGTTTTCCGGCTGTGGAATACTTTTCGAAAAACTTGTCCCGCAGGTCTGGGGGTACGACGCCATCATTGTGAATTTTCAGGATTGCTTGACTCTCATTGGCCAGCGAAATCGTGACCGTGGAACTTGGTAAGGCCGCTTCAACCGCATTTTTTACCAAGTTCGCAATGATGGAGTAGCACAACTCATCTTCTCCCTGTGCAACCACTTTAGCGTCCGGTTCAATGACACGGAATGCAACTTTCTTGGAACTCGCCTGAACACCCAAGTCCTGGATTACCGATCCGATCAATGCCCCTAGATTTACACCAACCGGTTTGAAGGTATAGGTTCCGCTTTCCATACGAAACAGGTCAAGTGACAAATTGACCATTCGCAGTGCACGGTTCGCAGCGGATTCCATCATGCAGAGAATGGCTTCTTCCTGTGGACTCATTGCACGCTTTTCTCGCAGCAGGCTGGGTGCCGTAGCAAGGCAACCCAGCGGAGTCTTGAGGTCATGTCGTGCGATGCGTTCGACCATTTCCAGGGACGACATGGCCTGCATCAAGGCGGCATTCTTCAGATCCAGTTCTAACGTGCGCCTTCGCACTCGATTTTCCAGCACCCGCTCTGAGTCTTGTAGTGTTTCTACAAGCAGTTGTTTGGTTTTCAATATTTCAGTCTGGGCTCTGACTTTGTCCTTGCGAATTTCGTTGAACCGGTCAGCCAATGCAAAGGCCAATAACAGCATTTCTGCCCCAGAGCCAAGCTGAAGTGCGTTAACCGTCATGTGGTTGGTCGGTAATGCACCCGTCGCCCTCAGAACGGTAACTATGGCAGCAATACACAACGCTCCAAATGCGGCTAAAAAAAAGTACGCATTGCGCTGGCGTTTGTAGGCGCACCACAATGCCATAAACAGGATCAGAACGCCCGTTGCCGCGTACAACATCGCGGCGGGCTTGATAAAGGTGGTCAGCGAAATTCCATAACCAATGGGCGCAATCAGATACAACCCAATGAGTGGCAGAACAAAATAGTCTGAATGTGCAATGATCTTTCGAGTATTTAGAAAATGGCGCATGAACACCAGAAGCGAAGCCAGCGAAAGCGAATAGCTCACACTGGATGCGATGTTGGACCAAAGCGGAGCATCATTCCAAAGAAATTCCTTCGCAAGACCTGCTTGTGCCGCAATGGTCAGCGACATCCAAGTCACAAAGGTCACGTACAGCAGATAGGATGCGTCCCTCAGTGCGATGTACAGCAGGAGGTTAAAAATCAACATCGCGGCCGCAATACCGAAGTACCACGCCTGGAGAGAATAGTCGTCGCGCTCATAAGCGTAAAAGGCCTCGGTTTTCCACAGGTAGGCCGGAATGGAAATCGGGCCGTTGGAAAAGACTCGTAGGTACAAGGTTTGCTTGGTGTGCGCGGAGAGTGTCAGTGGAAATACAAAAAAGCGGTTGGCGTACGGGCGACCGGAAAACGGCATGACGCTGCCAGTGCTCACCGGCTCAATACGACCGTCCGCTGCGGGGCGGTACAACTCAATGCTGGT
>JBAWYQ010000200.1:0-7179 GCA_037143475.1 Burkholderiales bacterium | reverse complement strand
CGATCTTTGAATAAAACTAACCTGGGATCAAGGTGCCTCGCCTAGACGCTTACAAGACTTCAGCGCCAATGCCAGATGATCCTCAAGCGCGTCAAGGCTTTTGAAGACCCGGTTATGGAAGAACTTCTCGCGTAGCTCGTCCCACACATGCTCAATGGGGTTGAGTTCAGGTGCGTAGGGCGGCAGGCTGAGCAAATAGATATTTGCGGGTGGCTTCAGCGACTCACTTCGATGCCATCCTGCGCCGTCAATCACCATCACGATGCGCTCGTCTGGATGGCGAGCAGCGACCTCGTTGAGAAATAGCTGCATGCACCCAGTGTTGACATGCGGCAGGATCAGGCTGTCGAGTTCGCCCGTGCAAACATCCACTGCGCCAAAGGCGTAGGTGTACTCGTGCGTTAGCATGCCTTGGCAAAGTGGGCGTATGGGCTTGGGAGCCCAACACCTGAGCACATCCGAGATGCGCCCAAAACGCGCCTCGTCCTGAAACATTACAGGGACTCCTCACGCTGTCAAGCACCCATATCGTTTTTCTATTGATTACGGTTTTCTACATTCGCGTTAGTCGAAGGGGGCGGATAGCCACCACTGCAGAGGCCGTCACCGGGCCAACTCCCATAAGCTCTCTGGCAGCCTTGGCTTGCGCATCATCTTTGGCATGCGCACTGATACGCTCATCGCACCATTCGATGCGCTTGTCGAGACCCTTCCAATGGTCATAGGCCTCTTGAATGACCAGTCGCGCCAATCCGGACAGATCATTGCTGGCATCTTCCAACATTTCGGTCAGCTTCTCGCGCAATTTCTCCAGGCTCTTGGCCGCCACCAGGCCGAACTCAGTCAGCATGCCCCGGATGCGATTAATGCTCGCAGTACGCTCTTCCCTAAATCCCTCGCGCAAACTGTGCACGCACAATATGCCCTGCTGAACCGTAGTTTTGACCGGTACAAAACGCATGTTCGGTCGGGACGCCGCTTCGCAAACGGCTGCGGCATCATTGGCGTCATTCTTGCCACCTTTGCCCTGCAGTCGGTAGGGTGCCACCAAATGTGCCGCGATGATTTTTACGCTCAGGCCTAGGCCAATGAGCTGACGGGCCCAATGGTGGGATCCCCCACAGGCCTCCATCGCCACCAAGCAGCCTGCCGGTAGCTGAGCGCACCACGACAGAAACTTGTCTCGACTCAGTTGCCGGTTGGCAACAAGTTTGCCACCAGCATCAACGGCGTTTATCTGAATGACAGATTTTGCCAAATCCACGCCGACTCGTGTAATCTCGCTCATGGGACTTCCCCTTTCAAAGGTTTTAGATTGACTTTCCTACAAACCAATCTTGGCACTTGATGCCGTTACCAGAAAGTGGGGAGTCCCTTCGCATTTAACTTGATGGGTTGATCTTGCGCCCACTCTTTGCGGATTTGCCTGAGAGTTTCGGGGAGTTTTTTTCCACTCCTGCTGAGCCAAGGGATCGCTTTTTGGATGGCGTTTGTCTGGAGCGAGCTTTCTCCAGTTGTGGCGGTGCAGCAAATTGTAGGCTGAAGCCAGTGCCACTTCGCGCCCCAGACGCTTGTCCAGTGCCGCCTTGATCTCGCCAACGACCAATACCCCACCGGCTGCGGCCGACTCCAGGAAAGGAGCAAGAAATTCTCGTTCCTCCTGCACAGTCATATTTTGACGCTTACGTCCGCCCGGCGTTGAAGCATCCGGGGCACCTGCTACTTTGCCCTGCATAAAACGCCGCCGCAGTTGGCACGCCCATCCGGGCGATACGCCGATAACCTGTGCCGTGTCCGCCAGGCTCATCGCGTAGTCCAGCGGCAAAACAACCGCTTGCGCCTGGCGCAACTGCTCCACTGTTTGCGCAGAAGCAATCGCTTCGCGGGCACTCATCGATACCTGGTCGTCTCCGGTCGCTGGGCGTGACATGCTTGTCTCCATCAGTGTTGATGGAGACGTATTATTACATCAATGCACTAGAAATGGAATAACAACCGCGTGGGGAAACTGGGTGATGCAACCACTACTTCGCGCCTGAAACCGGTGCAGGTCAAGGGCCTTGCAGGCATTGTTTCCATTGCGGCCGGCATCTACCACTCGCTTGCGGTAGACACTCGCGGTAGCCTCTGGCAGTGGGGCGATGGCGAAACAGTGATGACAAACCCCACCCAGGTGACGGGCATCAGTTCGGTGATCGACGTGGCGGCGGGTTACGGCTTCTCGATGGCGCGCACCAGCGACGGCCGTGTCTGGACCTGGGGCACAAATTTCCTCGGCCAGCTGGGGGATCCGTCGGTGTTAGGCCAGCGACTGGGACCGGCACTACTGCCTGATATGCAAAATGCGGCCGGGCTTGTTGCGGGTTACGACCACGCCCTTTCGCTTAAGTCCGACGGCACGGTTTGGGGCTGGAACGATATGGGTCAACTGGGCAATGGTCTGGTAGGCGTGCAGCGCGATACAACGCTTGCATTGACCGATGGTGCGCTTGGGTTCGTTGACCTTGACCCGGATGTAGTGGACTTGGTTCCTGCGCCAAAGCGACCTCCATTTTTGACCGTCGCCCAGAAACGCGGTGATTTGTCGACCACCTCGCTGAGCCTCACGATTCGGGGAGTCACGCCACTCGTCAGCGCTGGTGGAAATGTCGGTGCCCTCGGGAATCACAGTGCGCGGGCAGCACGCGCTGGGTACAGTGTCTACGTCGTGGCCTGCACAAGTGAATGCACCAGCCCTGTCGCCTGGTGGGCACTGAAGGCCAACAAAAGCTGGGCTCCGCTGGGCTGGCCCTTATCCAGCTACCTCGATGGCGTCGCGCTCGACAGCGCGTCCGACACCATCCTCATTGAGGTCATGGACGCCGCAGATTTGTCAACTCTGATCGGTACCCGTTTCTACTTAGGCTATGGGCGCGATGCTGACGAGATGCTGGCTGCCGGGCGATATCGCCTGATCTACGAGGTCTCGGGCGGTCGCAATTGAACGAATTGGCATCCGTCAAGCCGGCACCGAACCTGTTCCGAAACAATTTACTGAGGCGCCGCGATCATCATCACCTCACGGTACCGGTTCGCTCTCAACATTTCATCAGCATCCGTTCCATATCCTACATAAATATGTGAGCCGATCAGATTCGACAAGTCGACACCGTCAAAAATCTCCACCAGGACGCTGTCAAGCCTACTGCTCAAGGACACGTTGGACAAAAACTCCGCCATTGGCCATTCCAGCGCGCTCCAGTTTCGATTGGCGTTGAGCTGGAACCAGTTCAGGATATTGTTGCTTCCTGCCAGCGCGACAACATAAAGCTTGTACGCCGACACCGATTGAGCCTTGGCAGAGAGGGTCTGCACCGTTGGCCCGAATAGACCGCGAACGTCGGTTCGCAACGTAAGTGAATTCAGGCTGCCGAGCTTTTCAGTTTTCACTAGAAAGGGCGGCACGAACCTGGACAGAATATTCTTTGGAGTGCCGGACATCAAGTCGAGGAAATCGGTGGCGTCGGGATTGATCGCCAGAACAAAGTCCGAGTGTTGTGCGAACGTGCCATCGCCCAATTGACCGACAGTGTTTTGCCCACCCATGTAGAGCAAACCGTCCTGACTCAATAGTGCACTGTTTCTGCCACCTGCTGCGATACCCTGCATGGGAACCGGGGCCGTAATTGGCCCGGGTATCCAACTCCAGTTGCCACCCAGTTCGCTGCCCCCACCACCATTACCGGCCCAGCCCCAGACCGATCCGTCCGATCTTCTGGCCAACGTGTGGTAGAGCGATGTCGATATTTCTGCCACGCTGTCCAAGCTAGGTACTGGGGTCGGTGCTAGCTGCTGGCTCCATCCAGTATCGTTGCCTAGCGACCCGGTGCCCCAAGCCATGACGCTGCCATCTGCCTTCACAGCAAAGCTGTGGCCGCCACCCATCGCCACCGATCTCACACCAAAGAGCCCCGGGATTTGTAGCGGTACGACGGTTGACTTGGTTACTCCCAACCCCAGCGCGCCGTCGCCGCTATTGCCACAGGCCCACACGGTTCCATCCTGTCTAACGGCAAGCAGGTTGCCGTAAGCGGAGATTTGGGTGACCTTGGTAAGTCCTGGAATAGGTGACGGCGTGCTAGACGCTCCACCGGTTGCGTCGTTCTCCGGAGTTGCACAAGGACTTTGTCCCCATGCCCATACGCTGCCGTCGCGCTTGAGGGCAAAAGAAGTGGGGTTGAAGGCGCCGGTGCCAGCCAAGAGCGTTTGCACATCCTGCACGCCAGGAACGCGAAACGGAGCCGAACCGTTGGCCGCCGTTGCGTAGCCAAGCTGGCCGGTAAAGTTGCTGCCCCAGGTCCAGACGTTGCCACTTTGATCCACTGCGCCGCTGGTTTGCCAGCCGGCCGAGACCTGAACGATGTTGCTCAGACCTGGCACGACAGTCGCCACGGTCGCTGTCAATGTCGCACCGCGACCGAGCTGCCCATGTCCGTCGTCGCCCCAGGCCCAGACATTGCCGCTCGCATCCAGCGCCAGCGAATGGCTCTCGCCTACGGCCACGGCTGTGATGTTGTAAAGTCCCACCATCGGCAGAAAACTGCCTTGCGTATCAAACGCATTGGAAGCGGTTGTTCCGTTGCCCAACTGCCCAACCCCGTTTGCTCCAGCTGACAGCACGCTGCCATCTACCTTGAGTAGCAGCGTGTAACTAAAGTTTGCTGCCAGCGCAGCCAAGTTCCCCACTGGCGCTTGTAGTTCCGGGGTGGAGCCGGGAATCCACTGCCACCAGGTCACACCATCGCCCTTGAGGGCAGCGATCCGGGAGTTAAATACGTTATTCCAACCGGTGCTGATCGCCTTTGCACCGTCCACGCCGGCCGATCGAATGGGCACCAGGTTGGGCGTAGCTTGTCCACAACAGGTGATCCTGCCCCATTCCCAGACGCTGCCATCGCGCTTCAGGGCGGCCTTGCCGTTGATCGCCACTACCTCGCCGAGCCCGGACACCGGTACCGGCAGGTAACGATCCGTTGTGCTGCCGTCGCCCAAGTCGCCGTTGGCATTGGCGCCCCAAGCTCGCACTGTTTCATCACGCAACAAGGCAAAAGTCTGCGCCCCGGTGCAGGCGATGGCGGTAGCGTTGCTCAGCGCCGTGACCGGGCCAGGCGCTGTAGCCGCGTAATCACCGCCCTTTCCGTTGCCCAGTTGCCCGTCCATGCTGGTGCCCCAGGTCCACACGCTGCCGTCCTGCAACAGGGCCGCGCCGTGGTACCAGCCGCCGCAGGCCATCACGGCACCCGTCACGCCCAAGACCTGAACCGGACTCGACCGATCAACAGCGGTTCCGTCACCCAATTGACCCCTGTTATTTTGGCCCCAGACCCACACTGTGCCGTCCTGGCGTACTGCCAGCGACTGGCCCGGGCCGCTGCCAATCGCTCGGACATTGGAAAGTCCTGCTACCTTCACGGGACGGTTCGACAGCAGTGGGCGACCCAAACCCAGCTGACCAACTGTGTCCGACCCCCAGGCCACCACCGTACCATCGGATCGCAGCGCCAAGCCGTGGTCCTGACCCAGCGAGACCATCGGCGTGACTGCAATCGCAATCCCGCAGCAGCATAACAATAAGACTGTCAGGCATACAAGCAGGCGATTTACATTACTTATCATGAGGTGCAGTCATTATTACTGAGGCGCCGCATCGTAGCTACCAGGCGGCAAACAGAAACCGCTTCTGGTCGAAATCTACCGCGCCACATCGCTGCTCTACACGATGCCGAATTTGGCGAGCAACTTCTGATTGGCAGTGCACGGGGTTGCCACATAGCTGTCGTTCACCAGTACCCGCATCCGCCCCTTATGTAGAGCTCGACATAAGGGCACTTATGTAGAGGACCCAGTTATGTAGAGCTTCTGGCGCCGGATGTCGGGTTGGTGCTTCAACGCAGGCGACCGGACCGATGCCGTTTCCGTGAGCTCGACATAATCTCTCTGATTAGTTGAATTGATGACTCAACTGGTGGAGATCGCACACCAACGCAGCCTTTCGTTGAAGCCACTCTGCCATTCGGGTCCTTCGTGTGCCAGAGTAGTAGTCCAAGGCAGAGGCTAGCCGTTAAAGAGCACTTGACTCTCGAATGGCGTTTTCAAAGGTGCTGCGATTATGTAGAGGGCTCGGTCAAGTGTTTGAGCCTAGTGACTCTGCCACGGGTGTGACCACAACCGTCGCTCTACATAACTGGGTCCTCTACATAACGCCCCCTGTGCACGTCCAAGCCATGCTCCGAACCACTGGCATCCAAATTTGACACCGTTTCAGACACAAAACAGGTGCTCAGATTCTTGATCTGCCTACCCTAAAGCGGGCCTTCGCATGGACGTGTTTGGCGCTGGATGTATCCGAGTTTGACGTTACGGACCGGCTTGCACCACCCAGACGGACAGCAAGCCCAGATCCAAAATCGCGTTGTTGCTCAACGGGCCAAGGTAGTACAAATGCACGGTTCCACTGTCGTTGACACCAAGGTAGTGGCCTCCAGCGTAAGCTCGAACCCGGTAGCCCGGAATCGTTTGTGAAACTTGTCCCGATGTCGCAAAAACGGCTGCGTAAGTTCTTTCAGCCCATGCGAACACCTTGTCCGCATCAGTAGCCAAGCTAGATGGTACTGCGCCACTCAAATTCAGCAGACCTTGTCCATTGGCACCAATCACCGAAACCGGGCTGCTGCTGTTGGTTGTGATGCCATTGCCATACTGGCCGTAATTGTTTAATCCCCAGCACTGCACAGCGCCGCTGGCGAGCACGACGCAGGTGTGAGCACCTCCCACCGATATCGAAGTGCCGTTGCTTACGCCGCTCACGCTCACCGGGATGTTGCTATTGGTGATGCTGCCAAAGCCAAGCAGGCCGGTAATGCTATATCCCCAGCACTGGACAGCTCCGCTGGTGAGCACGGCGCAGGTGTTGTATATTCCCGCCGAGACTGACGTGGCGTTGCTGGCGCCGCTAACGTTCACCGGGATGTTGCTGAAAGTTGTGCTGCCGGGGACTAGTACGATGCCGTCACCTAGCCCACCATTAGATTTATCTCCCCAGCACTTAATAGCACCGCTACTGAGCACGGCGCAGGTGTGTAAGTAACTGAGTGCGGTCACGAATCCTGATGGCCTTGGGTGACGTGGCGGCCAAGATGC